>DAORDI010000216.1:0-9994 GCA_035345895.1 Leptospiraceae bacterium
TCGGGAAAAAAAGATTCACCACTACCGGCAGACTGGAATCCATAGCCTTTCAGACTGCAGTCCTGGATACAGTTCAGGATTACTTTGAATTTGAAGCAGATGGAATATGCGGAATTCCTTATATAGTTCTGGAAGGAAGTCCTGCCGACTGGCAGGATCTGCATGAAACAGTGAAGGAATTGGATCAGTTTGGACTGAGCTGGTGGACAGAAATCCTCAGACCGATTATACTGAAAATCAAAGAATCCAGTGAGGGCAGTCCGGATTTAAAGTTCTGGGATGATTTCAGCAAATTGAGAAATTTTTATGCAGCCAGTTATATGAACGGATGGGTTATAAATTTTTTTCCCTACCTGGCTCCTCAAGCTGTGAGCAAAGGAGAAAAAAGAATGTATCGAAACCCATATTTGAAAAAACAGGACTCAAATGAGGGTCCTATGCTCAGCGATTTTCCTGGGGGAATTTCGTATATACCTTTTCATTATAAACCTCGGAAAGGAAGTATGAAAAAAATGTTCTTTTATTCAGGATTTCTCGGGGTATCGGAAAATAAGGACGGAGTCGTATCAACGGAAATCGGCTGGGCGATAAGAGAAAGACAGCTCCATTAAACTCCTTCGCTGACGCTGCGCTGCTCTCGGAGGCTTCCACCCTTGCTCGCAAAATTGGAAACCGCTGCGAAGCTCGCAACCGGCGACCGGAGGGAGGCCTGCCTGGGTTCACCGATAGGTGAACGGGGGGAGCCTCGCTCTTCGAGCTGCCTCCTTCGCTGACGCTGCGCTGCTCTCGGAGGCTTCCACCCTTGCTCGCGAAGCTCGCAACCTGGCAAGCCTCGCCTCCTTCGCTGACGCTTCGCTGCTCTCGGAGGCTCGCTACTCCACGAATGTGAAGTCTTTGTAGATTTCCTGGATCAGTCGATCGCGGAGCATATTGGCGGCGGTGAAACTCAGATGGATTCCATCGTCTGCACGGATGATTTCATTCCTTCCTGAAAGAAGCATAGTCTTTGTAAAATTTCCTTTTTTATCTCCGAGCACAAATGTGGAAGGGATGAACAGAAATTTTCCGGATTCCTGAGAGACTTCTTCAATTCTGGCAGTCACGAACATCGCTTCCGAATGATATCTTTTCGGTTCCATCGGAGGAAGTCCGTACCAGTACACTTTCAGATTGTATTTCCTGAATACATCCGCCATTTTCAGAACCCTTTCTTTATAAATCTGCTTCCATTCATCTGTCCTGAAAGGAACAGACTTTCCGTCTTCTTTCAGAAGCGACTGTGTATCATTTGCGCCCATGAACACTATGCCCACATGATACTTTTCCTTTTCAAGGATCTTCTCCAGTTCCGCAGGCCAGTTGTAAAACTGTATATGACAGAGACCTGAAGAAACCTTGGATCTGTTCAAAAAAGAAATATTATAATTTTTGTTAAATTTTTCATTAAAACTCCATACAAAGGAAACCCCGAGAGAATCTCCGACTGCCAGAACCTTCAAAGGATTCGAGGAAGAAAAACCCTGGATATTCTCTTTTTCTTTTTTCTTTTTTTTCTGAGAAAGAAGCCATTCCATGAAGACCGGACTGCTGTAGGTTTCTGTCCAGGCATCATGACTGTTTTTGGGATACACTGTCTTCTGAACATTCCCGCCGCACCGCTCCAGCCTCTCTGCTATTTCGAGTGTCTCCCTTACAGGCACAACAGCATCTCCCTGATTGTGAAAAGTCCATACAGGAATGTCCTTCATTCTGCAGACCTTTGAAGCAGAACCCCAGCCGCATACAGGAGCTGCCGCTGCGAATGTATCCGGGAATTTTGCCCCGATTTCCCAAGTTCCGAATCCTCCCATACTTATCCCCGTTACATAAATCCTGTTTCTGTCCACCGGATATTCATCCGCAATTTTCATTACAATATCATGAATTATTTCTGCAGGCCATTCATTTCTGTCTTCAGTGATCTGCGGGGATATCATAAAAAAAGGAAAATCCTTTCCGGAATCGATCATTTTAGGAAGTCCCTGTCTTTTCAGAAGATTCAGATCCTTTCCTCTTTCCCCCTTGCCGTGCAGAAAAAGAACCAGAGGTCTTTTCTCATATCTGTCTGAAAAATATTCCTTCGGCATGTAAAAAAGATATGGAATCATTATTTTTTGATCAGTATGAACTTTTTCAATATGTCTCTGAAGCGGCATAGGGATCTGTCCGAATATGCAGGAAGACTGCAGAATAAGCAAAAACAGGAGAGCATAATACAGAAAGACTTCCGCAGCCGGAAGAGAATTTTTCAGAAGAGACCGAGAAGAACAGATTCCGGGAAAACTAAAACAGTTCATCTTCACCCCCGTACTCAGACATCATTTTCTCCGCCTCCTTTTTCATCTTTTCAAAAGGATATGATTCCTCATTGTTTTGAGGATAGGTCTCGTACATAAGAGACTGAAGAGCAAAAAAGATTTTCTGCTTTTTTTTCTTCTTTTTTATTTCCTGTATATTGAAACCGGACAGGGAGATCCGACTGATCAGTTCATTCGTAAGCAGATACTCTTCCTGCATCTTTCCCGCACCTGAATCAGACAGATATTTCTCCTCCTCCACTGAATGACCGTCTGAGATGCATTCTATGCAGACTGCTTCTGCTCCTGTGCTTCTGTAAAAATTCTTCAGTGACGGATCAAACTTGAGAGGAAAAAGACGGCAGGCAAAAGGCCTTGCACTGTAAATGTTGCAGGATCTGTCATCCGCAAGGAAACGGCATTCTGCATTTTTTCTGAGAGCAATGACTGGAACCATCCAAAAAGTTCCCAGATCGATTCGGTAAGCAAGAGTCTTTTCCTGAAACAGAACAGAAGGATTCTTATCCTGCTCCCTTGCAATACGGAATATATCGAATGGTGTCAGGCTTACAATTTTGCCGGTACAGCATTTTCCTGTCATTCTGCATAAATACGGAAGATTCATCTCAGCAGAATGACATACTTCTCTGTACTTGCACTGCATCCATTGTATGTATTTTGACAGTATATCTCATTTACTTTAATCCAAGATCAGTAAAATGTCATCGATTCCAGATGAGAGGGCGATTCCAGAAAGATGACTGAAGGATCTCTGTTCTTGAAGATTCTGACCGGTTCAGGACTGTTCTTCTGAAAATAAACCTCGCCTTTTCTGTTCAGGAAAAGAAGCATATTCTGAAATGAGGCTATAAAAGTGCCGTTTGTCTCAAATGCTGTCTGATAAACTGCCTCTTCTTTGGATTTGACTGTCCTGTGAACAGGAATGCCCTTGGGATCAAAGAGAAGCACCCTGTCATTGGTGTTGACGAGAAGTTGCCCAGAGTCCGAAACAGCCATCGAAATCTTAAAAGGATAAATCTTATCCAAAACGAGTTCAAAAACAGGTTCTCCTGTTTTTGCATAAACCGCCACTCTGTCCTTTCTTTCCCCGTTTTTTTCTTCATTGAAATGGAGAGCAAATCGTTCTGCTTTTTCTGAGATGGCGCCGTTCTTATAGAATCTGTACCCTGCATCCTTTTCCTCTCCTGCTTTCCAGATAATTTTTCCGGAATTGTCCAGAAGGTAATTCTGACCTCCTGAAAAAACAAGAAGGGTGTGCCCGTCAGGAGCAAAACAGATATCGGAAAGAAAATTGCCGTCTGCCTGAGATGAACCTGCCGGATTTCCGTTTTCATCCACAATAAGCACCTGATTTCCGTCTCCTGAAACCATAAAATTCAAGGAACCTGCGGGATGAGAAAAGGGATAACTTTTGTACGGTTTCTGCCAGAGCAGTTCTCCGTTCATTGAATAAAATGAAACTTCTGAACCGACTTTTTTATAACTGAAAAACCCTCTCCCAAAAAAAGGAACTTCAGTAATCTCCTCCTTGTCCGCAGAAACGGCCTGACGCGATGAAAGAGAATAGACTCTGTCCCCAAGTCTGTACCCGGACACAAGCTTGAAAGGATTTACGTCGGTTCTTTTGTCCTTTAGAGTTCCTGATTCTTCTTTTTTGTCCCAGAACCAGGAAGTATGCACGGATGGAAGTTCAGACATCTGGAGCGGATTCAGAAGAATGCCCAGAAAAATGAAAAATGGAAGAAAAAAGAGATATGCCATCAGTATATGGTCCTGTCTTTTTTTAGTCTTTGGTACAGATGAAACAGAGCTATGTTGGAAACATATTCCCTGAAATTGTCACGGCCGACGTTCAACTGATACTTATGAACCTCTGCCGGATGCTTATGACTTTTGACTGCAATGTAGACGAGTCCTATTTTCTTGAACTGAGTTTCGCCCGTCGGTCCTGCGATTCCTGTGATGGCAACCGAATAATGTGTGTTCATCAGAGACTGAACCCCCTCTGACATTTCAACAGCAGCTTCTTCACTTACAGATCCGAACTTTTCAAGAGTTTCTTTTTTCAGTCCCAGCAGTTTCATCTTTACATCATCATGGTATCCCACGATCGATCCGATGAAATATCCGGAGGATCCAGGTCTGTCCGTAACCAGTTTGGAAAAAAGTCCTCCGGTGCAGCTCTCTGCGCTGGATACTGTATATTTTTTTTTCGTCAGAAAATCATGAATAAACTGAAATACATCGTCTCCCAGTCTGGGGTAATATTCCTCTTCAAGGGCAGATTTCAGCTTTTCAACGGAATACTCGTCCTCTGATCTGAATGTCACCTTGATATGTCCTGATTTTGCCGCGACTCCCCACTCCACCTTTCTTTCTGCCATTAAATTATGATGATTCTTAATGAATTTTTCCTGAAAAACACTTTCCCCTACTCCCCAGATGATCCTGGAGAAGGAGAAAATGTCCCTGGGCTGATACTCCCTCTTCAGAAGCGGGATGAAAGAATCTGTAAACATAGCCTTCATTTCCCTGGGCACTCCGGGAAAAGCTGCAAGTCTGGAATGGTCATTGATCCTTACAAGAAACCCAGGAGCAATTCCGATTTCGTTATGAATGACTGAGGCGCCTGCAGGATACATAGTCTGCCTCTGTGAAACAGGAAATATATCCTGAAACTCAATTCCGCGGCCTTCTGCAATGATTTTCAGCTTCTCATACGCAGGTTCATATACAACTGCCTTTTTACCGGTTATGCCGATGACAACTTCCAGAGTATAATCGTCCTCGGTAGGCCCAAGTCCTCCTGTCATCAGAATCAGGTTCTCCCCTTCCGTCTCGGAGCATCTCAGAATTTCATCCCTGATCTCTTCTGCACTGTCCGGAAGAATGGAAAAACGTCTGGTTCTGTATCCCAGTCCGAGAAGTTCATTTGCAAGCCATCCTGAATTCGTATCTGTGCTCTTTCCGGCAGTCAGTTCTGTTCCTGTGGAAAAAATGAAAATATTCAGACTCATTCCTGAACCTGCCTTTCCATTATTTCAGGAGCAGAGATACCCAGTATTGCCAGACCTTCCTTCAGACACATTGCAGTGACCGAACAGAGAAATGCAAGTCCCCTCTTCTCAGTGTCATTTTTCTCAATAATCTTATTATCTTTTGCAATATAAAATTTGGAAAAGGTCTTTGCCAGATTCTGAAGATACACACAGAGTCTGTGAGGTTCCATTGACTGAGCAGCATCGTAAACTTCTTCAGGAAATCTTGCGCACCAGAACATCAGTCTCTCTCTCTCTTCAGTTTTTTTCAGGCTCTGAAAGCTTTCAAAGTCTCCCTCTGTTTCCGCAGTTCTGAAGATGGAACGGATTCTTGCATGAGCGTACTGAAGATAGTAGACTGGATTTTTGTCAGACTCTTCCTTTGCCAGATCCAGGTCAAAGTCCAGATGAGTCTCAAGAGCACGGAGCACAAAAAAATACCGTCCAAGATCCCTGCTGTCCTTTCCCAGAAACTCGGTCAGATCCTTCATTGTCTGAAACCTGCCGAGTCTCTTGCTCATCTTCACAACTTCACCCTTCGACAGGAGATTGACCTGCTGAGCAATCAGCACGCGGAATGCCTCGTCAGGATAACCGAGAGCCTGCACGGCACCATGAAGTCTGGCAATGTAACCATGATGATCAGGACCCCAGATATTGAGCATTTTTTTGAATCCTCTGTCCATCTTGCTCTTATGATATGCAATATCTGCCAGAAGGTATGTCGGTCTTCCGTCTTCCCTCAGAACAACCCTGTCCTTGTCATCCCCGTATTTTGTGGACGCAAAAACCTTTTTTCCGTCCTCCATATAAATGACGTTTTTTTCTTCCAGGCCCTTCAGAACAGAAAGAACCTTGCCTGACTCGTGAAGCGTTCTTTCTGAAAAGAACTGATCAAACCGGATGCCGAAATTTTCCAGATCCTGTTTCTGAAGAGAGAGGTTGTATTCGACAGCCCAGCGGGAATACTTTTCAGCCAGATCCATCAGTCTGTTCTGAGAAAGGAAAGCCTCTATTTCCTTTTCATTTTTACTGTAAGCATACTTAGCAATATCTGCAATGTACTCGCCTCGATATGCTTCGGAAGGCATTGTGCCGGAATTCAGAAGTTCCTCGATCGATCTTCCGTCATCCTTTTCCTGAAATTTGATCACCGCCCCTTTCTTCCATTCCAGAAGGCGGAGCACACAGGAAACACCCAGAAGGAAAACCTGGTTTCCATAGTCGTTTACATAAAATTCTCTCTGAACACTGTGACCGATTCTTTCCAGCAGACTGCAGATGGAATCCCCTGCTGCACCTGCACGGGCAGAAACAATATTCAGAGGACCGGTAGGATTCGCACTTACAAATTCAAAAATAATCTTTTCCGGATTTCCGGTTTTGGGAAATCGGAAATCCTCATTCTGAAGAATCCCTTTGAGGTACTCGGAGAGTGCTGTTTCTGAAATTCGGAAATTGATGAATCCGGGAGGAGTGAAATTTACATCTGAAAAAAATGAACGGTTCTTCAGACGTTTTACAATTGCTTCCGCTGCATGAACAGGATTTCCCAGCAGATTCTTGTTTTCAAGAGCCGCTGAACTTGAATAGTCTCCGAACTTTTCATTTCTGGAATACTCCAGCCTGATCCTGAAATCTGATCCTTTCAGTTCAGGTCTGTCTTCGGAAATATAAATGGAAAAAGCATCTTCCAGCTCCGAAAGCACTCTGTTTTTGATCGTTTCCGTTTCCTTCATACGTCCAATTTTTGCTCCCTCAGACTGGAGTAAAGCAGTTCAAGACTTTTTAATTCCCTGTGGGAAATCGAATTGATGTACTGATTCAGGATAAGATCAGCTCTCGAAACTGTTCTAAGCTGAATATCCAGGGAAAGCAGAGTCTCATAGTTTGTTTTGAGTATTCTGTGATACAGTTTTAATACTGCAGTCGGTTCATTTTTCTCAGGATTGCATTCAGGACAGGATATTCCGAATTGGTACCTGTCTAAAAAAACTTCCTGAAACTCAAAAAGATCTGCCCCGCAGTTCTGACATACAAACATTGAAGGAAGATATCCCAAAAGGTGCAGAAGCCTTGTCTTGAACGACAGGATTCCTATCGAATGAATGCCGGATTCATTAAATTTGGAAAGAACAGCGGACAGAAACTGAAATATCTTTTCGTCAGTCTCGCCTTTTGGATATAGGGCTGTCAGTATTTCGAAGATACTGTTCAGCACTAAGTATCCAAGATAATCTTTTTTCAGATTATCATATCTTTCAATCAGACTGGCTTCCTTGATATGATAAAACTGCCTGCCCTGAGATTCATAGTAGTCTGCCTGTATTTTTGAACCCAGCTCAGCTGCCAGCAGGTTTCTTTTTCTGCTTTTTCGGATTCCTTTGTAAATCAGATGAAGCCTGCTTCCTTTTTCAGTCAGCAGGTCCAGAAAAGAATCGGAATCTCCGGATGGCCGTACAGAAATGACAATTCCAGATTCCTTTTTAAGGGACATTACTCTCCTTTAAAGAAAGGTTTTCTTTTTTCCGTAATTGCCGTGATGCTTTCTGCAAAATCTGCAGTCCTAAAGCACTGAGCCTGAGCATCTGCCTCTCTTATAAGGGCCTTTTCAAGAGCCTCATTGTCGTAAACAGTCTGCTTGAGAAGTCGAAGAGCGATAGGAGAACTTTCGCCGACGGTAATTGCAAATTCCATTGCTCTTTTCAGAACATCATCCATTGCCACTGCATCATGACAAAAACCCTGTTCATGAGCTTCTTCTCCTGTCATTGAATCCGCCATCATCAGCAGATAGTTTGACTTGTCTTTTCCAAAAAGCTCCGAAGTAATATAGGAAGATCCCATACCAGGATGTATGCCAAGTTTGACAAAATTGAAGGAATACTTGGAATTCTGAGAAAAGACTCTGATATCACAGGCAAAAGCAAGAGAAAGGGCTGCACCCATTGCATGTCCGTTTACCGCAGCGATGACAGGAAAAGGGAGAGTTCTGACAGAAAGAAAATTATTATAAAATACAAACATATCACGTTTGTTTTCTTCAAACGTTTTGGATTTAAAAGAAGCCAGAAGTCCGAGATCTCCGCCTGACGAAAAAATATGATTTTTCCCGGTGATAATCAGACAGCTGATGTCTTTTGAATTTTTCAGCTTTTCAATTTCAGACCGGAATGCAAGTCCCATTTCCCAAGTCATGGAATTCTTTGTCTGGGCATTGTCCAGATAAAGAAATGCTATCTTCCTTTTATTGATTTCAGTAATCTCCACTTTCACATTTGACATCTTTCTCTCCGCAACAGGAATTTAAGTGAATCTCATATAAAGTATTCAGCCAGTTCTGTCTCTTTTTACTTACTAAGTGCAGCGTAATTTCTTGCAAGGAAAATTCTTCTGCAGGAGACGTGAATGATTCTAAATTAGAGAAATTTCGGTCAGAATAAAAAAAGCGATACAGTTTGATATTCAAGTATTCTCAGGCTGACCGAAAATGCCTGATGCAGACAGATCTGTCCCGATCTGTTCACTGTATCAGTCAGTTTTTTTTGCCGGGAGATTCGAGAAAAATACTCTCTCACTCATTTCAGTCTCTGTTCTGCCGGATGGATCTTTCAATATCATTTCATAAATTCCCTTAGTGGCAGGGTTCGTCTGAATACGGAAATCAGGATCATCCTGTTCTGCAGCTGCGACAATGTATTCTGCAACTTCTTCGGAAGTCTGCGACCTGGAAGCATCCTGAAACATTGATTCATAAGTTTTCAGAAGAGAATTCAGATAAGGAAGAAATTCCGAATCCAGAGACGATATATCCGGACGCACAGCATTCTGAACAAATGAGGTACGAATTGCCCCCGGCTCAATGAGCACAACTCTGATTCCGAACTGTCTGTAAAGAGATGCCATGCTCATCGAAAGACCTTCGAGTGCGAACTTGCTTGCACAGTAGATATCGTTGAACGGCTGTCCGTATATTCCGCCGATGGAACTGACATTGATGATCCTTCCCCATTTATTTTTTCTCATGGAAGGGAGCACGGCCTGGGAAGTTCTGATGACACCGTAAAGATTTGTATTGAACTGTGCCTGCACCTCATCCATCGAAAGCATCTCCACGCATCCGAACTGGGAATAACCTGCATTGTTCACCAAAATATCTATTTTACCGTCATTTTTAATGATGGAATCAACTGTCTGTCTTACAGCTTCAGTGTCGCATACATCCATCCTGTGCAGAACAACCCTGTCTTCAGAATTCTGCAGAAGCTCTTTCTTCAGTTCCTCAGTAATTTTTCTCACTGCAGCATGAACCTTGTAACCGTCCCTGGAAGCAAATTTTTTGACCAGACCGAGACCCACTCCGGAGGAACATCCGGTAATCACAACATTCTTCATTCTTTCTCTCCTCATTTGCAGATTTTCCGATTCCCCGGAATTTCAAAGCAAAAAAATTATTTCTTTAATGCTGGATCTCCCAGATACTTTGTGAAAATTACATCATACATATAGGATATCCCATTATTGCATATCAATACACAAATTTCTAGAACTGGTCTCAAAAACCAACATAAAGGAAGTAAATTACTTGTACAAAAATCA
>DAORDI010000217.1:0-9900 GCA_035345895.1 Leptospiraceae bacterium
ACATCTGAATAAAGTCTGGGGATTTTTTCCATATATTTTTTTATATCCCAGAAAAATGATCCTGAACTCTCAGCCTCTTCGGAACGTTCAGACTTCAGTTTTTCCATTTTTTTTTCTTCACGGATCAGTCTGTCATTCATCCGAAGAGATTCATTTTTTGCAATTGTATATATATATGTCGAGAATTTGGAATCATTTCTGAAACTTCCTTTGACAAGGGAAGAATATGCACGCAGGTAGACTTCCTGCACTACATCGTCTGCAGAATGAGAAAACCTCTCTGCGAGGTGTTTTTGTACCGCAGAGAGGACAACTGCCTTTGTTTCAGATATGATTTGAGCAAACTCAGTGGATTTCATGATGATGCTTTCTCATCATTTTACCGAGTTTTTCCGAAAGTTTTTCCTTCTGCTTTGCATCCAGAATTGCATGGAACTCAGAAAACTTCTTCTGCAGAAACTTTCTCATCTCGTTTCTTTTGCTGAATTTTTCATCAATCATCTTGTCAAACTTCGCATCATCAAGCTTGTCTTTTTTTACAATTGCCTGAAAATCAGCAATGTCAGTCTCTGAAATTTCCATTTTCAGTTCTTTTCTCTTGGCAAGATACTCACCTTTCATTCTTTCAAGTTCTTTTTTCTGAGAATCGTTCAGATCAAGCTCACTGGATATTTTCTTTACAACCCACTCTGCCCTTTTTTCAGGCGATTTATGCCAGCCGCCGCAGTTTAAAAGACCGAATACCGAACCGAATACCAGTGCCAGAATCAGAAATTTTTTCATAAGGTTTCCTCCATTTTACAAAAACCCTTGGAAGTTCCCGGTTCTACGGGTTCTTCCGAATTTGTCAGTGTGACCCTGTTTTTCAGATAAGGTTCCAATGTTTTCTGTTTATCTGCAGAAAAAAAATCAGATTTCTGCAAAAACAGTATTTCCGTCAGGATCTGTAAAACGCTGAATTCTGCCGGAACCGGAAAGTTTCAGTCCGAATGAAATTCCTGAGCTGTTCCATTTTCCCGCAGGATAAAGCTCAAGAACCGACTGCCCAAGAGAAGCGCAGAAATGCATCGGACCCTCACCGTGCTTTTCTTCATTAAAACTTAATGAAAATGTTTCTTCATAGAATTTTTTTGAGATATAAATATCACTGCAGTAAAGAGCAATAAAGGAGAATGAGCCTTCAGCATCAGTCACGGTAATCGTAAAACTTAAATTTGAAATCAGGACTGGGTTTCACTTCAAGACCGTAAAAGAATTCCGTAATGGAAAAATAATTGACAACCTCAAGATCATAGAGTTCTGCAAGATATTTCATTTTTTCTGCAGAAACTTTATCTTTCAGCTGAGGACCGCTCGGATGATCTGTCTTTGCCCAGTCTATGATGACCAGTGTGCCTCCGTCATTCATGGATCGGACAAGCCCGTCCATCGCAAGACCAGGATTGGCAAACGTGGAAAGACTGAGAGATGCGAAAATGAGATCAGGATGCGGAATCCACTGAGGCAGAAGAGGATGTTCTGTCTTTTCGAGAAAAACGGCAGAAAAATTCGTAATATTCTGATCTACTTTTTTCTTAAGAATCAGATCAATCAGGTCCTGCTGACATTCCACTCCCCAAAGCCAGGCATCCTTATGCATCCTCTGACGGATAAAAGGCGTGAAAAATCCCAGACCCATTCCAAAATCTACGATATTTCTCGCATCCTTCCATCGGTATCGGATTTCCTGAAAAATTTTTTCAGGCGGGCAAATTGCCTTTCTTTTGCTTGTCAGCAGGAATTCCTGATACTTGATGTCTTCAAAGTATTCCATATCAGGAGTATAAATACTCATTGAATTTCCCTTCCTAACTGAGTCGTTCGGAAATGACCGACAACTTTAGTTTTTATCGTACAATCTGGATTTACAGGCTGATTTTGTCGATACTTACATTAGTTAAAATGGTCTAATTCAGTATGAAAATCAGATTTTTTTCCATTATCCTTCCTGCCATTTTAAATTTCGTCTCAGTTCCTGTATTTTCAGAGGAAAAAACAAAACCAGAACTCTCCAAACTGTCTCCCGACTCAGTTCGGGACATAAAGTTCAGAATTATTTCAGAAAAAAGAACAGTGGAACTGGAATGGGTTCAGCCCGAAGAAGACGGTGAAATCATTATAGGAAGATCCAATGAACCGATAGATTCTGCAGAAAAATTTTATTTTGCTGATTCTCTCGGAAGATTTCCTTTTTCCAAATCGAAGCCAATGAATATTTATCTGGACATAAATCTGAAACCGGGACGTTATTACTATGCAGTCGGAGCGGTAAAACGGATCAGGAAAAGGGACATACAGATGTTTCCTGATGTCAATTATACTGCTGTTCCGGCAGTTGTAGTGGGTGACTTGGTGCAGAAAGTGGAAATTCCTGCTGAAGAAAACAGTGACAAATTTGTAAAGAATCTTACTGCATTTCCCTACGATCAGTATGTCCGTCTGACCTGGGATGCTCCTAAAAATGCAGAAGCAGGAAGAATCATGTATCATATATACAGATCAGATGAACCTATGTCTTCAGTGGAAGAACTCAGGAGAGCAAGGAAAATCATTGAACTGTATCATCCTGAAACCACCTATGTGGATAAAACGGCCGGACTGTATCAGGAGCATTATTACGGGGTGGCCGTTTCCTCTGGAGATGAAGAGTTCGTCCCCCTGATTTACAAAGAATCCTTTGTGAAAATCGGAAATGAAAAACTTCATGAGAATCCTCCGGAAGCAAAAAAGGAAACGAAGTCTGAAACCAAGTCTGACAGAAAAAACTCTGAGGAAATCCCTGCAAAGACAGAGACTTTACAGAAACCTGAAGAAAAGCCTGCTGTTCCTTCAGTCATTCCTCCTGCCGCCGTTCATACTGAGGAACCCTACTTTCTTGTAAAGGATCTGAGTTTTGAACTCAAGGCAGACTCATACGTTTTTACCTGGTCGCCTGCTCCGGGTGCAGTGCCCAATCTTACTGTATATACAATATATATATCCAGTGTATCTCCCCGCAATTTAAGTTCAGCACTCGAAAGAGGCAAGGCAGTCAAGCTCGGTGAGGTCATTCATCCTGAAACAGTATTCAATGTACCTAGAAATACAAGAAACAGACTGATGTATTATGCAGTGACCGCAAAACATCTGAACGGCAAGGAAGAGTTCCGCCTGGAAGAAAATGAATCCTTTGTAAAGATTTATCCGGGTGATGAAACAAACAAGGTCAAGGAAGAAACTAAGCCTAAAACGGATGAAACTGCTCTTAAAAAAGAAACTTCTGATGAAAAAAAGAAACCGAAGAAAGAAGTGAAAATCTATCCGAACGAAACTAAGGATGAGCTTCTTAAGACTGTCTATACTGATGCAGATTTTGATGCAGTGATGGCAAAATACTATATCAAAGGGGACTACAGAACCGCACAGCTCAAATTCAAGGAAATCAGTGAAAGAGGCAAAGGGAAAAAACTGAGACTGAAATCCCTTTTTTACACAGGCCTCTGCCTTTTCTACAGAGGTGAATATGAAGCTGCCCTGCTGATCTTTCAGGGACAGGAATTAAAAAAATACTACGACAAGGAAAGAGTGGACTTTTATACAAACAGATGTCTGGAAAAAAGAGGGAAATTATGAAAAAAACATATGCGGTTCTTGCAGGCGCACTGAGCCTTAGCCTGGGTCTCATCATTGCGGGATACTATCTTTATGACAGGAAAGGAGTCTCTGTTCCTCATTCCGGATCAGAAAGCATTTACTACGAAAAGATGAAGGAAGGCGAGGAACTGCTTAAGCAGAACAGCAGACCGAGCATTGAAAAAGCACTTTCCATTTTTACTGAACTGTATGCAAAGGATATTCAAAATTCCGAAGACAGGACAAGAATACGTTTTGGACTAGCCCTTGCACTTGAAAAAAATAAGGACCGGTTCCCTGCCCTTGACATATACAGGGAACTGAATCAGGACAGTTCTCTGAACAAGGAGCAGAAGGAAAAACTGAGTCTTCATTTGGGCAGGCTTCTTCTGAAACTGAGCCAGGAAGAAGAAGGGAAAATTCATCTGGACAGTGTCCTTAAGACTTCGAGCGACAAAAAACTGAGATCGGAATCGTTGGCAGCAATTGCTGATTTCTATTATAAAAAGAAGGACCTGGATCAGGCTAGGAAAAACTACTTCTCTGCCATTCAGGAAGACTCGAATAATCTTCACGCGAGGCTCGGTCTGACAAGGACTCTGAGAGGACTGGGACGCGACCTGTCTCCCGGAGATATTTACGAAAATTTCATAGAGTATACCTTTCCTGAAGACAAAGTAATTCCATATGAACCCAAGGATAAAAAAGAGACAGATCCGAAACTGGGAGATTTTTTCAAGAGAGGAAAATATTTTTTCGATAAAAAAAAATACCAGGAAGCAGTCAGGAATTTTACCCGGGCCCTGGAAAAAACATCCGATTCTCTTCAGAAAGAAAGAGTTCTTTACTATATTTCAGAAGCCTACTATCATCTGCGCAATTATGATCGGTCTCTTCATTTCATCAATGAAGTGATTCTGAACCCGAATCCATCCCTTGATCAGGCATCTGAATACAGAAAAGGAATCATTCTTTATGAACTGAAAAAATACAAGGAATCTGTTTCTGCATTCAATTCAGTCATAGAAAAATATCCTGCGAATACAATTACCGACAGAGCAAAAGACTACAGAAATGAGGCCCAGAAAATTCTTGGGGAACAGAGCAAGTACAAGGATGACAAGGTTCAGGAAGACTCGGAGGACGAATGAAATTTTTTCTGTATGTACTTCTGATTCTATGGATGCCTATTTCCTCAAAAGATCTTGTAGTCAGCTTCGGGTCCTGCATAGATCAGGATATGCCTCAGGATTTCTGGAAGGACATCCTTAAGGAAAATCCGGATGTATTCATTATGCTCGGGGACAATATTTACAAGGACAGCGAAAAGGCGGCTGAAAAAAGAAAAGAGTATGCAAAAGTCAAAAATCATCCTGATTTTATCAGTCTTAAAAAGAAGAGTGAAATTCTTTACACCTGGGATGATCATGATTACGGATTAAATGATTCAGGTTCAGAGTACAGCGAAAAGGATCTTTCCAAGGAAATTTTTTTTGAATTTACCGATGAGCCGAAAAACTCCGCTCGAAGGAAAAGAAACGGAGTCTACGATTCCAGGATTCTGAACTATGGCAAAAGAAAAATTCAAATCATTCTGCTTGATACAAGATACTTCAGATCTCCTTTGAAAACAGGATGGTTTTCATTTAATAAAAGTCCAAATTATATTGCAAATTATGACCCGGAGGCAACGCTTTTAGGCCGCGAGCAGTGGGAGTGGCTGGAATCAGAGATTCAAAAACCTGCAGATGTGAGGCTTCTGATATCGAGCATTCAGTTTCATAATGATTACCATAAGTTCGAAAAATGGGGAAATTTTCCTCTGGAAAAAGAGAATTTTTACAGTCTCCTGAGAAAACATTCAGTAAAGAATTTTATCATCATCAGCGGTGACAGGCATATTGGGGAATACCATAAGATTCAGGAAAAAGGCCTTCCGCTTATGTATGAACTTACGACAAGCCCTCTGAATAAAATAATGGAATTCAAGGTGACTGAACCTTTTCATCCTGACCGGATAGGAGACTTCACTCAGAAAGCAAATTTCGGAACTGTCAGATTTCATGAAACTGGAAGGAAACTGGAAATCAGCCTGGAACTGCACGAAATCCAAGGGGAAACTCGAAGAATTCAGTTCAGCACGGAAGATATGAAATAGTCTCAGATCTGTTCGGTGAGATAAGGTTTAGTATATTCCCGAATAATATCCACTACGAACCTTCCCCAGCTTCTTGGATCGTCAGTAATCGCAATCTGCTTGATCCTGGGGAAATAACCCACAGGCTTGAACACGCTGTGAGTGACTTCCATGGCACGGAGATAGTTGTCTATTCTCTTGACTCTTACGAAATTAATAATCTCAGTCTGAATCTTTTCTTTCGGAATATATCCGATAATGATCATTTTTGGGAAAAGAGCCTTTTTTAAATGGTTTATGAAATCAGTAAAACTGTCCACTCTGTCTATGAATCCTTCGTATGCACCGCCGCCCAGATTCATAATCTGAGTGACAATATCCATAGTGAGTGTCACGCCTTCCATCGTAGTCATATCGGAAATAATGACAATGCCTTCATCCGGCTGGAAAATTTTGAATACGTTCTCAGCCTTGAACTTTCTTCTGAGGAGCATGGTAGCGGAAATATCTATCTCTGCTGCCTTTGGAAGAATGATTTTGTTGCTGTTGTCCCTGATATTTTCACGGCTGATGATGAATCTTTTCTTAGCTGCATTCTGATTCATGATTCGGAACGCTTTCACTTTCTCTTCGATTTCATGAAGCGTATTAAAACCAATTTTTAGAATGTTTTCTCTACTTCGTTTATATTCTGCTTCTTCCATCAGGAACGTTCCATAAAGCTTTGCGAAGTCATCATACGCTTATGTAAATATTTGCCTAGCTTTTTTTGATTCTTTTCCGCAAAAAAACAATTTAGTGAAAAAAGGCCTGTTTTACAGGCCTTTTTCTTACTGCTTATATTCTTTCGACAGTCTTTCAAATTCTTTTCTGGAAGCATAACTGTCTGCTTCTTCCTGCCCTAAAGCCTTTACTCTGAGTGCATCGAGTTTTTCTTTTTTTTCTTTATCGCCGAGACTGCTGTTCTGTGAGAGAAATTCCTTTTCCTGTTTCTCATAGTCGGCAATTTTCTTTTCCATTGCCAGATTCTCTTCATTCATCTTTGCAATTCTGTCAGCACCTTCTTTGCCGAAATATTTTTCCTGAATAGATCTGAGTTTTTTATCCTTGTCATCCCCTTTCAGACCTCCCAGTTCAGATTCTCTGAGATTCAGTTCTACCTGATAGTTTTCAAACTTTTCCTCACGGCTGGTAATCGCATCATAGTACTGTCCGTAAGTTTTCTTTTTCAGATCTTCAAACTTCTTAACCCTGTCGTCTCCGGAAAGCTTTTTGTTCAGAGAATTGAAATTCTTCGTAGCTTCTACAAAACCGACCTGAGATTCTTCCATTCCGAATACCAAAGATGCATCCTCTTCACCGAGGATTTCCTTTCTCTTTTTCTTAATAAGATCATATCTTTCTTCAAAACTGAGATCCTTCGGCATTTCATTCTGCTTCATTTCTTTTTCAAATTTAAAATACTTAGAGAAGAGCTGTTTCAAATTTTCTTTTTCAGGAGAATTGTAGTTTTTTTCGATGTATTCAAGGATTGCACTGTCGCACTGATCACCGGTGTAATTCTCCGGACAGTTTCTTCTCATCGCCCAAAGTTCCCAGACGAAATTTATCTTTCCTGATTTAAGGCCGGTCATCAGATCATTATAATTCAATGCACCTCCGCTGCTCTGTATTGCAGATGTGGCTTCAGTAAAAACTGAACCAGGGTCGCCCAAAGGATAAAGATTCTGATCATTTGTGCTCATATCATTTTTCTTGCCTCCTTTTTTTCCGCTGTTGCCGGAAAAAATAAAAAAAGCCGCCACTGCAGCGACAAGAATTCCTGCTAAAATATAAATATGCTTCTTTTGCATTGTTACCTCGATAATTAGTTTAAAAGGGCAGGCTTTTACACCTGCCCAAGAAGAGATTAAAGACCTGCTTTTGCGTTGTTGGCTATTGCTAAATACCAGCCTTGAACATCAAAATAAGTCTGACCGCTCCACTCAAGATTGGTAGCCTGAAGGTGGTCAATTCCTGTAGCAAACCAATAAGAAGAAGCACTGCCTTTCCATGTTCCCCAAGCCTGAGAAGTATATGGAACAACACCGTCATTGTCGCCGCCAAGTCCGTAATACAGCCCGCCTGCCCATGTAATCGGGTAAGTAAGCGCCATAATCGGATGCTGTACGGGATCTGCCCATGCCATTTTATTTCCGTAAGAATAGTATTTTACTCCAGTCACATTAGGCGTGCTTGGATTAAAAACATTCTGAACATAACTTACTGTCAGCGATTTTCCCATTGCAATTGCATCCTGAGGACGTCCGTCACGGTATACAAGTTTTGCAAGCAGGCCGAGAGCACTGTTTACAAAAGGCTGCATCCAGCTCGGAATGACCGCCAGAACGATATCTGCCATAGGTGCACCTTTATGCAGAGAATCAACTGTTGTCACAGTTGCTGTCTTCGAAGCATACCCAAGGTTTTTGACTATGTAACGGCTTACAAGTCCTCCCTGAGAATGTCCGACCAAATGAATTTTTGAACATCCATTTGCCGCCATAAAAGTATCCAGCTGAGTCTTTATCTGGCTTGATCTCGTTGGAATATCATTTGTTGCTGAACTTCCGGGAGTAGTAACCTTTGCACCCTGATTTCTCAGATATCCGTCCAGACCGCCCCAGTATTTCACCAGACCGTTTGCGAGACCGTTTGTATCATCGAAGCCCAAAATACCATGGATGAGTCCGATGCACATTCCGGAAAGAGGCCCTGCTGAAAGACCTGTGGAAGAGAAAGTGAAAACTGCCAACGCCAATACTGCACTGTAAATCTTATTTTTCATTTGAAACTCCTTTCAATTATGCATTTCTGCACTGGAAACAATGTTAGAAACTTTTGATGAATGTCAAATATTTTTTTTAATCAGTAAAGATTTTTTAATCATTTTTTACTGATTCTGATCGTCAAAAAGAATACTGCATTATAATTGACAGTATGTGTGCATACTAAACTGCCGGGGATTGTCCTCACCCTGGATTTCCTTGCATAAATTCATAATTTGCATTCCTTACTGATTTTCTGACATATACTTATTCTCTTAGTCTGCAGTATTTCCATATTTCTTATCTAATTGGCAAAGGTGCTGCAAATGCATTTTCACTGCTGACTAAAAATAGCAATTTCAGTATAAGAATACTCTTCAATCTGTCTACTTATACAGATCAGCGAAAGAAATAGCCATAGTTTGCTTCCTTAAGAAGGTGAAATGTTCACTGAATTTCAAATATCAGCAGAGTTTTTTTAACAGGTACTGATTTCATTCAGTCAACTGGAGTTTTTCGGTTTGTCCAATATTCCGCAGAGCCTGTTACTGAAAAACACCTGCTTTCAAGTTTAAGGGAATTCAGATGCCGGACTGACGGTACAGCCGTTCAGTCCTATCCGATTGCACCGCACTGTCCAGTCAGATTTTACTGCGCAGCATCCCCTGAATATTCAAAAAAATATATATTAATAAATTTTATAATATTCTGATCGCTCATCTCTCCCAAAAGAAGCAGAGAGGCCAAACTGCCGGAAACCAATTTTTTATGAATCTGTTCCGCCGGGCAGTGTTTTCATAAAACGTGCATTCAGATTATTTTTTTGAAGACAAATATAGAAGAGCGATTGTCCATCCGACAACAAACTGAATCGGAAAAGTAATAATGTCCAGCAGAACTCCGCCCGCAGGCACGATGATCCTTGCGATCAGCGACGCTTCTTCTGTCTTCTCTTTCCACGAATACTGATCCCACTCCATCAGATAGGAATGCTTCAGACCTGCTCCAGCCGGAACAATAATGCGTAAAGCTCCGTCAAAAACTGAATTCAGCACAATGACTTTGCTGTACTCTTTTTTCAGTCTTCTGTCCATGCCTTCTGAAGGGAATTCTTCTTTAAGTTTCAAGTTGAATTTTGTATCTGCACTGTATTCGTAAAAAAACACCTTCTCTTTTCTGACAGCAGCAATATACAAAGCTTCCGGAACTGCCCTGTTCCAGTAAACTTCCTGATCTGAAAGATTGCGATTTCCATAAAAATAATAAAGTCGGCGGGGAAATTCATAAATATCCGCATCTTCCGTT
>DAORDI010000218.1:0-9856 GCA_035345895.1 Leptospiraceae bacterium
TTGATCATTACATCCGGTCTGGGCGGGTCTCCTCCGATGAAAAGATCCGGCTCCTTGGGCGTTTTTCCTTTTTCAAAAACGCCTCCTGAAACAGCCTCCGTTCCTGCAGCGATCAGTGCCTTCGGTTCAGGTATGCAGTCCCACGCTGTCTGAAGCGGTCCCTGCATATTGATGCCCACAGGACCGCTGTAAACGACTGCGTCTGCATGTTTAGGCGAGGCTACACTTCTGAACTGATGTCCTTCACTGTCGAATACACTGTTGAAACTTGCATTCAGTTCACATTCGACTGCATTGTTTCCTGATGCAGCCACTTCCCTGTAATTGAAGCCTCTTTTTCCTGAAAGTTCTCTGAATATTTTTACATTATCCGGTATCTCTGATTCCGCTGGAGTGAATTCTCCCTCAGTAAAACAGACTGTGAGATCATCTCTGTTCAGAGCGAATACATAATTGAATCCTGAATTTTTCAGTACACTGTCACTGCAGACCTCAGTGCAGATTCCGCACTGCAGACATGACCCGTAATTAAATTCTATCCTGTTTTCTGAAATGATTCTGACCGCTTTGGTCGGGCATAAATTCTCGCAGTCTCTGCAGGCAGAACAGCCGCTCTTTACAGGCACAGGAATCCCCCTGGCATTTTTATTCACCGGAGATGCCTTGTCCAGATCCATCGTATCATGTTTTGAAAAAAGATTCTTAAGTTCCAGAAGTCCCATTACAGATCCACTCCTATATAACTCAGATTAAATGATTTATTGTTCAATGGAAAATCTCCTATCAGTTCGCCTCTGACAGCAAGTTCGAGTGCATGCCAGTTCAGAACGGAAGGGTCCCGAATATAACTGTCCAGAACTTTTCCTTCTTTTGAGATTTCCAATGCCATGAGCACGGGGCCTCTCCAGCCCTCAACGCTGGAAAAATAAAGTCCCGGCTGAAAATCTTTCCTTTTCAGAATACTGAATCCCTCTTCGGGAGAAATATTTACATTCAGAGACGGAATGACTTTCATCAGCCATTCACAGCTGTTCTGAAATTCCACATATCGGAGATAAAGTCTTGACCAGGCATCGCCTGTCAGCTGGTCAGAATGTTCTTCATTCCATAGAGTGAGTCCGGTTTCCGTATAGATCTTCTGAGAAAGACGGAGATCCTGAACTGCCCCAGTGCATCTCGCGGCCATTCCGATGAAGCCGTTTTCATATACCTGAGTCTTGGAAATCAGTCCACAGTCATGAAGCCTTTCTCTGACCGTAGTGGAAAGAAGAGTCCTTCTTATCTCTCTGGATACCCTGTCGTACACTTCTTTTACTCTGCCTGAAAGTCTCTGCAGATCATCCTTGGTCAGATTCCTGTTTATCTTCATCTGTCCCGGAAAAATGGCAGATTTTCCGAAACGGGAACCTGTCAGAGATTCCATCACGCCCAGAGGAATCCCTCTGTCTGTGGCACAGATCCCCAGAAGAGGATACCAGCCGATGTCTCCTGCAATTGCACCGATGTCTCCCACATGGATTGCAATTCTTTCCACTTCCAGAAGAACCTTTCTGAAGAGGTTCATATCCTGAGAAATGCTGATTCCTGCAGACTGTTCAAATATTTCTGCACCGGCTGTCGCATAGGATACAGTGGAGTCGCTTGCTGCGGCTTCGATGACAGGCATAACCTGAAGTGCAGACCGGTTTTTCAGGAACCGATATAGATTTCTTTTCTGATATCCCAGTCTGATATGGAGCATCTGTATATATTCACCAGTCACATAAAACCGGAAATGTCCCGGTTCAATGATTCCTGCATGGATCGGTCCTACAGGATGCGAATAGCTTCTGCTGTCTACCGGAATCCGCAATTGATGATAGTCCAGGTTCTTCAGTGTCCCGTCTGAATTTATGCAGACTGCGAGCTCCCTCTCCCTGTCGTTCATGCTTCTGTAATTATCCAGTATGCTGTAGTCCTCTTCAGAACCGGAGGTGCCGAAACTGTGTCTGAGAACAGGAAGAGGAATTTCCGGATCTCTGAGAGAGTCTTCCAGACTGAATTTTTCCGCTTCCTTCATTGAAACCGATGCTGCATTCTGCTCAAAAAGAACAGTCCTGCCGTCGGAATTCTTCCTGAATGCCCCAGTGTATTTTCTGAATTTCAGCGTTTCAGACATTTCCGAGCCCCTTGTAAGCGAACATATAAAAACCGAACATAGAAAGAAGAAAGGCCAGAAGGAAGACTGCTCCTGCCAGGATGGCTCTGACAGTTATTTTGGTTCTGGTCTCCGGTCTGAATCCTCTCGATTCAATATTCATTACCGGAAGAATCTTGTACAGTGTGATTGCAAAGAAGCAGATTCCCAGACCTGGAACGAGAGTGTACCAGTAATAGGAATGTTTCACCGCATTTTTCAGTGCCATCATATCCGAAAGAAACATTGGCGATACAGGAAGGGCAAATGCCATGAACACCGAAGAGAGGAAAAGAATTCTGGATACAGAACTGACTCCCTCGCTCGGACTGATCTCGCTCAGGAATCTGCTTGAAATATCCAGACGGAGAATTCCCATACTGCTGAATATCAGAGTCTTGATGACTACAAGACTGGTAAGGGCAAGATAGAATACTTCATCTGAAGTGTTCAGCCAGAGAAAGACTCCTATCGCACCGTTGTGAAAAAGTGCAATCATGGATGTAATTCTTCGAATGTCCTTTGCCTGGTACAGAGTAAGTATGCTGTATATCATTGTCGCTATTCCCATGACAAGAAGTCCGTGTCTCGCATTCAGATGCGGGTTCTGCATCAGGATGTCCATCTGAATGATCGGACGGAGCGCAATGGATACGGATACAGGAATCATGGATGCAAACAGGGAAGAGATCTGACTCGGGCTTTCCGAGTATGTATCGCTTACCCAGTACTGATTCGGAACCAGTCCCAGTTTGACTGAGTATCCGAAAACTGCGAGCCAGATTCCGATTTCCACGAATGAGTTCTGCTCTGACGCTATATTTTTCATTATGGTTTCTATATCCATGGTAACGACAGAATGGATTCCGAAGGAAAGGATGATCAGACCCAGAAATGCAATGCCCATTCCGAATGAATTCAGAAGAAGGAATTTCCAGGCAACTGCAGTTGATTTTTCATTTTCGCTCATTGAGATCAGGAGAGCTCCGAAAAGAGTGCAGGCCTCTATGAGAACCCACTGCAGTGCAAAATCTCCTGCATACCAGGACACAATCTGAACGGCAGTAAAAAGGATTACGATCACCGACCATCTTGCTACATTTGCAGTGCTCTTGGTAAATGCAAAAAGGATGTTCAGAAAATTGATGAAAAATATCAGAATACTGAATAAAGTAAGATACTGGAGGTTCATTCTCTGCTCCCTGAACTGTTCTTAAATGAATCCACTTTTCTCTGCAGAACTGCGGCTGCCACAATGACCAGGAAAGCATCTGCAAATGATACGATTTCTGTGCCGAAAGGAAGACCCTTGTGAAGGATCAGAGTCAGAAGAAATACTCCGTTCTCAAACATCACGAATCCGATGATCAGCACAATCCAGTGCCTGCTCGCAATGAACGTCAGGATGCCCAGATAGATGAGCAGAATCACGTAAATCAGCCCTATCCTGTCTATGTGCACCGGCATATTGTGAATGGATCTGCTGATGCTCAGTGCAGCAAACAGTCCGATCAGGAATAAAAATATGGAGACCTGATATCCGAACCTGGGTTTCACATGCTCGAAAAGGCGTACCTGCTTCAGATAATAAAAAAGAATATAGGGGGTGAGGAAAGTCTTGAAAACCAGTATCAGTGCAGTCAGAGCCCAGGAATGAAACTCATACGGACTGTATACCTGAAAGACCGGACCGCAGAGAAGAAGTCCCTGAACGGAACAGAGAGCAATGACTCTTCCGAGTCTGTTTTCCACCAGAATAATGATCCCTGTAATGAGCAGGAGAAGATATATAATATCAAAAATCATAATTATTTCCAATCCTCTGAATGTTTCATTTTATCTTCACCAGAGTTCCCAGAATCAGAAGAAACAGAAACGTAAGTCCCATAATTTCAGGCACCCAGTCCCAGCGTCTCCGGATGCTTGCTGATTCCCAATAACCGGTCAGTGCACTTAAAAAGACTGTTCCTCCGAACGCAGCAAGGGTATAAGCATATACCGGAAGTGATTCTGCAAAAGGCAGCTTGGAATGATCGAGGGCCAGTTTTATCAGAAGGTACAGAAGCGCGGAAATTTTGATCTGATAGGCTGCATCAAACAGTGCAAGACGTCTGCCGGAAGCTTCGAGTAGCATCGCCTCATGAACCATTGTCAGCTCCAGATGAGTTCTGGGATCGTCAAACGGGGGTCTTGCGAGTTCTGCCAGAACTGCCACAAGTCCTGCGGAAAGAAAAAGTGTTCCCACGATCACTGATTCCGGCGAGAAATCCAGATTCAGTCTGGACTGTCCGACAAGAATGATCATTATGATTACAGGTTCTGCTGATACAAACAGAAGAATTTCTCTGGATGATCCGAGACCTCCGAAAGAAGTCCCCGTCTCCATTGCATAACCTGTCATGGCTATTCTCTGCAGTGCCAGAAAAAATGGAATGGAAAGCATCACAGGCCAGCCGAAAAGAACCGATGCCCATACCAGAATGGATGCCAGAAGAGTAAATGCTGGAGCATTTTCGCAGAATACTCCTGAATAAGGACCGTCCACAGGCTTTTTTTGAAAAAGTCTCTGAAAATCATAGAGATTCTGGAGGAGCGGAGGACCTTTTCTTCCCTGTGCCCTTGCTCTGACTTTCCGTATTACAGCCCCCGCAAATACGGGAATAATAATAAATCCTAATATCTGTAAAACTATATTAATGATTTTTTCTGTCATAGTCTGAATCCTGAAACAGTCTGATATACGAGAAGAACGGCGACGGAAACAAGAAGTGCCGCAGCGGAGAAGAAGAGATAATTTGCCAGGTCGCCCGATTCAAGCAGTCTGTTCCAGAATCTTCCCAGATTCAGCACGGACTTGATGAGAGAGAAGAATCCTCTGTCAATCCTGGACTCTCCGTCATCTGTATGCAGATAGGTTCCCATGGAACGGAAAAGAGGATCCGATATTACGGACGCAGGAATGGAAATCTCCGTTCCTCTGTAACCGTTTCCGCAGTCCCACAGCACTCTGCTTTCGACCCTGTTTCTTTTTGCAGAAACTGCGTAGACTGCAGAAAAAATGATGACGGCGATTCCTGCAGAGCAGACATCAAGCATCCATTCCGAAAAATATGCAGGCACTGATGCCTTGACAGGTTCATAAAACAGAAGCATTGCTCCGAGCACAGGGGTAAAAAGAATGATCATATATCCCAAAATATTGAGAGATGTATTTACCGTTTCTGAATGAGAGACTGTTTCCTCTTTTCTAGGTGATACAGAAAGATTCATAGAGAGATAAAGTTTCATATGGGCGGCCGATCCGGCAGCAAGTCCGATTGTAATGAATACAAGACTGGGAAGAATGATTTCAGATTTGGAGACAGGAAGAGAAATTATGACTGAAGCCAGATACAGGAAACTGCATTCAGCAATAAATCCTGGCGATCCGGGAATTCCAAGGAAGCTGAATGTCCCTGCAGACTTGGAAAGAAAGGAGAGTCCCAGTTTTCTTCCGAATCCTCTGCATTCATCTATGACAGTGCTCCCTGCCTTTTTGGCAATATATCCGAAGGAAAGAAACTGAAATGTCTTGGAAAGACTGTGGTGTGCCATCGCAGTGAAGAAAAGAAACAGAAAGGAATTTCCGAGCCCTTTCAGTTCAGGGTTCTGCTCCTGTCCCCAGATCTCTGCAGCAAGCACGCAGAGCCAGAGAAAATTGCTGTTTTCTATTGTGCTGTATGCAAGTGATTTTTTGATGTCAGTGTTGAAGAATGAAGTGACTCCTCCCATAAATACGCCGAGTCCTGAAAAAAGAATGAGTATCTCCACATTCTTCAGATCCTGAATGCCTGCAGAATACTTGCTGAAAAGAAGAATGGGCAGATTGATCATCAGTCCTGAATAGGCCGCTGATCCGTGTGCGGGCGGACCCGAATGAGCAGGGGGAAGCCAGAAATGCAGTCCTGAAAAAGCAGATTTCAGCATCAGTGCAGCAAGAAGAAAATAAAATCCGGTTCTGTCGTTGTCCGGCAGAAAAATCCATACACAGAGCAGAATCATAGAGATGCTGCTTGCCAGAAAAAGATTGACTATGCTCTTGATTGCCTTTTCGGAAAACTCGCCCCCCAGATATATGAATATTGCACCTACTGTTGAAATTTCCCAGAAAAAAAGAAGAAGAAAAGTCTTGCCTGAAAGGTAGGAGCCGGAGAGACCCAGGAAAAAAATCAGATATCCGGTATATATCTTTATCTGATTCTTATGCTCATATCCTCTTGCGTAAAGAAGAATGACGGAGCCTGCGACGGCCTGGAGGGTCAGTCCGAAAAATATCGGAAAATCTTCTCCGACAGCAGTTTTCCCCAGCAGAAAAAAAATGAAGAGAGGAAGTACAAGTGAAATATTTGTAAGTATATGTATGAAATTCATTCTTACCTTCTGCAATTAACTCATTCTTACTTTTTTATGTCGGCTTCAGACTGAATACAACTTTTTCATCTTTCAGCTTTTATTTTAAAAAATGAGAAAAACCTGAAAGAAAATCCGACTGTCCGCTCATTTTCAGCACAGTGTATACTGATGACTAAACTAATTCCATTTCTGATTCTGTTCCTGGCATTCTGCACAAAAAAGAAGAAACACTTTCCTCAGGCCCCGGGCATTGCTGAAGCAGGACTCTATCTGTATTACGGACAGTCTCACGTAAATGATACTGTTTCTCATTCTGCAGGCTGGGGGCCTTCACTGAATGAAAATGAAAAACTTCTATGCATTCATTCAGAGACAGAAGAATTCATTTCAGAGGAATCAGGACCGGTCATTAAGATCTGCACTGAAAGAAATCCTCTGAATCATCAGATGCTCGATGAAATACTGCAGAGTTTCAGAAAGGAAGATGAACTGTACAGACCTTACGGAACTTTCCTTTCAGGCGGAAAGACCATTGAATTGAATTATCTGAAACTGAGTGAAATTTCAGAAGCCCTTTCTTCCGAAAATTCTCTCCGAGTTTTTGCAGGCGACAGGTTTTTTCTCGATGAGATTCGGGGAACTGTTTCTGCCGGAACTGAACTGATTTCTGCAGGGGGAATTTCTGAGAAAAATGCGGAAACTTCGTACTCCCTTCCTTACTTCAGTCTGATTGAGACGTCGGACTTTATAAGCATTATGTTCCCTGTCATTTACGACGGAGGAAACAGGAAATCTTCAGAATACCTGGTAATGAAAATTCCTTCAGGAAAGAATGAATCTGAATCCGTCCGGAATTTTTTCGGGACAATAGAGGAAAAGAATCTGCTTTTCAGGGAATCCTGCAGAAATGAGAAACTGAAGATTACTGAAGTGATGGGTTCATCAGAATCATTTACGGGTAAGTTTATAGAGCTCAGCGCTTCTGAAACAGAGATCGTATGTGCTCAGAATGTTTCACTCAATGCTGCCGATGAGTCGCATTCGCTCAGCTTTCCGAACGGATTCATTCTTCCGGGAGCAGTCAAGATTCTCACTGAAAAGAATTCTCCTCTGTACGGTATGGAGCTTTCCGGTTTTTCCTGGAAGGAAGTGAAGGAATCTTCAGTCATCAGAATTTCCTCCGGAGATTTTTCCGACGAATTCAGTCTGAAAGGATCAGTGTTCAAATGGGAGGATGAATTTTATTCCAGAAAACCGGGAAGAACTTCCTGCAGTTCCGGGAATAATTTTTACAGGAAAAAAAAGATATGTGCTGATCCAGGATATCACAGGGAGAGAACAGATGATTCATTTTACTGCAGTCCTTCTGATTTCCGTCTTTCTGAAATTCAGGCAGAAGGGATCAGAAATTCCAGAAGGACAGACATATATGGAAAATTTCTCGAGCTGGAATACTTCGGTGAAAAAGAATGTGATATTTCCGGTCTGGAGATCAGCACAGAGGAGAAAAGCATACCTCTCAGCTTCAGTCCGAAATCGGCAAGGAAGGGGGATATATTTCTCGTCGGAAGAGAGAATTATTTCAGAAACAGGGGGAATCTGATCAGGAGAAATCTTGCCTTTCTGAAGTATTCCTCTTCAGTCATTCTGAGATCTGCCTCTGAAGAAAAGGTTCTTTTTGCGGGGACTGATACTGAAACGGTCGTTGTTTCCCGTGACAGCAGAGGTTCATTTCATTCAGTCATTTTTCAAGACAGCAGAATGATCCTTCATCCTGAAACGAATTCAGGAAATTTTCTTTCAGAGTTTTCCGACTTTAACAGTGCAAGTCCGGGAGAGAAAAATCCTGAACCTCTCATTTCCAGAGCTTCCGTTTCTGAAGTCAATCCTTTCGGTTCCTATATGAACGGTGTCTCAGTTTCAGAGGACAGATTCATTGAACTGAAAGCAGAGAGTCCCGGATCGGCCGAACTGGTTTTCGAAAAAAATTCTGTTCCTGTAAAATGGATATTCTATCTGAGAAACAGTCTGTATGAAACCCTTTCTTCCGGAAGTCTGCAGTGTTTTCCGGAAGTTCCGACAATATATGATCCAGATCTGAAAATCTCAAAAGAATTAAAAAATATTGCATTGAACGGAATCCGTTCCGATATTCCCGATCTGGAAACTGCAGGATCTGACGAGAGGACTCCTCTGAAAAAAAGAGCGAGTGCAGTGAATACTTTCCTCAGATCCGAATGGACTGTATCTGTAAGTTCTCAGAATCTCCGAATGGATGAAAGATGCAGGGCAGAGACTTTTGCAAGTCCCGGTGCAGAGAACAGCTGGAGCAGCTTTCTCAGGGCAGAAAACGGAAAACTGTACATTTATTCATTAAGAAATATATACGAAACTGCAGAGGTTTCAGTTCAGTCTTATTTTCCATCCGTGTCCTCTCTGCTGAATCTGCCGGTATTTTACGACAGCGGACAGCCTTATTTCAGGGAATCGGATGCTGCTTCTGCTTCTCCCTCTGTCCAGTATCTGAGCATTCCGCCTTCTGGAAGATCCGCGCTTCTCAATTTTTCAGGTCTTTACATAGAGGCTGTTTTTCCGAATCCGGAAAATCAGAATGATGAATGGGTGCTTTTGTGTTCGAGGGGAAATTCAGAATTTCCGACGGCAGGGCTTGAAATTCAGGATGAAAATTCTTCAGATATGCTGATTCCGTATCTGCAGAGATTCGGCAGCATTCCTCCTGAACTGAATGCATCTGAATTCAGTTCTGATTCGGTGATCCGTCCAGGGCAGTGTGCCTATATTCTGGATCCGGACACTGTTTCACCCAAGATAAGGCCTTACGGGGCTTTGCCGACTCTGCTTCTCACTGTAAGCGGTTCAGGAAACAGTACAATCGGAAACGGAATTTCAAATGATGAGAATCTGGATCTGTTTCAGAATATTTCCGGAACAAGAATTCATCTTCATTCTTACGGAAACAGATTTGACGCGGGCAGGTTCAGAATCAGTGCAGAAAAGAATGAGGCTGTCATATTGAAAAAAGACAGAACAGGCTCATCTGCATCCGACTACAGGAAGGAAATATGGTTCTGATTCTTCTCCTTTTCAGCACTGCAGTCTTTGCGGAAAGCAGGTTTACTGTTGATTCCTTCGGTTTCGGAACCAGGGTTCGCGAAGACAGATCTGCTCCTGATCTCAGATCGGAGAACGGTTTTTATCTGATTCCTGGAATTTCCGGAAAGACAGACAGCGGAAGAGCATACTCAGGAGAGTTCGGTGCAAGGATTC
>DAORDI010000219.1:0-9826 GCA_035345895.1 Leptospiraceae bacterium
TTCGGATTTGGAAACTGGAAGCGCAGTCTGACTCATACGCACAGTTTCCTCTCCAATTTTTCCATGTCAACACGTTTATGCTCAGAATGCGTATCGACATTTTAAGCAATAATAAATCTTTCAATTTTCTACAGCGTTCTGCGATACAAAATGCTTTTTAGAATATACTCCTAACGGTACTGTCGTACCAACTTGGATGCCAATGGAACTTTTGCGGCATTTAGAGTTACGGACACATTTGTACCCATCATCCCGGAAATGAAGATTGGAATTACGTTCAGTATTGTGCTTGTAGAAGATGATTGTAATGATAAAAGAGCTCTATTATAAAAATCTACTACTAAGGTCTTTTCAAGAATATTTGTGCCCATTGGAATAGAGTATTTCGCTGTTATCATTCCGATTCCGTCCGATGTAGAGAAAGAGCAGATTTTAGAACCCCCATTCACGTACAAATAGCCCAAAGAATCTCTTACTCCATATAATGGCTGGGTAGCTCCTGGACAGCTGCTCGAACCAGTTGCACCCGAGATAGAACCGTTAGGATTAATGAAATAGGAAAAGACATTGGAATTGTTAGTAAAATAAGCAACATTTTCATTTGGAGCAAACATAACTGATCTGGCAGTTACTGAACCTGTAAAAAATGAATTTAAAGTCCCGTCACTGCTGACGGGGACAACATATGTAAATCCATCGGATAAACTTGCAAAGAGAAAATTTCCTAATGGACTGAATTGCAGAGAATTTGTTTGACTAGCGAAAGGATAAAAATTAATCGGAAGCAGCAAGGTATTATAATAGTACATTGTCGCTAAGGAGCCTACTGTTCCAAGAATCATAAATTGGCTGTTGGGAGATATCGCAAAAGTTCCAGTCCCCGAACCGCTTGGATAAGTAGATAAAAACTTTATACTGCCGTCATCCGATAAAGTATTTCCAATCAAATTACTTTGACCCCAAATCTGAACATAGACCATTCCGTATTTTGAATGGTAATCAATGGAAACAGGCGTTCCAACAGCTACTGGAGTAAAGACTGAAGGAGTTTCAATTCTCGCCGATATAGGAAAAGAAGCCGCATTCAGCAGGTAAGATGAAACTGATCCATCTGTGTTTGCAACTATCAGCAGATTGTGGAAATACTTATAATCAGTAGGATATATTGAGCTTAAATTCGAAGCTTTTGACGTAAAAATAATTTTTCCGGAGGTGCAAGTTCTGTCCGAAGGAACGGCAGCAGTAATCGAAGTGGAAGTGGAATTTACAACATTCAGTGTGCAGGCTCCCAGTTTAAGTGTATAGCTTGCGGGATCGGAGTCAAAGTTTGTTCCACTGACAGTAATTTGATCTCCTGCAGTGAGTTCAGAGTTTGGAGTACTAACAGAAAGTATCTGAGGAATCGGCCAAGTTACTGCAGACAGCTCTGCCGTATTTGAATCCCGATTCCCGGCACTGTCTCTTGCCCGCACTACAAAATAATACGTTGTATTCTCGGATAATCCTGCAGCGGTAAAGCTGGTCGCTCCGCCCGTTGTACTGAAACTTACAACGTTATAATTCTCCCACCCTTTTTGAGGAGCCATATAAATATCATATACGATCGAATTTTGAGGAGTCACATTGTCCTGTGCAGCTGTCCAGCTGAGGAGAATGGAATTTGAACCGGCAGAAGTGACACTGCTCACTCCTCCGAAGCTCGGAGGAGATGTATCCTGAGGATTTACAACCATATTCAGAAGCTGAGTCATCAATCCCGCACTGTGCATTGGATTATTCAGTTTCGCTTGCGGAATGCAGTTCGTGAAAAAGAGGAAAATGATGAGAAAAATTATTTTAGACATAAGTATCTCCTTTAAAATTTATAAAATATTTCAAATGACCCATGGGTCTCGATAAGATTTGAAGAATAAACCTGGACAGGATAGCGATGAATATTAAAATCTATACTTAAGCTGTCTTTGGGTTTTTCTTTGTGAGTAATGACACCGGCATCAAAAAGATTCCAGAGCCAGACTCCCAGAACGAGAAAATATGCGCTTTGGGCTGTCCCTTGTGCCGATTCCAGTGCACTTTTTTTTGACTGATTATTCATGTAAGTCAGAAGGAAAAAATTTGTATTTCCTGGTATAATCATAGCACTGTTATAAGCTGATTGAGCAGAATTCATTCCGGAGTAAGAGGATGCAAAATATCCCAAAGCTCCCAGGGCAGCAAAAGAGTATGACATACCGCGAACCTTAGATCCAGCATACCATTGTCCCCAGCCTGGAAGCAATGCCGATCTCCAGACAAAAGGAAGCTTGCTTTGTCCCTCATTGTAACTGTTTTTTTCCACGAGGCTTTTTTCTCTGACGCCCTTTACAGTGATTGGAATGTCTCCATATTTTTCTTTATAATATCGGACAAATGGTTTCTGCTGTTTGTTGTTGGCAAGAGACCAGTCATTGACTTCATTCTGAACAAATTCTTCCAGTTCTCCGAATGAAACAATTCCATCACCGTTTTTATCTGCTTTTCCTTCCATTCCGTAAGCTAATGATTTCGTAAAGACCCCAAAATCAGATTTAGAATCTTCAAAACTGTAGTAACCTGCCTTTGTGGAGAAAAAAGTTGCACCGACCTCGGCATTCTGAAACTTATCTGCCTGAAGTCCTTCTTTAGAAGCACCCTTTGAAGAAGACATTACATCTCTGCAGGCATCCAGAAGCAGAAGACTTTTTTTGATTCCTTTCTTATTCAGCTTTTCAATAATCATATTTACAGAAATCGCACTGTACAAGGGCTTGTCCGCAACTGCATCCACAGGCAGGACGTAACCGTTTCCGGTTGAATCAGAGATTCCATGGCCGGAAAAAAAGAAAAGAATCATATCGCCTTTGTTTGCGTACGAGAGAACAGTATCTATTTTCTCCTCTACATTAATTCGGTTTGGATACAGAGAGTCCTTTGCATCTAAATCATCTGTCATCACAAAAACCTTTTCAAATTCTCCCTGTTCTGTCAGTATCTGACCCATAATTTTGGCATCGTTTCTGGCCTTTGACAGATCTGTAATTCCCACATCATTGTAATCATTGACACCTACAACGATCGCCCATCTTTTCATATCCTCCGGATCATCCGCCTGAATCAGAAGCCCTTTCTTTTTGGGGACGGTTGAGTTCGGCTTGCTTTGTGCGAATAAATTACCATATAAAAATGAAACTATCAAGCATAAAAGAGTAAGTTGAAATTTCCTCAATGAACAATCAGTACACATTTACGCCTCCCTTTATCATTGCAGTCGGACCGCATGAGTATTCGATATAAAAGGACAGAAACATAAGTTTTTTCAGGATCATAGTTTTCCCCGGCTTAAAATCGTTATCAACGGAAGAGAAATCAATTGTGCTTTTAAACTGATCAGGGTAATAATATCTGATTTTTATCATAAAATTATCCTCCGATAAAACTGCAGTCATTGGAACTGTAATTTTATATGCTTGTTTATACCACTGGTATATCACTTTGTCAATACCTAATATTAGGTATACGTTCACAGTTATTTCCGTAAAAGTAAGGGATTTCCCTTATTTCTGCGGAGTTCAGGAATGGAAAGTGCGCACCAGTTGAATTCAGGATCATTTATTATATATAATTTTATAATATTTTTTTAAATTGACAAATTATCATTTTTTTTAGTTATTGCAGCAATTCAGAATTTCTGCTTTTCGGCTCGCCGGTCACCGAGAGATTTCCGCATCTCGACAGCGGTCATCACGATCAAACTATTTCTTCAAAAGTTTTTTCATTTCATTCAGATCACTGCATTTCAGTGAAATTTCCAGAAGTTCTTTCAGAAAGTCCAAATCCTTGTGTTTTTTGACTGAGGGCATAAGTGCCAGGCCTTCAGAAATCGCCTTGCCTATCTTCGGTTTCTTCTTTTCCAGTGTCTTCATTTCCCCTCCTTTCAGTTTCTCTGCCTTCTTCAGCAGATACAGCCACGCTTCAAACTCACCCTGCAAATCGCGTATTTCCTCGGCAGTTCAATAATATTGATTTCGTAATTACTCAGCCTGACGGCTTCGTAGTTACAATTTGCTTTTAGAAAGCAAGAAAGTATTCCTACCGGAGGTTAGCCAGCTTCAAGACCGGCAGCCAATTTCAGCAGTTTGGCGAGGGGTTTTAACAACCCCTAAGACCCCGCTTTTCTAAAGATTTTTAGTGAAGGCTTTACTATTTTTTTACTTCATCTGAGTAGTTATTTGATTTCTAAATCTTCTGTCAAAGGAAATAAATATTTTGTTTCCATTACTCTGAACTGAAACAGAAATTCCTTCTTCTGCGGATAAAGTGAAAAATTCAGAAAATTGAAGGAATAGACGTTCGGAAGTTTCTGATACTGTTTTGCACCTTAGGGAAAAAATTCGCTCTATAATGAAAAAATCATAAAAAAAATGCGGATTCGGACATTTTCGATACAGTGTTCTTCAGGTGTTTCAGATTTTCCAAAATTTAAAAATGAGAGGTAGCTTATGAAAAAGCTGAAGGTTCTGTTCTGCATTTCGATTCTATGGTTTTCTGCTTCCGTTCTGCATCCTGTCCCCGTAGATGCGGAGCTAGGGAGTCCATCCACAGGAAACTGGGAAACGGTGTTTGAACAGGCCTTCAGTCTGAACAGCTTCGATCAGTGGCAGAATTTCATTTCGGAGAATTACATTCAGATGAGGACTCTCTGGGAAGAAAAGATGGATGCGGAGATTTCCTCCATTGTCAGTTCAGTCACTGAGTCTGACGTCGTGCACAGTACCGACGTTTACAGGGACTATATTCTGAAATACCTTCAGGCACAGAAGGATTCACTTCTCAGGGACTGGGAGACTGATTCCGAACAGCAGATCTCCGAAGAAAGAAATATGTTTCTCGGAAAACTTTCCGGTGACTATGTTTCGAGATCAGATGCTTCTATTCCGGGAACCGGGCAGGACTATTTTTCACAGCTCCAGATCTGGGGAACAAATTTTCAGGATACTCTGAATCTTGGACTTTCCGAATTTCAGAACGGACTTGCCAAAATCGAACAGTCCTATTCAGAACTTCTGGAAAAGCTTCAGAAGACAGATGAGGAGATCGCAGAGAACGAATACAAAATACGAGCCTATGAAGGAATGGTCTGGGACAACGTAAAGGGCCTTGTCGGAAATATGGCAGCACAGCTGATTTCCAATACTCTGCTCCACGAAAAAGATGCACAGGGAAATTCACTTGTCACACTCAGGAAAAGTCTGTCCACCGCCGATGAAAATATATCTGAGCTCCTGAGCATGGACAAAATTGCAATAAATAATAATTATTCTCAGAAATTCATATGCACAGATATGAACAGCCTGGATTCCTGCACTGCAAAAATCACAATTGACGGCGGGATATGCCAGGGACCTTCTGAAAAGACAGTCAAGATCACAGAGATTGAATCAACAGTGAGACCGAACTATGATGACGGTGTTTCCAGGGTATTTCAGTCCTCTGAAATCACAGGTCCGACTGTGACAGGCTGGTCAGGCGGAACGGACATCCTCGGGAACGGGATAGGCACACCTGTTCAGTCGGAAAGGAATTATATCCTTCATTATAATACATACCAGACTTACAGGGACAGGCTGAACGGACCGGGGGAACTGATGTATGAATTTATCAGTAAAATGTATTCTGAACTGAAAAAACCTCCTGAAGAGCGTTCACTGACTGCAGCGGCGGAGGCAGTCAATCTTTATCTTGCAGAACAGAAGAAAGAGACCGATAAAATGGCTGCTTTCTGGGAATCCAAAATCTACACAGACATCAATCTGGGAACTGACAGCACATACAGATTTGTCTACAATACATTCAAGGAAGCCGACTACTTCAGACACTCTTTCGTAAAGGACATTGAAATTCTTTACAGACTTCAGGAAAACTTGAGAAAACTTGATGTTTTCAGTTCAGGCAGCGTCACTCTTGCATACGGATTTTCTGAACAGAATATGGATGCAGTAAGAGGAAATATGCCTGGAATTTATGACAGTTCCATTCAGCCTCTCTACGCAGATTCAGTAATGATGCCTTATCTGCGTGCAAATAATCTGAAGACATATTCCTTCGCAGAAAAAGACACTGCTGTTCTGGAAAATTCCATGGAACTCAGTTCCGTTATGGAAAGAATCAAGTCTTCACTCAAGATGATCCATCCCGCAGACAATATTGAAATAGATTATATAGATCCGCAAATGAATCTCCATGCCTCTTCAGTGAATCTCTTTTCGGACTGGTATGTGGCGGGTCATGACAAGGTTGGCGGAAATCTGAGAACAGACGGCCTGAATTACAGAAGATACAGAACAAATTTTCTGATAGACGGGTTTGCGGAAGCAGGAGGCTTTGACTACCGTCAGGACTCGGAGGAAAACATCTGGGTGGAAATAAAATACAGGATCAGGGATAAAAATGCGGAAGCCAACTGGATTCAGTGGGCAAATTTTCAGACTGATGTAAACAGTCAGACTGTCCTTTGGGGTTCACAGCTGAATGCAGTGCAGAACTGGACTGTTCAGTCTGCAAATTTCAGAAACAGGGCAGCCCTCTGGAATCAGGAAAAGCAGAGTCTGCAGAATGAAATACAGAATAATTATAATAAAAGCATGGAAGATCTGATGAACGAAAAATCTGCCTGGCTTGCCGATATGGACTCCGTCCGGTCCAAGGCAGTTTCAGGAGATTTCAGTGCAGACGTTCCCTCTGTCCCTCTTCTGTCTTATGAAAACAGAATCAGCACAATCCGGGATAAGACGGCAGGTTTTGAAAATATGCAGACTCCCGACTTCTCTTCATTTGAAAATTTTTCATCTGTTCTCGATGATACAATGAACGGTTTCCTGAATCTCCTGACTGCAAAAAGCATTACCGATTCCGCCCTAAGCACTTCTTCGTCAGCATTGAACAGCATGGCTGCAATGCTTTCTTCACAGAGAACAATGACTGATGCCTATGAAGTTCCGCCGGAAAACAGAAAGGAATATTATGACGCTGTGAAAAATTTTTCTGCGGGAGGGATCTGTGCTGGAGACGGATTTGAAAAAAATCGGCAGATCTGCGAAGGGATTTACAACGGTCCTTTCTTTAAAAGACAGTATGCAGGAGTGGAGGTCAGGGACGGACAGATAGAAGTGACTGTAATGGAAAAAACTGGAAGAGTGTTTCTGAAGGAAGGCGGAGATGCAAAGGATCAGGATGATTATATACAGGAAACAGTAAAAAAAACATATTATATAAATACTCCAGGAGAGGCCAAAATTGCAGACATGAGCAGTCTTGGAAGCGTATTTAAAGGGAGCTGGTCCTCCAAAACGGAAGGATGGCAGAATACGGAAAGAAAGGAATTCGGTTCAGATCTTGCAAAATACTGGCAGTATTGGACAGACAAACCTCAGCAGAATCTGGAAGAGACAGCAGAAACTGGATCGGTTCAGGAGCAAAAGAAAACACTTCTTTCATCTGTTTATGATGAGGTGAGTAAAAATTCATCAATATATCTGAATCATTTTTATACAAACACCGGAACGGCAGAAAAACCTGTCTACTCTTATAATAAAGAAGGTTTGTTTTCAAAAATGGCAGCTTTGATGAGTTCAAGGGAATCAGAAAATTCTCAGCATTTTTCAAATCTGGCGAGGGATAATGCAAAACAGGAAGCATCAAAGGCAGAGATGCTGGAGAGTCTCGCAACTGCTGTCGTGACAGGAGGTCTCTCTCAAAGAAATCTTTCCTCATGGCTCAAGGACAGAATGACTCAGGCAGTAAAAGGCAAATGGGCACAGACGGCAGCGGATGCAATGTGTCCAGGCGACAGTGCAAAGGCCAAAGAACCATGTCAGGCATCCGAAATTGCCATGGCTCTTCTGAATGCGAAAGTGGACAAAGATACAAGAAAAAAAGCGGAAAAACAGGCTTTCAGAAATGCCTTTTCTGCAGGAAGCATCATCAGTCCTGCATTCGGAGAAATGCTGAATTCAGTAAGAGATATACCTGTACTTAAAGAGATCGTCAAGCCGACAGTCTCTCTCGTTTCCAATCTGAATGCGGAAGCTGCATACGGAGTCGGCAGAGTCGTCGAAAATATTATCCCTGAAGGCAGGCTCGTTTTTGGAAATGAATACAAAAACTGGCAGAATCATATTCAAAGATCAGCCAATGCTGCTGCAGACTCATTCAAGAGCAGAGATCTTCAGAGAGACCTGAATGCAGGGAAAACAGATTACAGGAATGAAGTGAAGGGAATGATCAAGGAAGAACTTTTCAAATACTTTGCAAATCTGATCAGTCCTTCCTTTCCAGGAATACGAAATAATGATATTATAAAGTTTATGAAATATGATCAGAACCGGAGAGACTCTGCCGAAAAGGAAAGATCTGCGGAAAGGAGAAGACAGGAAATTGCGGCACAGACAGCAGCTGCAGCAGTGCTGACCTTCGTTCCCGGTGCACAGGGTGCGGCAGGTGCTGTATTTTCCGGAATTGTATCAGCACTCGAGTCAGTGCCTGTCCTTGGGAATCTTGTCACCGGAATGAAATGGATCATACAGGGAGCCGCTGAATACATGGCAGAGGCAGGATCCTATCTCCAAAGCTCCATCGGAATTGCAGCATCTGAAAGTGCAGGTGCCGGAGCTGCAGGCACTGCGGCAAATTCACTCACTGCGCAGGCACTTCAGAATTACAGCTCTGCTTCCATCCTCACTTCCGGTCTTTCCGCAGCGGCAGACGGGAACAGCGAAGGAGTCATTGCTGCGGCCGTAAATGGGTTACTGCTTTCCTTCACGGGGCCCGCAGGAGGTTTTGCAGGCCATGTTTCCTATACTCCTCCTGAAAAGACTGATTTACTGACAGGTCTGCTGAATAAGATCGACGGTGCATCGAAACCGACGTCAGGATGGGGAGGAGGATTCAATTTCGGTGGTTCCATATTCAACGCAGGACTGACATTCACTCCAGGATCAGGAACATCTGTTGATCTGGGATTTTCCAACGGAGGACAGTGGAATCAGAGTATGTTCGGAAATATAAGTTATAATATAAACTCAGGACATACAAACGGAAGCATCGGACTTGGACAGGAATATGGAACGAATCTGTCCGCAAATTTCAGCACAGACGAGGCCCCGAGCTACACTCTTTCCTTCGGATGCGATATGCAGGGGGACAAAGGAAAAACAGGGACAAACTGCGGAGGCGGCGGAGCAAATAAATACGGACTCGGAGGTTCCCTTACTCTTACAGAAAACGGAATCGATGCCGGCATTGATCTTCTCGGAAATTCCTTCGCAAATTCCAGCTATGACAGAGAAAGCGGAACCTGGTCTGATCCTGAATTTGATGAGAGCTGGGCATACAATGTGCAGCAGATGTCCAGCCAGGATCTTGCAGATGAAGAAATCAACGCCTCCGCAAGAAAAACAGCATTCGATGAGCATTATAAAAAGCTGCTGGAAAATGATCCTTCTATTGCAGAAAGACTTCAGGCTTTCCTTGACGGAAGAAAACCGGATGAAGATGAATACACTGCACTGCAGAATTTTTACCAGGATAACAGGGAACTCGCTGCACAGAACGGATTTAATTTGCCTACTGATAATAAAAACTCAGACAGTTCTCTTGCAGACACTCTGTACAATGCTTCCCAATTATTTCTCGGCGCTCTCGGAATCTCCGCAGTCGGACTGGGACTGTTGAACAGAACTGGTGCTGGAACAGGAGGTTCCCCAAGCCCTGACCCCAGATCCCCGATCCCTGAAACAGAAGTCACACCAGC
>DAORDI010000220.1:0-9765 GCA_035345895.1 Leptospiraceae bacterium
TTACAATTGATGATATGGTCAAACCTGACAATGAAAAACTGTTTAAACAGAATAAATCCAATGTCGCAGAATTCGGATTTATTTCCTCGCCGATCTGGCTGAAATTTACCGTTCAGGAACTGAATCCGGATCCGGAAGACTGGTTCCTCGAGATTGCATATTCTTCATTGGATACAGTGGAACTGTATGCTCAGCAGGGAGGAAAATGGACAGTAAGGTATGCGGGAGACCACTATCCTTTTGCTGCCCGGGAACTGTTCTACCGCAATCCTGGGTTTTTCATGTCATTTCCTGCATTAAAAGAAAATACAGTATATATAAAAGTTCATACCACAAGCGCCTCCATTATCCCTCTGACTCTGCATCAGAAGAAGCATGTATTGAAGAATATTTCCTTTATTGAAAATCTGTACTGTATTTTTTACGGAGTGCTTCTAGCAATGATTTTTTATAACGGATCCATATTCATATCTCTTAAAAATCCGTCATATCTGCTGTATTCTCTCACCACACTGTCTATGCTGATATATCAGATATCGTTCAGCGGACATGGATTTCAATATCTTTGGCCGGAAAACCTCTGGATGCAGAAGTATACCGGACTGATTGCCGCTGTTCTGTTTGCTGTCTTTGCATTTGAGTTTATGATCCGGTTCCTGGACCTGAAAAGGAAAACTAGAATTTTTTTACGCAGCTGGCTGCTGCTTCAGAATCTGATCACCTGTCTTGCATTGACTGATTCCCTGACTTCTGTATTCAGAGTCGTCGGCATTGCAGGTATTTTAAACACAGTCACTGTCATAACTGCAGGAATTTTATCCTGGAGGAAAGGCTATCGGCCTGCCAGGTTTTTCGTAATCGGCTGGAGTCTTTATGCTTTAGGAACCATACTTGCCATACTGAGACTGGCTGGACTGATAGAGACAAATGCACTGACCAATTACGCAATGCAGATTGGAGTAGTATCGGAGCTGATGCTGCTGTCCATAGCACTTGCCGACAGTTATAAACTGATTGCAGAAGAAAAAAGCAATATACAGAAGGAGCTTCTGAATGTTCAAATCAGGATGGTTGAAAATTTAAAGACTTCGGAAAGTCAGCTTGAGGAGAGAGTCGCTCTTCGAACTGCAGAACTGCAGGAAAGCAATAACACATTGGAATCAGCCTTGAGCAATTTAAAGTCCGCACAGGCACAGCTGATTCAGTCCGAAAAAATGGCTTCTCTCGGACAGCTGGTGGCAAATGTAGCGCATGAGATCAATACTCCCATCGGTGCAGTCAAGGCTAGCGGAAGGAATATCTCCGATGCTCTGGAGTATACACTGGAAAATCTTCCTGTGCTTTTCAACACTCTGGAAAAACAGGACAGAGAACTGTTTATGAAGCTTATTCGTCCTAAAAATATACAGCCGGCAGTTCTGAGTACAAAAGAAGAAAGACAGCTCATAAAGGAGACAATGCGTCAGCTGGAGGAAGCAGGCCTGATCGACACCCGTGATAAAGCAGAAATGCTGGTTCAGCTGAATGTGCATAAGGAAGTGTCGGAGTATATGCCTCTCCTGAAACATCCGGAAGCAGAATTTATCTTGAAAGCTGTAAGACGGATTTCCACAATCATCAGCAGTGCAGCGAACATCAATACCGCAGTGGAGAGAGTATCCAAAATTATTTTTGCATTGAAGTCGTTTTCACATACGAATGTTTCTGAACAGATGGTGAATGCAGATCTGCGGGAAGGACTGGAAGTTGTTTTGACTGTCTATAATAATCTGCTGAAACAGGGAATTGAAGTGATTCGCAAATATGAGGAGATTCAGAAAATAACATGTTTTCCGGATGAGCTGAACCAGGTCTGGACGAATCTGATTCATAACTCAGTTCTGGCAATGTCGGGGAAAGGAAGACTTACAATTGAGGTGAAACAGACAGAAACCGAAGTATCTGTGTCTATTTCGGATACAGGGGTCGGTATTCCTGAAAATATTCGAGGGAGGATCTTCGAGCCTTTCTTTACTACCCGGCCGGCCGGAGAAGGGTCGGGCCTCGGACTGGATATCGTCAGAAAAATAGTAGAAAAACACAGCGGGCGGATAGAAATTCAGACAGAGGAAGGAGTCGGCACCACTTTCTCTGTTTTCCTGCCCTATGAACAGAGCATCACAAAGAATCAGTAATGATACATAGTATCATATTAATTACTTTTCGATTGTCTTCTTCCCAATTCATTAATTTGGGGCCGGGAGCTTTTCATTACAGCACCGGCCTTTTTGAATTACAGGATCAGTGCCATTCAGATTAATTGAAGTGAGGAGCGTCAGCAGGCTGATTTTCGAGTATTGTTCAATTCAATGTTTTATAAATGATCAGTCTGGAGATCTTTTGTGAACCTGGTCTATCCAGTTCGATTTCGAAATATGGACTCGCACTGATGCAATACAGCCCGTCAATCACGGATGCAAAAGACGTCGGTCCGAATAAAACATCGTGCATCTCGAATTGGTTTACTCTATAGTCCAGCTGGTCAGATATGATTTTGCTGTCCTGCTCCAATAACCGGCCGTTGATGATTGCCTTTCCAGAGAACGAATGCTTCGGATGATACGGTTCCTCTTTCTTATGAAAAAATTCTCTTTTATTCTTAAAAAAGATTTTCATTCTTTCCGGTTCCGGATTAGGGAATTCTGAATTGCCTGTATGGAACATAACGCCAAAGCGATCATAAATATAATAATAATCTGTTATCTGAATCGGATAATAACTGGGACGATCATTGGAATCTAAGGGAAATTCTTTGATATATGAACCGTACTGCCGCTTTCTGATCCTGTCCGGTCTGCCCAGAATGGAAAACAGAGAATTTCTGTAAAAATCTTTCAGTACTTTCCCGTTCCATTTCAGGAGATTTTTTTTCGTATCAATTTCTATTGCGGCTTCTTCTGTATTGGAAATAATAGGGAAAGAATGAAATATGATGCAGGCTGTGCAGAACCAGTGCAAAAAAAATATTCCTAAAGTCCAATGCCGCACACAATTCTTTTTGAACGAATGTCAGTCTGTGTCAATGAGAAAAATTCAGAATTTCAAAGCAGGGCAGGATTAGAGATTTTTCTGACGGGTCGTAAAAGCATAAAAAATGGGAATCACCCGGAGGTGCGGAGGTTTCGGCAATAATTTCGCTTTGCTGTTGATCTGACTCATTCTGTTTATTTTGAGATCTGTAAAAAACTGAGCTTGTAAACAAGTCAGCGACAAATATTTTTAGTTGCATAAAACTTATAAAATAAAAAATGAAATCTCACACTTCTTTTTGAGAGACCGCTATGAAATTTTTTTACAAGACACTGGGGATTTTTGCAGGAGTCAATGAATTCCTGAGCAGGAAAAGCATCAACTTTGTACAGCTGAACTGGCTCCTGACGGCAGGGCTTATCTTCGGACTGTTTTCCGCTGTCAGTACGATGAATCATAATCTGACAGTAAAAAATGAGGTAGTGAAATCCGATCCAAAGGATCTTCAAAAAAACTATCAGGAAAAATCTCTATATGTTTCACTTGAAGGAACACTTGTAAAAAGCCTTCCAATCGAATACGGAACAAAGGACAAGAAAACAGACAAGTTTACAGTGACAGATCTGTATTTTCCGCTTGTGGACAAGGATCTGAAAAAAGGAGTATTTATTCTCTATCCGAAAGATACAGACAGAAAGGATTCCCCCGGCCTCACTTCAGTGAAAGGAAAACTTGTTCCGTCCAATTCTGCAGTTCAGAAAGAAATTATTGCATACAATGAAGACATTACAAAGAACGCAGGAAATGCTGGACTCGAGTTTTATACAGACTTTATCCTCGAGCAGAATGTACTCCCGGATCAGGTCTCTCATACTGCAGATGGAATCATTGTGGGAATACTTTTCATTCTCTCTTTCGGGCTGCTGTACACATGGGTTAAAAGGTACAATATTGTTCAGACGGTAAAGAAAAATCCTGCAGTGTCAGGAGTTTCCAGAAAACAGCTGGAGGCCTTTGAAGGAACTGCATCCGATACTGCACTGAGGAATTTCATTGACGGTGAGTTCTCCGGAAAACTGACATTTGAAAAAGGCGGGGACCGAAATTTCAATTTTATTCCTGCAAGATTCAATTTTATGGAGGACAGCTCTGTGCTGATCGCTTCGAATATAGATGCATCTTCCACATTTATGGGATTCACTACATCGGACAGAAACGGAATATGGACAAAAATCTTCACAAAGGCAGATCTCAGTTCCTGGAATTATGCAGTTCAGTATTTCGGAACAAAAACCAAACCTGCAGTTCTCCTGAAGTTCAATAACGGGCCTGATGCTGTTCTCTCATTTGATTCAGAAAAAGATCAGGAAGAGTTTGGAGCAAAAATCAGCTGACTTTGAAAAATCATTTGTCCTGAACTGTCTATAAACTGGCAGTCCTTCTCGTTGGACTGTGCAGCAATGCAATCCATAAAGGAAGAAAAAATGCTTTATGAAGATACAGGAACTTTGAAGTTTTTTCGGCTTCTGAAACAGGCGAAATCTTTCCCTGTGCTGTTTTTGATTGCATTGAATTTTCACTTTTGTGCCCTGGGCAGAAAACTAAAACTGAAGACAATGTTAAGTATCTCTGCGCTGTCCTCGGCAGCAGGAGCCCCCGGATATCCAGCTACGGCAAACAAAGGAGCGGTCTACATTTTTTATTCTTCTTTTTACTCTTCCGGTTCTTCCGGAATAACAGCAGGAAATTTTACCAGTGCAAGTTCCACAGTTACAGGTGCAGACACTGTTCTGACTGGTTCTTCTACAAATGACAATTTCGGAGCTGCACTGCCCGAACACTGATTCAGGACAGGCTGACAGCAGAAATGCAGTCAGCCAAAAAGCAGATTTTTAATTCAGAAACGTCCCCCTGCTTCGAGAATTGCTTCCTTCAGCTCACTGTAACTTTCAGGAGATACAGTGACCCCTTTCTGAGTGGGCTTCAGTTCTCCTTCCTTGTCAGTGTACCAGATTCTGAGATTCAGAAGTTTCTTTCCCTTGTATTCAGAGATCTCAATCCTGAGAACCTCTCCCTTGCCTCTGTCAATATCCTTGATTATATCACTCATCAGTATGTCTCCACGAACAGCTGTTTCTGTTCTTCCAGTCTGGATTCAAAAGCCTCATAGTCCCCTGTATCGCCAAGGATTTTTTGCAGCTCTGTAATTACACCTTTCTCCATACCTTTAGGACCGCCGCAGATATACATCCTTCCGCCGTTTTCAAAAGACTTCTTAAGCACATCTCCCAGTTCTTTCACTCTGTGAGGAATGTACATTTTTCCGCCATCGTAAGGATTCTTCTCTTCGCGGCTCACTGCCTTAATGAAATGAAAGTTTTTGTGCTTTTTGGCAAGAGCCTCAAATTCATCATTCAGAACAATTTCATCTGAATAAGGTGCACCGTATATAAGGTATATATTTCCAGTAAATTTAATTAAATTGTGTTCGAGCAGTTCGTAGGTCATTCCGTAGAATGGTGCAATCCCGGTTCCGGTCGCACAGAAATAAATATCCCCGGAAAAATCAGAGTCGGGGAGAAGGAAACTTTTTCCGCTTGGACCGGTCATTACAACTTCATCGCCGGGCTTCAGATTGCATATGTAATTTGATGCAACGCCTTCGTGAGTGATATTTCCCTCCGCATCATAACTGTTGTCTCTTTTGACAATCAGCTCAATCGAATCTTCCTTCATTCCCATGGAATGAGTAGGGGAGGAGATGGAATAAAGACGCACAGTGTAGTCAGTGTTCTCAGAACCCTTTGCCACTTTTTCAGGATCCTTTCCTGGAGGAATGATTCCGGCACTCTGGCCGATGACATACGGATATTTAGAGTGATCAATTTCAAAGATGATTCTGTGGATGCTCGCTATCCCTTCTTTTTTGGGACGTTTGCCTTTCCCCGGTTCAGGCGTGAGCTGAATGTTCTGCAGAACTTTCGCAATGAGAGGTGCAGACTTCTTGAACAAATTGATTTTAGGTTCTCTTTTTTGTTTCATAACAGTCATTATATTTCATTTGACCCTCCCGTAAAGGCATTTTCTGTGGTAGATCCTACATTATAAGTGACATAATGAGAGATTATGTCGCATATATCCGGTTTTAGGCCGGGGGATTCGGCGTGAACCGACCTCGGATGCAGGAACTCTCACTGCACGCCGACCGGGCTTTCGGCTCTCGTCCATTTTTCGCATCCGCAAAAAACAGACGCCGCTTCGCTGCCTCAATCCCTATCCCGGTTCCTATCCTGGTACAAGATTCAGTTTGAGGAACCACTGAGATGCCTTCTGATCCCAAGTCCCCCGTCAAAGTCCTTCTCCCGATGAGACTTTTTATTCACAAGAACTGGATCACTTCCGCTGATCGGCCAAAAAATTATTTTCAGACCGGTTGAAAGTGAAGAAATTTTACTTTTCACTGTAATATCATATTATAAGAATTATATACAGCTTGAAAAAAGCTCGGCCTGCATATGTTTTTAAAGGAGGATTATCTATGAAAAGTTTCAGTCTGATACTGCTCTTAGGTCTGCTTTTTTGTAAACCTTCATTTGAAAGAAGTTTTTTCAGTTATTTAGGGATGCTTGTTTTCTACCAGACTTCCTCAAACACTGCTTCGACTCAAACCCAAACTCTAAGTGCTCCTACAATCACAAATCTAAAGAATAACTCAATTGTGGAAACTGGATTTTTAATCGGCACTGCTGCCGGAACTTTAACTGCCGTTGAAGTCAGTTTAGACAGCTCAGCATATGCCCAGGCATCTGGAACTGCCAGCTGGAAATTCCAACTGCCGACCGGCTCAAACACTTGGAAGGAATTCAGCAAACATACTGTCAGCGTCAGGGCAAATAAGAATGGAGTCTACTCTGCTGTTACCACTATCACTGTTGTGAAAGGAAAAAACAAAGATATCAACGGAGACGGATATTCTGATTTAGTGGTCGGTGCTCCAGAATACAATACCGATGAAGGAAGAGTGTACATTTTTTATTCTAAAGGCGGAACTCCAATCAGTTCCGGAACATATTCAATTGCCGATTCAACTTTGACCGGCATAGCATCCAGCAGATTTGGAGGTGCAATTGCACAAGGTGATATCAATGGAGACGGGTACGGAGATATAGTCGTAGGAGCGACAGAGAATCCTGCAAATACCGGATCAGTTTTTATTTTTCATTCCGGAGGCAGTTCCGGAATCGGCTCAGGCGGAACAGGAACTGCATTCAGAACAATCACCGGGGATGTTACCGTCGGAACTGAATCCTATAGTTTTGGAGAATCTATAGCGTTAGGCGATATAAACGGAGATGGGTATTCTGATCTTGCAGTCGGTGCCTCAGAGCATAGAAACGGAGGAGGTACATTTCGCGGAGCAGTATACATTTTTTTATCCACCGGGAGCGGAAGCATAACTCAGACGCAAGCATCTTCATTCGACTCCAGAATTCACGCTTTAGGCAATAATGACAGGATTGGAACTGCAGTAGCATTCGGAGACTTTAACAGTGACGGTTATTCTGATTTGGTGATTGGAGGAAAGGTATATATAGGTACTGAGGGAAGAGTATGGATTTTTCATTCTCAAGGAACGACTGGGATTGCAAGCAATACTATTGGTTCTGCAACGGTGAATATATCGTCATCCGGAAATATTTTACTAGGCGCATCTTTATCCGCAATTGATGTGAACGGAGACGGTTACTCTGATTTAGTGGTCGGCGGTGAAGGCAATGGTTCGAATCCAGGCAATGTCTTTATTTTTCATTCAACAGGTCCGACCGGAATTTCGGCTACTGCATCAGTTGGAAATTTTGCCAGCAAAATAACCGGTTTTGCAAATAACAGCCATTTGGGCAGTTCTGTTTCTACAGGTGATTTTAACTGTGACGGATTCGGAGATTTTATTGCCGGCGGCCAAGATTATAATTTTTCCGGTGCCCAAGGTCATATCATCGTCGGAATTTCCAACGGCAGTTCAGGGATCACTTTTACAACCTATTCCGGCGCAAATAATAATATCGCATCAGCCAGCAGTCCCTCTTTATTCGGGATTTCAGTCGGAGCCTTGGACTTCAATGGAGACGGCTGCACTGACATCTTCGCAGGCGGTCATACAACAGGAGCCTCAGTTCAAGGTGCGTTGTACTATTTCCAGTCTGCGGGCACTGGATTTGCATCAATCAACAGTGCAAGCCAGGCCAATGCTGTTATCACTGGAATAAATCTGAATGATAAATTTGGACAGTCCTTAGCAAAGTAGTTCATCTTCGCAATGGGCGGTTCGAGGACTCCAGCTTTGAAAACTGCAGAGTCCCAGCGTTATCAGCAAGGTTATGGAGCGGACGAATCCCCAGCAGTACAAACGGAGAAAAACCACAGAGAAAGTGGAGTTCCCACAGGCCGGAGAATGGAGATTGGCGTCTTAGCGGCGAATTCCCGTTGGATGATGTTCGTATTGCAAACAGGAGTCGGAAACCCGCCAGAGGGCAGGAATTTGCGTTTTTAGAGGGGTTGGGGGGAGTTCCTACAAACTGAGGGAGGATGGGAGGAAAGACTTTCATTTCCCGCAATATCAATAAGATTAATCGAAATTCGAGGACTATTGAATATTGCACGTTATGTATGAGCATAAATCTCCTGATTTTTCCCCGTTTGGAAACATCAGTCTCTGCTGAGTGATTTGCATAATCCTCAATATTCTAAAAGGAATACAATGTTATATAGAATATAGTATAATTACAAAGTATCCTGTCCGATCTCCAGTATCTTCCGTCCATCGGAACTTTTCAGTATTAGAGTTCCCTGCATTATTTTTTCATTCATTGCATCCACATACACATCGACCCGGCGGTCTGATTTTTTTTCGAACACAAAATTTGCCATTGAGTTTCCCGGAGGGATGAGGCAGGACTTGCCGATTTCCATTTTTTCTGTCGGGGAGTAGATTCCTAAGACGCCGACCGAAACGCCTGAACCGTATTCGTAAGTGTATATACATTCATATTTACCGTCATTGTCCAGATCGCAGACTGCGGTCCTCAGGCTGCAGCTGAATTCTCCTCCGAGCAGTGTGATTTTTCTGTTATGGACTGCATAAAACTGAATCAGTCTGTCCTCAACTCTGAACAGCTGTGTCTGCATTTTCTCCCAGATAGGGGCCTCTGAAATTTCCGCTGCTTTCAGTTCACCTTTCTGTTCTTTGTAAAATTCAGGCTGTACGAGTTCTTTAAATTCCTGAAGGCTGATTTTTGTGTCCGGCATCATTGTCTCCTGAATTTGGAATGATTTTGAGGTCAGTGCTTTTTTCATCTCTTTTTTGGGATTTGAAGGTGAGCTTTGTTTTAGGGAGAGTTGGAACACGCTTATAAATGAGACATAATCTGCAGATGAACCTGTGGAAAAAAAGGAGTTCCCACATTTGGAACTGACGGGTCGGGGAAATTCCTCGGCGGGATAAGAGACATAATCCAGCAGATCAATTGACCCAAGTGTTGGTGGCATAATTTAGAATAATGAGACATAATTCGCCAGGAAGAGACTATATAGAGAATGGAGTTCCCACATCCTAGTAATGAGACATAATTCGGTAGATTCAGTGACTCAAGTATCGGTGTCCTAATTTGTATTAATGAGACATAACTTATAAGTATGAGTATCTCTTAAAAAATGGAGTTCCCATATTTGGAACTGGCGGGTCGGCGGGTTAAGAGA
>DAORDI010000221.1:0-9750 GCA_035345895.1 Leptospiraceae bacterium
TGATTTATTTATCTGCTTTCCCGTTCCGAAAGTCAACGGAAAAATTTCTGAACTGGCCAAAAAGTCTTTGACAAATGTCAAAGAAACGCAGAGAGAGGAGATGAAGGAGATTGATTTGAATATAATTATTTTATAATTTAATGTCTGCAGAATCTTATAAAAATTACCCAGATTTCAAATCCCGCAAGCGTGGAAGCCGCCGCAAGTAAAGCGGCAGAATATTATTCTTGAATATATTATAATATATTCAATAGACTTGTTGAAAAAATCAAGAAATTATCTTTAATCAGGAGCTAAACAGGGATTTTCAAGGGACGATAGTCCCTTGAAACCTCCGGTAGGATTAACTCAGCAGCGGCTCTCAAGTTTGCGCGCGCAAGCGAGCTGCAGTTTTTTTTTAGAAAAATTAAAAATAGAGTTGTTAAAACTAATTTTTCAACAACTCAAATATACTTACTGAGGCATTCTGGAATTGAATGCGGAAGAGGAATGAAATAATGAGACTGAAGACACTGGATGAAAGGCTTGATTTTTTAAGGAAAATCGAAATATTTAAGGATCTTGATTATAATATATTTGTTAAAATTGCAGATAATCTGATTGAAGTGGAAATTGCTGAGAATGAATATCTTTTCCGGAAAGGGGACAGGGGAGATTCCATTTTCATAGTATGCGACGGCGAACTGGAAGCAAGGGACGGAGAGTTTCTCATTCGGGTTTTCAGGCAGGGATTTGTGCTCGGAGAATTTGCCCTTCTCAGCAGTCAGCTCAGGTCAGCCTCAGTGATTGCAAAAACCAAAAGTCTTCTGCTTCAGCTGACTGACAGATTCTTTTTTGAGATTCTGATGAATGACATTACAGTGCTTCAGAATATTTTAAAATCGCTTGTGAACAGGATACTTCTGGAAGAGCAGAAAAATCAGAAACTTCTTCAGGCAATTCTTCCTAAGGATGTCGCTGATGAACTGAAGGAGAAAGGTGCAGCTGAACCGGTGCTCCATAAAAATGTCTCTGTTCTTTTCACTGATTTCAAAGGATTCACTCAGATTTCGGAAACGATGACGCCGCAGGAACTTGTAAAGGAACTCGACGGATGTTTTTCACAGTTTGACAGACTCACTGAAAGATATCATCTCGAAAAGCTCAAGACTATCGGCGACAGTTATATGTGCGTCGGAGGACTTCCTGTGCCAAAACCCGGAAAGATCATCGGTGCAAAGAATGCCGTGGACTCGGTACTTGCGGCAATGGAAATTCAATCCTTTATGCTTCAGATGAAAACCGTCAGAGAAGCACAGGGATTTCCATTCTGGGAGCTTCGCCTGGGAATTCACAGCGGACCTCTTGTGGCGGGAGTGATCGGTGAAAAGAAATTTGCGTACGATGTATGGGGAGACACTGTAAATACTGCGAGCAGGATGGAATCAAGCGGGGCCGCCGGAAAAATAAATATCAGCGGTGCGACTTATGAACTGGTGAAGGATTTCTTCAACTGCGGGTACAGAGGAAAAGTGAATGCCAAAAACAAGGGCGAGCTGGATATGTATTATGTATACGGAATCAGGAAAGAACTGAGTTCTGATTCTTCCGAAAATTCGTTCAGTTCAGTTCCGAATGAAAAATTCCGAAAACTTTTTGAGGAGCTTTGACTTGAAGACAATATATACATTTTTCTTATTTTTAATTATGCAGAATCTCGGTGCAGAAAAATCGCCGGTCATCTCGGGATGTGAGATTTTTCCGAAGAACAGTGTGTGGAACACACCGATTGACAGTCTGAAAAAGGATAAAAATTCAGACTCGTATCTGAAAAAAATAGGACTGGACAAATCTCTCAAGGCAGACTTCGGGAGCGGTCTCTGGGAAGGGGCACCGATCGGTATTCCGTACAATCTGTCTTCAGGGAAAGAAAAAAAGATTCATCCTGAATTTGAATATCTGGATGAAAGCGACAAGGGGCCTTACCCGGTTCCTGTCAAACCCCTGATTGAAGGAGGACCTTCTTCCAAGGGAGACCGTCATATTCTCATACTGGATAATAAAAACTGCATACTGTATGAATTGTACAGTGCATATCCTCTCCGCGGAGGAGGCTGGAAGGCAGGTTCCGGCGCGGTATTTGATCTGAAGTCCAGCAGACTGAGACCTGATTCCTGGACCTCTGCAGATGCTGCAGGACTTCCGATTCTTCCGGGCCTCGTCCGGTATGAAGAAATTGCAGAAGGGGAGATCAGACACGCAGTCAGATTTACCGTTTCCAAAACTCAGAAAAAATATGTCTGGCCTGCAAGACATTATGCTTCGAGAGACAAGTCATCCGATCTTCCTCCTATGGGACAGAGATTCCGGCTGAAGGCAGACTATGATATTTCCGGCTTTTCAAAGACGAATCAGATCATACTGAAAGCACTGAAAAAATACGGAATGATTCTTGCGGACAACGGGTCGAGCGTATTTATCTCCGGTGTTCCTGATGAGAGATGGAATAACGATGATCTGAACAGACTGAAGAAAGTGAAGGCATCAGATTTTGAAGCAGTGGATTCGAACCCTCTGATGAAGGAGAAGGACAGCGGAGAGGTGAAGAACTGAGATGGACAGGAAAGTTTCCTTCTTTCATTATTCTGTATTTCAAATGGAATATTTTCCTTATACTGTCTGTCTAGAAAATAAGGACACTGATCGGAGGGTTTATGAAATTCAGAAAAGAAACATCGGGAGCACTGATATTCTGTATTGTAAACGCAGTTCTTTCAGTCAAATGCATCACGTACAGTTTTGTAACACGGATGGCAGGCAGGTCGGAGAAAAATTCCAGAGACAGTTTAGTGCAGGGCCGTTCGATAAGCGATATGAAAAATCCCTGGACAGATGCTGATAAAAAAATTTATTTTCCTTTTCAGGACGGCACTCTGCTCTGTGCGGATTTGAAAAAGGGGCTTCACCGCATTTACTTGAATGAAAACAGTTCTTCGTACTGCGGCGAGAATAAGTCTGAGGAAAATGAAGAAATGGAAATTATTATCCTGCCGACAGCCCTTCACGTTGACAAGGATGAAGAACTGTCCATTTATTATTCTTCGGGTGATCCTGAAAATATCATGGGAATCCATTATGAAAATGGCAAACCTGAGTATCGTTTTAAATGGAACAGGAAAACATCTTTTTTCAGAAAAAAAATTTCAGAAAAAGAAATGGAATCAGCAATGAGGAAAGCAAAGGAACCCTATACTGTCATTCTTCTCCTCGATAACGGCAGATACGGCCTCTTTTCCAGAAAAAATGTTTTGGACAGGACTCCGATCATTCTGACTTCCCATCTTATGAGAGGGGGAAATAAAAGCTCGAGTGCAGGTCTTTGGGGAATTTTAAAGGTTCCGGCTTTTCTGTTTGATGCAGTGACGTATCCGGTTCAGGTTGTCATAGTATTTATTTACATTGCATTTTTTGGACTGAAAAAATGATGGATATTCAGTCTTTGCAATTCAGATATTTTGGCGGAGAACTGTGAAATCCAGAAAAGAAACAGCGGGAGCAGTGATATTCTGTATTGTAAACGGGATATTGGCAATGCAGTGTCTAACAATTCATGTTCAGAACAGGATCGTAGGGTCGGAAAAAGACTCAGAAAGAACGTTTCCCGTTATGGAAAAATCGGGAACGGCGGCAAAGAATCCTTGGATTGAACTCGGCACTGTCAGCAGAATTTTTTTTCCATTTGAGAACGGAAAGCTGTTCTGTGCCGATCTGAAACCGGAACTGTTTGATGTTACCCTGTCCGAAGAAAACGACTGTTCCGTGAACAGCAGTGCCCAGACCGTTGATGCAGAGTTTATTTACTTTCCCGGAAAATTTCAGACAGATGAAAAACTGAAGATACTTTACAGTCCGGAGGACAGACATAATCTTCTTGCTGCTGCTTACAGAAAGAAGACTGTCTCTATTTTCGACTGGGGGAATAAGACTTCCTATGCACTGAGGGAGCTTTTCATATCAGACTCGGACGAAAAGCTGAATCAGCTGGGAAAACAGTATACAGTGATTATAATAATGGATACTAAAAATACAGGTCTCTATGGAATTGTACCCAAGAAGCCGGTCTTCAGTCAGAGCAGCTTTGTGCATGCTCCTTGGCTTTCCTCTAAAACCGAAAATTCAGCAAGCCTATGGAGAATTTTGGAAATACCGGCATTTGTCACTGACATTATTACTTTTCCGATTCAGTTTGTCGGAGGCTGGATTTACATTATGCTTTTCGGATTTAAAAAGTAAACTGAAACTGTACTGTATGGACAGTACAGTCTGACGGGAGATGAAGATCAGAAAGAAGCCTTTGCGGACATATTCGGTCCCATTGAGGTTACATTCCACTTGCATCCGTTCTTTGCATATTTGAATTCTCTCATATCAATCCCTGAGGGCTGATTTTTTCCAGGAACGGAAACATATTCATATTTGATATGGCATACTCCTTCAGCCTTCTGCTTGATCGCCTGCACTTTCATTGTGAAAGTTCCTGCCCATTCGCCTTTTGTATTGTAGAAGGCTGTCGCTTCATCTCCAAGTTCACTGCAGTTGAAATCGCAGTTTTCTTTCGGAGCTTCAGTTTTTGCTGCAGACTTCATCTCAGGAGCATCTTTTTTGACGTCTGCTTCTTTGGAAGCATCTTTATCACCGCCGCAGTAGGAAACGAAGGCGAGCAGAGAAATTAAAATCATCAGTTTTGATATTTTCATAAACGGACATACTGCTTAGAGAAAGTTTCAAGTCAATTAAAAAATTATTGATTTCAGTCAATTTTTTTATTCCTGTATCTGAGATGAAATCTCAGGCAGCTGATGCATTTTCTGCAGAAAAAATAAAAGGAAATTCATTTTCTCTTTATCAAATGTGCACTGAATATCTGAATGGATACTGAATGAATTTTTCCAAAGAAACTTGGGCCGGAATCCTTTTCTGTATTGTAAACGGAATGCTTTCCGTAAACTGTCTGCTCTATGATTTTACCGGCAGGCGGGCAGAGGAATCGGAAAAGAAATCAGCATATGAAGACAGGAACAGGGAAAGAACTCCTGACGCTATGCATACCCCTATGATCGAACAGGGACCTCTGAACAGAGTTCTGTTTCCTTTCAGGGACGGGATGCTTTTCTGCACAGAACTGGAAGAAGGACAGTTTGAAACTGTTCTCGAAGAATCGGTCTGCACGAAAAATCCGAAATCAGTTCAGGTGAAGACTGAACTTGTTTTTTTTCCTGGCAGATTTCATTTTTATTCTGTGATGACTGAGGGGAAAATCCGGATTTTTTTCAGCAGAAAGGACAGGGAGCATCTGATTCTGTTTCAGAAAAACGGAGACTATGAAGAATGGCACCGTTGGGGAAAGGATACATCTTATCGGTTTCGTTATATGCCTGAATACAATAAAACTCAGGATTATAAAAATATTGAAAATACTCACGAGACAGTTCTTATTGCAGGCACGGAATATGAGACGTTCGCAGTTGTTCCGGAAAAGCTTGTTCTCAAGAAAAGTCATTATATTAAAGCAGGTCAGATTGCCCGTTCCAGACAGACATACTGGAGTTTCTGGAGAGCGGCCAGACCTGCTGCGTATCTTGCTGATGTGATCACTTTTCCGATACAGTATATCGGCGGATGGATCTATGTTCTGGTTTTCGGGATAAAAGATTTTTCAAGTTTGTAAATAAAATATTGAAGAGTGTCGGGATTTCGAAATGCTGACGGAAGATCATAAGAATACTTACGGAATACTGCCTGAACGTCCGGTACTCAGAAACAGCAATTATATTGATACCGAGTGGCTTGCATTGAGATCGGAGGGACAGAGTAGATACTGGAACCTGCTGCTGATACCAGCTGTTCTTTTGGATGCAGCCACTCTGCCGTATCAGTTTGTACTGTACTTAGTGTTTCCAAAGAAGATGGGCTGGTGAACATTCGATAACTTCGGGATATCAGGGAAACGAATTTTTTCCGGACATATAGGGACCCATGAAAAAAGCCTTCCATCTGCATTTTTCATCCGGCTTGAACCGGAATTCTCTGAAGTCATATCCTGTCGTCAGATTCTGCCCAGGAACAGGTGTGTAAAAATATTTCATATGGCAGATTCCCTTGGCAGTCATTTTGGATTCCTGCACTTTCATTGTGTAGATGCCTGCCCATTCTCCCTTGGTTACATAAAACTGCTCCGCCTCACTGTGCAGAAGAGAACAGTCAAAATTCTCAGGAGTCTCGCATCCTCCGATAAGAGCGAACAGGGGAGATACTGTCAGAAACAGAACGGATAAAATCATCACTTTCATAAATGTTCTATCGGCAATTTTTCAAAAAAGCTTGCCTGTGAACAGAATCTGATTAACTTGGGCTAACTCGGAGGGAGAATTCTTGGCAAAAACACATATCCCCACTAAGGAAGAGATTCAGGAACTGAAGGAATTCTACAGAGAGATGTTCCTGATCAGACGTTTTGAGGAAGCAGCAGCAAAGGCTTACAGTTCAGGAAAGATAGGCGGTTTCTGCCATCTGTACATCGGTCAGGAAGCAGTGGGAGTGGGTTCCATTGCGGCTATCGGTCCGAATGATTCCATTGTATCCACTTACAGAGATCATGGTCATGCACTTGCACGCGGAATGGACCCTAAGGGTCTTATGGCTGAGCTTTTCGGAAAAGCTACAGGCTGTTCCGGCGGATACGGCGGATCAATGCATTTTTTTGATAATAAAAAACATTTTCTCGGCGGTCACGGCATCGTAGGAGGTCATATTTCTCTTGCTGCAGGTGCTGCATACGCCTATAAATACAAAGGCACCAAGGATGTATGTATGTGCTTTTTCGGAGATGGGGCTGCGAACATAGGATCTTTCCATGAGGCTTTGAATCTGGCCGCAGTCTGGAAACTTCCTCTTGTGATGATCTGTGAAAACAATCATTATGCAATGGGAACTCCTGAATACAGATCCCTCTCAGTCAAGGATGTGAGCGTTCGTGCGTATGCATATGATATTGCCCGTGACAGAATCGAGGGGGATGAGGTGCGCAAAGTGAGAGATCACGTCAAAGTTGCAGTGGAGCGTGCCAGAAGGGGAGAGGGACCTACACTCATCGAAATTTCCACATACAGGTTCAGAGGTCATTCTATGTCCGATCCTGCAAAGTACAGAACCAAAGAAGAAGTGGATATGTACAAACAGAGAGATCCTCTTCTCCGTGCAAGAGCAGATCTGATCGGCGGTCAGGTGAGTGAGGAGGAGCTTCTGAAAATAGAAGAAGAAATTGAGGCAGTTGTAAATGAGAGTGTGGAATTTGCAGATTCCAGTCCTGAGCCTCCTCCTGCTGCTCTCTGGCAGCATGTATATGCAGACTGAACTTCTGGAGAAATAATCAATGGCTAAAATGACATATCGTGAGGCACTGAACCGTGCCATGTGTGAGGAAATGGAAAAAGACCCGAATATTTTTCTTATGGGAGAGGAAGTGGGTCATTATCAGGGAGCATATAAAGTATCCCAGGGAATGCTTGACAAATTCGGAGAGAAAAGAGTCGTAGATACCCCGATTGCAGAAAACGGTTTTGCGGGGATTGGTGTCGGTGCTGCGATGCTCGGCCTGCGTCCTATCATCGAATTTATGACCTGGAATTTTTCTCTGGTTGCAATAGACCAGATTGTCAACTCTGCTGCAAAGATGAGATATATGAGCGGAGGACAGTTCTCTATGCCGATCGTATTCAGAGGTGCAGGGGGAGCAGGGGGAAGGGTAGCAGCACAGCACTCTCAGTGTTTTGAAGCCTGGTATGCGAATGTGCCTGGACTGAAAGTCATTGCACCTGCCACGCCTAAGGATGCCTGCGGACTTCTCAAAACTTCCATCCGTGACAATAACCCTGTCATCTTCATCGAAAGCGAGGTTCTGTACGGAACCTCCGGCGAAGTACCGGATAATGAATATTCTATCCCTTTAGGAAAAGGCGAGATCAAAAAACACGGCGAGGATATTTCCATTATTACCTGGTCAAGAGCATTGGAATTCAGCATTCAGGCCGCAAATGAACTGGAAAAGGAAGGAATCAGATGCGAGGTAGTGGATCTCAGAAGCATCCGTCCTCTCGATGAAGAAATCATCTATGAATCAGTGAGAAAGACAAATAAAGCGATCATCGTGGAAGAGGGCTGGCCGATTGCAGGATTCGGTTCTCAGGTCGCCTATCTGATTCAGAAGAATGCTTTTGATTATCTGGATGCCCCTGTGGAAAGAGTGACTCAGGAAGATGTTCCTATGCCGTATGCTGCGAACCTCGAAAGACTCAGTCTTCCGAATGCAGAACGTGTGAAAGCAAAAATTCGCGAAATGGTTCAGTGAGGACTGTATGGCTAAAATATTTGAAATGAATCAGCTGACCCCTACAATGACAGAGGGGACAATTGCAAAATGGCTGAAGAAGGTCGGTGACTCAATCGGTCCCGGAGAGATTCTTGCAGAGGTGGAAACCGACAAGGCTGTGATGGAAATGGAAGCCTACGAGAAGGCAGTCATCCTAGAAATTATTCTTCAGGAAGGCACCAAGGTAAAGGTAGGAACTCCAGTAGCTGTGATAGGAAAAGCTGGGGAGGATTTTGCTTCCGTGTCTGCAGATGCGAAGGCTAAGCTTGCTGCAGCTCTTTCTGCCGGTTCTGCACCCGCTGCCGCTACTGAAGCAGCTCCTGCAGCAGGAACTCCTCCGGTAAGGCAGCAGGAAAAACCAGCCGAAGTGAAAGTCGCACCTTCAGAACCTGCGAAGACAGTCACTGCAAAGCCGGAAACACCTAAGGTCAAGGCAGAAAGAATCATTGCATCTCCTCTTGCAAAATCCATTGCACTCGAAAAGGGAGTGGATATTTACAAGGTGGACGGAACAGGACCGGGCGGAAGAATCACTAAGACAGATGTTCTGAACTATATTTCCGGGATGGTGCCTGCGGCATCCTCTTCTAAAAAGGGAGTTCCTTCAGCTGAATCCAAACGGATTGAAATCAGCGGAATGAGGAAGACAATCGCAGTGCGTCTGCATGATGCGAAAAACAATATTCCTCATTTCTATCTGAATCTGGAATTTGATGCAGAACCTCTGGTGAATCTCAGGACTACTCTGAACAGTGATCTGAAATCTCTTGCAGACAAAAGGAAGGAAGAAGCATCTTCAGTCAGTGTAAATGATTTTATTGTAAAGGCATGTTCTGTGGCCCTTCAGAGAGTTCCTGAAGTGAATTCTTCCTGGAGAGGAGATCATATCCTCCAGCACGGCAGGATCGACATAGGTGTTGCTGTTTCCATTGACAATGGTTTAATTACACCGTATGTCAGGAATGCTGACCGCCTGAGTCTTCTCGAAATCAATGCAGCAGTGAAGGAACTTGCTGGAAGAGCCAGGAACAGAAAGCTGAAGCCGGAAGAGTATATGGACGGAACATTTACAATTTCCAATCTGGGAATGTTCGGGATTACGCATTTTTCTGCAATCATCAATGAACCCGAAGCGGCCCTGATGGCAGTCGGAGGACTTATTGAAAAACCGGTTGTAAAAAAAGGTGCAATCGTTCCTGGAAAGACAATCACTGTGACACTTTCCTGTGATCACCGTGTTGTGGACGGTGCAGTGGGTGCACGGTTTATGTCTGAATTCAGAGATATCATGGAGCATCCTTCAAGCCTTATGGCAGGCTGGTAGACAGGAAAGTTTCAGGACT
>DAORDI010000222.1:0-9748 GCA_035345895.1 Leptospiraceae bacterium
CTGAAGCAGTGTTTTGCCGTGAGTCCTCCTCTCGATCCATATAAGGCTACCTATACGATGGACAGGCATAAAATTCTCAGGAAATATTTCCTGCGTGCCTGGAAGGATTCCCTTGAAAAAAAGAAGCGCCTCTTCCCGCACCTGTATGCCGATGAAAAAATTGACTCAAGCAGAACTGTAATGGATCTGACAGAACAGCTGATTCCTAAATATACCGAATACAAGAATATTTACAGTTATTTTTCCGTTTATACGCTGAAAAACTCCTATTTTGCAGGACTGTCCACTCCTCTGTTCATTTTGAGCTCCAAGGACGACCCGGTGATTCCTCCGGAAGAGTTCATTGCTCTGATTCCTGGAAAATTTCTGAAAGTTCATTTGAGCGAATACGGAGGGCACTGCGGATTTATAAAAAATCTGAAGCTTGATTCCTGGGTCTGGGACTGGGTGGAACAATCTCAGCGGGATGCTGAATTATAATTTTTACTGAGCATAGAGTCATAAAGACTGATGCAGTTCTCAGCCGACTGAAATAGCCTGAGCCGGATCTGAAAAAAACAGGATTGGATCGAATTCACTTGAAAAGGAACGGTTCGGACAAGGATATGGTTTTCGAAAATCAGTAACTCACCCTACGTAAATATGATATTCTGCCTGGAGGCAGCAATTTTCAGAAAATATCAGGAAAATCAGGCATTTTACAAGTATGCAATGAATCAGTAAAAAAATGTTTTGGACAGACAGAGCGGCGGCATTTTTCGAAATGAGACAAAATTTTCCTTTTTCATAAAAAAAAACTTGATTCTTCTTAACAGCGTTAATAATAGAAACAATGCACGAGAGTGCACAAATGAAAGGAGTCTCAAATGAAAATGAATAAAAAAATTTACAGTACAGTTTTAGCGGCAGTTTTAGCACTGTCTTCCACAAGTGTTTCTGCAGGTGCATTAGACGGAATGTGTATCGGTTTGGTCCATGGAATATTGGGTTTTGACGATACAAACGGACTGGCTAACGGACTTGTAAAATATTGGGGAGGTCTAGACGGATACCTGAGAAGTCAAGGTGCAAAAGTTGCTACACCGGGCAGTTCAGCAGCAAATACTATTGCTCTCAGATCTTCACAGACAAAATCCCAACTGGATACTTTTATGGCAGCAAACGGCTGTTCTAAAATTCATCTGGTAGGACATTCTCAGGGAGGACTTGTAGTTCGTTATCTGGTAAAGAATGACGGATATGCAGGCAAAACAGCAACAGTTACCACAGTCAACTCACTCCATAAAGGTGCACCTATGGCTAATATAGTCCTGAGTGCAATTCCCAGCTGGCTTCAGCCATTTGCAAACAGTGCTCTCAGCCTTTTTGCTAAACTTGTATATCGTGACGGACGTCCACAGGATGTAATTGCTATGGGTCAGTCTCTCACTACAAATTATGTACAAGGTGTCCTGAATCCTGCTACTCCTAATGTTTCTACAGTGAAGTACTATTCCTATGGAAGCAAAATGGCTTGGGCTGATTTAATCCAGCACCCACTGATGGCGCTTACTCATCCAATTACTTGGGCGGGTGGTCTCTATTACGGTCTGGGCGGTGATAATGACGGTGTTGTTCCTCTTTCTTCTCAGTCTTGGGGAGCTTGGAAAGGTACTCCTTCTGCAAAATGGTTTGCAACAGGGATTGATCATTTACAGGCTACTAATTTTGAGTGGAGCGGACAGACTTATTTTGATGTTCAAGGTTATTATCTTGGCATAGCAAAAAACGCTAAAGCAGGACTTTAATAAAAAAGGCAGGCTTAGGCCTGCCTCGCTATCTTTTTTTTAGATTTTTTCTTTTTCTACAGATTCCAAAATCCAGTCATTTACAATCAAAGGCAGACTGGAACCGCAGTAACTGCACTTTAATGCATCCGTTTCAGGAAGAGGTGCCCCGCAGGATTCACAGGAATTTTCAGAAAGACCTGATTTTTTTCGGAGTCCCATCGGTATCGTAATCGTAAAAATATTCCTTCTGTGCTGGGAAACGGCACCCTCTGAAAAACTTGCACTCCATAGAATTTTGATTTTTGCCAGATATCTTCCTGTTTTTTCGCTCACGCTTAACAGTTCCACTGCACCGACTGCAGCATCGCCGATATATTTTTTGGAAGGCTGAAAATTTTTCAGCATTTCATCTGAGGCATCCCTGCTCAAAGGTTTCTGATTACCCTTTGCCAGACATTCCATCCATCGCCAGAAGAGATAAGAAGTTCTGTCTTCGATGATCTGTCTGTTTACAGTATCATTATATTTGAATATATTATCAGGAACTGCTGTTTTGGCTTTCTGATTTGGATTCCATTCTTCTTTTTGCGTAATTTCCGAAAGAACCCATCCATATTCTCCTGAATTAATGACTGACTTGCAGTGCCTGCACTGATTCAGTTCTCCCAGGTTCCGGATATCAGCTCCGCAGTTTGGGCAGTTTCCCGACAGAATCCCGTTCCCGTACTTTGTGACTGCTCCTCTTTTTCTCACGAATGACCAAATTTCGAAATAGTCTTCCTGAGCTTTCTCCAGAAGCATTTCTGCTCTTTTTTCGGGAGTCAGTTTTCTGCTTATATTCAGATCTTTTGCCCAGGCATGAATTTCCACATGGACAGTCTCGTAGCTGGCATCTGTTTCCACAGCAGCAATGCTTACGGAATTCATCACCCATTCGCTCATAATGTTCTGAATTCCGTTCATCTTCATCAGCTCCAGCTGAATTCGGAATCTGTTCTGAAGCCCGGCCGATACCAGGTTTCTGACAGGTCCCATTCTGTTTTCTGTCCAGGCGGTATTGAGTTTTTTTCCTAAAAATGAAACTGACATTAAAAAAGAATCCGCATTAAATTCCGGATCTTTTTTAATGATTTTACTGACAGGAGCATTTACAGTGAATTCTGTTTTCATTTCAATGCGTTTCGGTCCCATTTCTCTGCCGAGTGCAGAAAGTCCTATATAAACAATTGCAGATACAGTAATTGCAAGTATCCATGCAGATCCGTACTGAAACATTACAGCGAAAGGAGAGTCTGAATTTGCTCTGCTCAATGAAGCGATGATATCCTGGCTGTTGAAAAGAAAATACAGAGTGAAGAAAACTGCGAGAGAAATCAGATAGAAAACTTTATTTTTCATCCCTCATTTTTCCTTTTGCAGTAAAGATGATTTCCCTTCCCCATAGAACTTTACGAATTCCGAGAAAGATGAGGATGAGAGGCATCATAAAAATGACAGTCAGCAGAATATAAAGGAATGCCGAAGATATGGAAGCCATCCAGGCGCCTGCTGCCGAAAAAACAAGTCCAAACAGCAGAAGTGCCTTTGACTCATCTCCGGCACTGAGAGCCTGAAGTCCGGCTCCCAGAATTATGACTCCTGCACAGGAGAAAACGAATGCAAAGATAAATGTAATAAAACTGTCCACTGCTGATCCGCTTCCGCTCCCCCCATGAAAGCTGCCTCCGGAACTTCTGCCGAATGAACTCGACCCGCCTCTGGAAGAACCGCTCTTCGAGCTGCTTCTTGAGGAACTTCTGTAGCTGCCTCCTCCGCCGGGTCTGGCTTCTGTCTGAAACTCAGTCAGAAAGGACTGAAACAGAGATAATGAAAAAAAAATGATAATGTATGAAAGAACAGTCTTCAAAGGAAAATCTCCAGACCGTCAGGAATCTCATTTATCTCTCCGGATTCGGGTATATACTTTTTCATTATATCCTGAAACAGACTGAGTTCCAGCAGAATGTTTTCTTCTGTTTTCTTTCTCGAAATGGGATGGAAAACTTTCTGAAATTTCTCTCTCAGCAGATTCCATTCATTCACGGGAACTTTAAGAGAAGCATTTCTGTCTCCAATAAGGACTGATGTTCTTTCAAACATGGAAATATAGATGAGAATCCCCTGTCTCGAAGAGGTCTCATAGATTTTTCCTTTCTGAAAGCAGGCTCTCGCATAAATTTCCGTGTTCCTTCCGAGTTTTTCCTTTGAGACAAACATTGCGGCAAGGGGTTTCACCAAAAAAAACAAGTATCCTAGGCCGAATCCTATGAGCGATGAGAAGTAGATCCACTCTTCAGGGAAAAATTCAGGACTGAACATCGTATAAGTGAATGCGCTCAGTCCAAAAAAAATGCCGGAACAAAGATTCAGATACTGATAGTCTCCTGAATTTTCGGATACAGTAATCACAGTCTCCGCACCGGAGACTGATTCAATTTCTGTTATCTTTTCGGTCAGCCTTTCTCTGAATCTCCTGCTCATCAGTACACTGGACTCAGCCATTTTGAAAAGTCAGAATTTTCTCCTGTGACTATCCTGAAATATTCAGTCTGAATTTTTTTAGTGATTGGACCGATTTCACCGTTTCCAATGACTCTCCTGTCGACTTCTTTGATCCAGGCAACCTGAACCCCAGTTCCGCAGAAGAACAGTTCATCTGCAGTGTAAAGCTCGCTTCTTGTCACCTGTCTTTCGATCACTTCCAGTTTCAGAGTCTGACAGAGTTCAATCAGTGTCCTTCTCGTAATGCCTCCGAGAATTGCCGAGCTTAATGATGGTGTAATGAGTTTTCCATCAGATACAATGAAGATATTCTCTGCAGATCCTTCAGAAACGTATCCCCTGCTGTCCAGAAAGACCGCCTCATCAAATCCGTTCTGAACTGCTTCCGATTTTGCCAGAGCAGAGTTTACATATCCCCCGGCGGCCTTGGAAAGAGTAGGGATCATATTGTCGTCTATCCGTCTCCAGCTGGACACCATTGCCTTCAGACCGTTCTGAGTATCCAGATAGTCATTCAGACGGAGAGCATAGATTGCCAGATCCGCCCTTACATCATGAAAACGCGGGGAGAGTTGAAGAGCGGATGTGTATACGAACGGCCTGAGATAAACATTCTCTTTCAGTTCATTCTTTCTGATCAGTTCAATGGCTGCTTCTGCCAGTATCTCAGGAGTGTTTTCATACTGCAGCTGCATAATCCTGACTGAATTCAGAAGCCTTCTGAAATGATCCTTCAGTCTGAAGACAAATATATTATCCTTGGACTTATTGTAATAACCGCGTATTCCCCCGAATACGCTTGTTCCGTACTGAAGGGCATGAGTCTGTATGCTGACCATTGCTTCTTCAGCGGGAACAATTTTTCCTTGAAAATAAGAATACTTAAGATCAGGTTTCATATCATTTATTGTTCAGTGCAGCAACCCCGGGCAGAGTTTTTCCTTCTACCAGTTCAAGTGAAGCACCGCCTCCGGTGGAAATATGAGTCATTTTGTCTGCAACTCCTGCCTTGTTCACCGCGGATACGGAATCACCGCCTCCGATTACAGTCACTGCATTCAGAGAAGCAAGGGTGTTTGCAATTTCCAGAGTCCCCTTGGCAAAACTGTCCATTTCAAATACTCCGACAGGACCGTTCCAGAATACAGTCTTCGCATCAGAGAGAGCTTTCTTGAAAAGTTCAATTGATTTGGGACCTATATCGAGTCCCATCATATCGGCAGGAATATGATCTGCATCCACTGTGACTGTCTTTGCATCATTTGCAAATGCGGAAGCTGCAACTGCATCGGTCTGAAGAATGAAGTCTACCTTGTTCGCTTTTGCCTTGGCAAGAATTTTGGATGCAGTTTCCAGCATATCTTCTTCACAGAGAGATGTTCCTATCTGTTTTCCCATTGCCTTGAAGAATGTGAATGCCATTCCGCCTCCGATAATGATCTTGTCGGTTCTGTCCAGAAGGGATTCTATGACTGCGATTTTGGAAGAGACCTTTGCACCTCCAACGATAGCGACAAAAGGTTTTGCCGGAGAGTTGACTACTTTTTCCTGAAGAAATTCCAGTTCCTTTTCCATCAGAAAACCCGCAACTGCAGGAAGATATTTTGCTGCAGTTTCAGTGGAAGCGTGTGCTCTGTGTGCTGTTCCGAATGCATCATTTACATAGATCTCACCGTACTTGCAGAGCTGCTTTGCAAGTTTCTCTCTTTCTTCTGCCGATTCGGAAGTTTCTTCCTTATGAAATCTTGTATTTTCCAGAAGTATGACTTGACCGCCTTTGGCTCCAGCAGCAGCTGATTCCACTTCAGGGCCTATGCAGGAATTCAGTGTAAGAACCGGTTTCCCAAGGTGTCTGGAAAGACACTCCCCGATCGGCTTCATTCTGTGCTGACCGTTGATGTATTCTTCTTCATTGAACGGTTTGCCGGCCTTATCTGCTTTTTCCTTTGCCTTTTTCATATCCTTGCCTGGATCACCCAGGTGGGACATAAGAACGATCGATTCTGCACCCTGTTCTAATATATAACGAATGGAAGGAAGAGAAGCCGCAATTCTGGTTTCATCCTGAATGACTCCGTTTTTTATTGGGACGTTGAAATCCACTCTCATCAGCACCTTTTTTCCGGTCAGCTTGATGTCTCTGATTGTTTTCTTGCTTATGGACATAGTTCTCTCCTCTTTAGTCCAAAGTAAATTCTGCAGCTGAATTGAAAAGAAGATTCCGTTTTTAAAGACTGCATCAGTGTATTCTGAGGTTGAAAATCATTGGACTCAGTTTGGAATGAGTGAATCATAAAATAGCAAGTCTGTGTTTCAGCGATCAAGCTCTGCATCGGTTTCACACAGCTGCTCGACAGAGAGTCTTTCCGTGCGGCTGCGGCATAATTCAGTTCAAATTAAAAAAATGCTTTATTTCATTGTGACCGGAACAGATATAAGGATAGGGAAGGTTTCCCGGCGGGAAAGGTTTGCTGAACATATATATAAACGAGCAGGTCATTTATTGGCTTGCCATTCTGATTTTAAATCTGGCAATTATCGGCTATCTGTTTATGCTGAAGCCTAAAAATACGGCCACTTCTCTTTTGATCTGCGCTTTTCTTTCCGGATGCGGTCTTTACGTTTCTGCAGTTGTTCAGACTTCTACTGAATCATTGAAACTGTTAAGTTCACTGCAGAGAAAGATTCAGCTTCCCTTTGTCATACTTGCATTTCTTTTCTTTATTCAGTTTGCATATTATTTTCCCGGGCAGATCAAAGAAAAAAAAAGAGAAAGAATAAATGCTCTTGTACTTTCTGTGATTGCTGTTTTGTCCGGTGTATTCATTTCTCTTTTCTCTATTTTGTTTCCTGCACTGCCTGAGCTGGAAACTTATATTGTCCAGCTGCTGATCCTGCTTGCAGTCATCCTTGCTTTTTTCAGTGCAGTCATCCGCAATTCAATTCTGTTCAGCAGGAAAAAGGATTCAAAGTCTGCCTCGGCACTGAGATCGTTTCTGATGCCGTTTTCTGTAATTATTCCTGTAATTATTTCAGAGATACTTTTTACTGCCGGTTTCATTCCCGAAAAGGTGGAATCATTCTTTCTTTCTGTCGGAATACTGTCCTTCAATTTTCTGTTCTATCTTTCCTTTATCAACAATACATCTGAACAGTCCTCCTCGTTTCTGACGAAAATTATAGGTGTCACTCTGATGACTGTACTTATAGTCTGGGGAAATCTTGGAAATTTTATTGCTCCTTATTTCAGAGAGAACTATAAAAATTTCAATATAGTTCATAGAAACAGCACTCTTAAATTTGTTCCAAATGCGGACAGAAGTTATGACATTTCCTCTGTTCCATTCCTTATGGAAAAGGATTTCGGTCGGCCTCTGAGTTTTGAAAATCATGGAAAAAGCAGTTCAGTCTCCTATTCATTTTCCTTTTTCGGAAAGGAGCACTCAAGAATTCAGGCCGCTCCGCTCCCTGCACTTTTCTTTCATTTGGATGAAGTGCATTTAAGCTATGATCTGAGTCTTTACATTCCTTCCATACAGGCGGTCGGAATCCTGATTCCCTACCTGGTTCCTGAGAAGGAAAAAGTCTTCTGCAGAAAGACAGAGGATGAAATTCTGTTTACCTGGAATAAGGTACATGTGCAGTCTGAAGGAGAAAAACTTCCTGAAGAATTCAGTGTACAGATTCTTCTGAAAAAGAACGGAACTTTTTATATTTCGTATATCGATATGCCTAATGCTCAGAAAAGTTCCGGGCAGGGGATGTCCACTACGCTTGACTATATCGGAATTTTTCCCGGAAACGGATCATTGAAAGAGTCATTGAGCTGGAATTCCGACCTTCCCTATTTCGGGAAAGAAACTGCTCCAATTGCAGAAAATTACTTCACAGAATACAGGAAGTATATGCATGAAAGACTTGTCATTATCGCTGAGATGCTGGTTCTGATCAGCATCATTATTTTATTTGCTTTTCCGTATTTTTTTTCATTAAACCTGACGAAACCTCTTCAGGACCTTGTCCATGCAATGAAGACTGTAGTATCCGGAAACCTGAACAGATCCATTGTGCCTATCTATAATGATGAAATAGGATTTCTTACTGATTCCTTCAATAAGATGATAGACTCAATCCGTGAGACAGATGCTGCTTACAGAAAATTTGTCCCCCGAGAGTTTCTTTCCTATGTAAATAAGAAAAAGATTACTGAAATCAGGCTTGGAGATCATTCGATCATGGAAATGAGCGTCCTTTTTTCCGATCTCAGGTCGTATACCTCTCTGTCTGAAAAAATGACTCCGGATCAGAGTTTCAAGTTTCTGAATTCCTATCTTGGAATGCTCGGACCTGTGATCAGAAGAAACAACGGCTTTATCGACAAGTATATCGGAGATGCAATTATGGCACTTTTCCCGTTCAGGCCTGACGATGCGGTGAGAGCAGCTGTGGAAATGCAGAGAGCCATTGAAGAATACAATGCCGAAAGGGTATGGTTCGGGCGAGAACCGATCAGCGCCGGGATTGGAATTCATACAGGTACAGTTCTTTTAGGAACGATCGGAGAAAAGGAAAGAATGGAAGCAACAGTCATTTCGGATGCTGTCAATCTTTCTTCCAGACTGGAAAACCTGACTAAACTTTACCAGGCGAAGATACTGATATCCATGGACACTTTTCTGGAGCTTGAGAATCAGGCGGATTTTTCATTCCGGATTCTGGACAAGGTGAAAGTGAAGGGCAAGGAAAAGTTTGTGACAGTCGTTGAAATAATGGACGGTTATTCTCCTGAAATGCTTGAAAAGATGATGAGGTCGAGAGTCTTCTTTGAGGAGGGAGTGGCTTTTTATCTCAGCAGGGAGTTTGAAAAAGCTGTTCGTTCATTTGACAGGGTGCTTGAAGAACTTCCGAATGACCGAGCCACTCTGATCTATATGAAACGTGCTGAATACTTTCAGAAAAATAATGTACCGATCGACTGGGACGGAGTGGAAAACCTGGAAGAAAAATTTTTCTGAACCGCAGTAAAATATAATTCGAATTCGGCTGGCTGAAGGCACTAGGGCAGTTTCAAAAAAATCTGTTTTTTTCCTGCTTTCTTTCTCTGCAGCTGCGAAGTTCGGGGTCAGGATTCAGGTTTGCTGCTGTTTCAGTGTCCCTGCCTCAGTCATAAAGACGATTCATTATAAAGTGCCGAAAAAAAGAATCTCTTTATCCCTTGAGACTTGAGTAATGCATATGTCTGCAAACTGACCTGTCTTTAGGTGAGCTGAATACTCCTTCAGCTTTATTTTCAGAAAATTATCCGTCAGAAAAGACCCGTCATTTTCCAGAACTGATTCAAGTTTCTTTCCTATAAATTTACTTCCGTATTTCAGAAGATTTTCAGAGGAAAGATTTATCAGTTCTGCAACCCTGGATTTTTTGATTTCCTTGGAATG
>DAORDI010000223.1:0-9675 GCA_035345895.1 Leptospiraceae bacterium
AGCAAAGATTTTCGGAAAATAATCACGAGGTGTGAATATGAAATTTAAATCAATACTGGTACTGCTGTTTGCGGCAGTTTTGGCTGTATCCAATTGCAACAACAAAAAAGATACTTCCGCAAGGGATTCTCTTTTATTTACATTTCTGGCAGGGATGGCCGGTTCAGGTTCTGGGGCAGGAAGCTGCGAACTGAATTCAAAGTCTATGTGTATTTACACTGTCGGACCGATGCCTGCTGGGTTCAATTTTGCATCCAACTGCACAAACATTGCTGGTCCAAACACTGGGACCTACAATGCAACTACGAGCTGTGCTACTCTACTGTATACAAAATGTGCCAATGACACTCCAAACACGTTCGGCGGTTACAGTGTAAAGTGCACTAAGTAACATAGTCTCCGGGGGGCTTTTCCCCCGGGAATTCCACTTTTTAAAAAAACTTAATCATCAGATTCACAAGCTGTGTTGTAAAGTCTCCGTAAGGAGGAAAAACCTTATCCAGAATATTCAGCTTGTTAACCCTCAGCACCGCTCTCTCATGAGAGAATGTCTTGAATCCAAAATATCCGTGGTAACTTCCCAGACCGCTGTGATTCACGCCTCCAAAAGGCAGATTCGCATTTGCCAGATGAACAATCACACCATTGATCACTGCTCCGCCTGAAGAAGTATTCTTGAGAACCTTATGAATGTTTGAATCGCTCTCGCTGAACATGTACAGTGCCAGCGGTTTATCCTTGGACTGAATGATTCGAATCGCCTCATCCAGATTTCTGTATGTGATTACCGGCATAATTGGCCCGAAGATTTCTTCCTGCATTATGGCTGAACTCAGAGGAACTTTCGACAGGATTGTCGGAGAAATGTACTTTTGGGCAGCGTCCAAAATTCCGCCCATTTCCACGGATGCTCCTGCCTTTACCGTTTCATCAATCAGATATTTCAGTCTCTGAAAACTCTTGTCATTGATGATCCTGCAGAAATCAGGATTAGTGCTCCACTCTTCCGTATTCGGTCCGTAAAACTTCTTCAGCTTTTCCTTAGCCTTTTCCAGAAATTCCTTTTCCCTGGATTCATGAACCAGTACATAATCCACTCCCACGCAAGTCTGTCCGCCGTTCAGTACCTTTCCCCAGACAACATGACTGGATGCATAGTCCAGACTTGCAGTCTCATCAATGATGACCGGAGACTTGCCGCCCAGTTCCAATGTAACTGAAGCCAGATTCTTTGCCGCGGCTTCCATAATATGAGTTCCTACGGAAGGACTTCCGGTAAAGAATATATGATCAAACCGCTTAGTCAGAAGATGATTTGCCATATCTGTAGTTCCGTTGAAGACACAGATTTCATCCTCGCTGTAAATGGACTTGAGAAGGCTTTCAGTGAATTCACTTGTATGTCTTGTATTGCTTGAGGGCCGGATGATGACACAGTTTCCGGCTGCAATCGCCGCTGCGAGAGGAGCCATAATCAGATGAAACGGATAGTTCCATGGACCGATGATAAGACAGAGGCCCTTCGGTTCATAGACGAGTCTGCTCGAACTCCCGAACATAGTCATAGGAGAAGGCACAGGGACCGGTTCCATCCATTTTCTGAGATTGTGAATTGCATCATTGATTTCGGAGATGACAGGATAAATTTCAGTGATCTCTACTTCATAGGGAGATTTCTTAAAGTCCTTGTACATTGCATCTTTCAGGTGATGAGATCTCGCCTGTATTGCATCTTTCAGTCTGTTCAGTTTTTCAATACGGGTCCTTGCATCAGTATTTGCAATATTCCAGCGGTTGTTTTTCTGAAGTTCAAAAACTCTGTCTATTTCGGCAAATTGAGAATCAGGAGCCGGAACTGTACCGTTTTTTTCACTTCCATTTTTGGAAGACTTGGAAGAATTGAGTTTTTGTACCATAATAACCTTCTTGAACAGTGTTTACTTTCAGAATTTCTTCTGAATAGGAAAAATCAAGTATTTTTTGAAGGTCTAAACTTCGTAAAGTTCGTGCAGATAAAATTCCAGACCCGGAAGAACATCCTCACCGGAGAGAAGGATTTTTTCTCCCGTCTTAAGTTCAGTTTCTTTCGATGGTCGATAGATATAGGCTTTCTTTTCGAAAATATCCAGAAGCCAGGAGAGAAGGCATCCGTTTTCCATCCATTCTTCCATTTTCTTCTGGAGCTCTTTCAATGAATCTGATTTGGAACGGATTTCGGCCACAAAATCAGGACAGACTGGGGGAAATTCTGATCTTTCCTTGGGAGAAAGTTTTTCCCATCTTTCCATAGACAGAAAGGAAATATCAGGAGAACGGATGGCTGAACTGGGCATACGAAACGCAGTGGAAGAATCAAAAACTCGGCCTAGCTTTTTCTTTTTATTCCAGTTGCCGAAAATACGTCCAAGTTCCAAGTTTAAAAAACCTGTTTCTCCTCCTGTCGGAGCCATTATGAGTATTTCCCCTTTCTTTGTTCTCTCCACTCGGTTTTCAGGGTTCCGGGCACAGATCTCCCTGAATTTGGAATCATCCGAATTTACATCAGTTTCCGGAACAAAGAGAGTAATCATAACTCAAATACACCCAATTTGTTTACTTTGTCAATTAAAAAATGGGTGATCATCTGAATCGTGAGCAGACAGTTTTATTCCCTATTTCTAATAGAGAATCCTTGTCTTAATGGAATAAGGATGTTTTTTAATTTCGTTTTTCACTGCATCACCCAGGTTTTTGTTGATGTCCATGATGAGATATCCTATATCCTTCGTTGTTCCCAGATACTGACCTACAATGTTTCCTCCCATATCGGATACAATCTTGTTGATGTCTTTCAGAAAGCCGGGCTGATTTTTGTGAACATTCAAAATCCGGTAATTTTCTTTCAAAAGAGGAAGTTCAATATTCGGAAAATTGACTGCAAATCCTGTAGAACCGTTGTTGGTATATTTCATCAGTTTGCTTGCCACTTCCAGGCCGATATTTTTCTGAGCCTCTTCCGTGCTTCCTCCCACATGAGGAGTCAGTATTACATTTGAAAGATTCTGCAAGGGTGTAATAAAAGGGTCTTTGTTGGATTTAGGTTCTTCCGGAAATACGTCCACGCCTGCACCTGCGATATGGCCGGATCTGATAGCTTCTGCAAGAGCATCTATGTCGATCACTTTTCCGCGAGAGAGGTTCAGCACATAGGCGCCTTTTTTCATTTTTGCCATCTCTTCTTTTCCCAGAAGATTTACAGTGTCAGGACTTTCAGGCACATGGAATGAGATAAAATCGGCCTCTTTCAGGACTGAATCATAAGTAGGATAATTCTGTGCATTTCCCAATGGAAGGACAGTCTGAATGTCGAAATAGATCACTCTCATTCCGAAGGCTTCTGCAAGCACAGACACCTGAGAACCGATATGACCGTATCCGATGATTCCCAGCGTTTTTCCTCTGACCTCGAAGCATCCGTTCGCGATCTTGTTCCATTTTCCGAGATGTGCATCTCTCGACTGATCCCCTGCTTTTCTGGCAAGCATAATGATTTCCGCAATCACAAGCTCTGCCACGCTCCTCGTATTGCTGTACGGTGCATTGAATACTGGAATGCCCTTTTTCTCTGCTTCCTCCAGGTCCACCTGATTTGTTCCGATGCAGAAGCAGCCCAGTGTCAGAAGTTTGGGAGCATTGTCCAGAACCCTCTTGGTTACATTGGTCTTGCTCCTGATCCCAAGGATATGCACATCGCCGAGAGAACTTACAAGCTCCTCTTCCGAATAGGCGTCTTTTTTGATTTCCACCTGAAATCCGTCATCCTTGAAAAGGTTGAATGCATTTTCATGGATATTTTCTAAGAGAAGTACTTTGATTTTGTTCTTTGGAAATGAGATCATGCTGCAAGTTTTTTTTCCCGAGCTTCATTTTCAAGCAAGTATTTCAGGTGATCTGCACCGCCTGTGCACCGATCCCGCAGTCCTCACAGTGAAATCCGTACAAAGCCGCATCCGGCATATCGTTTCTGAGAGTGTCTGCATAGACGCATCCAATATAAAACATCATTTTACCGCATTCCGGACAGGAAAGAATTTCAGGCGACTGCCACCATTCCGGCCAGCCTCCCAGTTTTCCCAGTCTTTTGATCTTTCTGTCTCTTTCAGGACTGTGAGGTTCGAGAACAATCATATATTCTTTCTCAGGAAATTCAGTCTCCTCGGATCCTTCACAGTCCGAATCCTCCGGACGCTGTTTTGGTTCACTTGCCGCCAGATCGGCAATCAGCTCTACCAGCCTGTCCGAACCTTCTGTATTTCTATAGGCATAGTATGTGCAGAGGATCTCGTCGCAGCACTCCTCTCCTGAGGACAGAAAAAAATGATGCCATCTGAGCGGAGACTGTTTCAAATCCCCCGAAGGAAGAAGATCTAAATTCATTGATAATATGTGTCCCATAGGAGATCTGCATCCCCATCCGAATTTTTCAGGAAGATACTCAGAATGGGAAAGAGGAAACTCCAGTCCCTCCTGATTTTTTTCATTCGAAGGATACGCGACAATATCAAGACTTTCAGGAGTCATCCTTTTGACTGCAGGTCCTTTTTCAGTAATCATCAGATGATGATCCGAGCAGAGTTCTCTCACAGTCCTCGATTTCTGTGCAAGTTCATTCAGAACAGAAAGAGCTGCATCCGTGCCTGCACCGATGAGAAGCATAATGGAAACAGAATCTTCTCCAGTGATTTTTTTTTTTGCACGGAGACGGTCTGCAATTTTATGCACAGACTCATCGGAAAGTCCGTCCATGATTTTCCAGAAGTTTCTCCAGTCCATTTCGGAAAACAGTTTCAGTCTGTCCTCATCCCAGTCCGCTATCTGATCTATATAAGGAGAAAAAGCTCTCCTGTCTGTTTCCAGAAGCTCAGTGAACCTTCTGTCTTCGAGCAGTTCATTCAGAAGATACCTGGCAAGAGACTTTCTTTGATTTTCATCCGTCCGGGATATTTTATCAATATCCCCTTTCTCTCCGATCTCTCTGATGTACCAGGATTCTGCAGGATGGGGAATTCGAGGAGGCTCTTCTTCACCTGCAATTTTTGCAAGTTCAGTGGATCTGTATTCCGCTCCGTCTGCAGGAAGGATCAGAAGAGGCTGGGTATTCGGCGCCCACACAAGGGAACCGTCAGAGAGTTCATACAGAGAAGCATTGTCGTCCGGATCTCTTCTTCTAGGCATCCCTTCGAGTTTTCCCCTGAGACTTAAAGTATCCCTGTCGAATCTCAGAATCTCATACCAGGAAGGGTCAGGATAACTCCTCGCTTTTTTCGTGCAGATCACAGATATAATTTCATTATGGTATATCAACGGAGGACTGACTGCAGGCGACAAAGTCTTTGTGACAGTTCTTCCATATTCCAGAAAAGGTTCGCAGGGAAGTTCTGCCTTCCAGAAGGCACAGATTTCCCCGTTCAGATGAAAAGACAGAATCCCGTCCTTTCCGGAAAGTATGAGTCTTTTATTTTCAGAATCAAATGCTGCCTTGATCGGGAAAAATGCAAAAGGATTCCAGTGGACAGAAGCTGTTCTTTGACTGCCCTGCCCGATCTCCATCCTGTCCGTCTGGATCAGCGCCCAGAGATTTCCGTCGGAAGAAAAAAGGACTCTCGGAAATTCGATCGGCTTTTTCATTTTTTTAAAACGGTCACTGTAAGGCTCTTCCTCTGCTGCCTCCTCCGCTGTCTGCCCGAACAGAGGCACAAGACGGGGATCAGAAGTATCCCCTTCCCAGAGAGTCTGCGGTTCACCTGTGTGAATATCGATCAGAAGAAGTCCTGCAGATTTATTTTCCTTATGCTTATGCGGATATTCCTTCATTGCATATTTTATAATGAAATTTCCTGATGGATGAATGATGTTTCCGTCAGCTGCCTTTCTAGGTTCCTGAGGGAAAGGAAGATTCAGATCCAGGGTATGTCTGCCGTATCCGTTGTGAAAATAGACAATTCCGTTTTCCGAACAGCTGGGTGCATAATTCAGATGCATCGGATATCTTGCAGTTTCCTTCAGATCCCTGATGACAAGCAGTGTATTTCCGCTGCTGATGCTTCTCAGAATCGTTTTTGTCTGTCTGTGTTCAAATATAAATACGGGTTCTGTGCTCATTTCTGCTTTTCCTCAGAGAGTCAATTTTCAGAATGATATTATATAAACAACAAATAAATCTTCAGTCTGTATTTCGGGATGAAGGAAGAATTCCTGCAGGGAAGGCAGAGTCAAGTTCGGCTAATGCCGTATATGGAACTCACTGAATCAGAACTGTCTTCCAGAAATACAGTGTGAATGAGGATATAATGATTCCGTATGCCACAAGAGATGCCGCCAGATCCGGGTCCAGGTCATGCTCCATCGCAAGGGTTCCTGCAGTAATCATTGCAGGCATTGCAGATTCAAAGACTGTAATCTGAACATAAAGACTCTTCATGTTCAGAAGGACGGAATAAAAAATCCAGAAAAGAAAAGGAGAGAGAATCAGCTTGAAAAAAAGGCCGTAAAAAATAAGATCCTTCTTTCTGCCGAAGGACTTCATTTCGAACTGGAATCCCACGCTGAAAAGTGCCAGGGGGACAAGAGTGTCTCCGAGTCTTTTCAGCACAGAATTCAGAAATTCAGGATACTGCACAGGGTATAAAAGCACTGCAAGAATAAATGCCTGAAAGGGAGCAAACTTAAGTGTCTTTATTATCAGATGCTTTATATTCAGTCCGGTTTCTGCACTCAGCACAAGAGGCAGACCGAGAAGAGACAGGACAAGAAATGTGCCTGGCTGATCGCAGAGAATTCCGACAGGAACTGCGTAAGATCCGAAATGCATTTCAATCATGGGGATACCCAGAAAGGAAGTGTTTCCCAGAGATCCGCAGAGAATCAGGCAGATTCTGCTTCTGACGGAAAGTTTCAGAATATGCGAAAGAACAGTAAAAAAAAGAAAGCCCGCCCCGAACTGCACCCAGGCCATGCTCATAGGAATCAAAGAGGAAATCTCCCATTTCACAGAATGAATATGCAGAAGGATGAGTGCAGGGAGTGATATGTGCAGAATGAATCCGTTCAGAATGCGGGGAGTCTCGGAGGAGAGCCTTCCTGTGTTTTTCAGAACCGTTCCGGCAAGAAAGCAGAAGATCAGAAGAATGATATTTTCCATATTATTAATGCAGTTTCAGACGAAAAAAAGTCATCAGGTCCGTCTGTTTTCAATATCTGAAAAATGCCGCAGAGGAAAAGTATTTTTCCTGTCTGTTTTATCCGGTGACTGATATTTTTGTCTGAGGTCTGAACATGCGGCAGTGAAATATAAATTCATGATAAACTAAAGAAAGAAACATGTTTTTTCAATTCTGTCACCTTGTCCACAAGACTGTCCGAAATTTTTTTCAGTCCTGCAGAAGAATTCAGAAGTCCTTCTGACCCTTCCCTGATTCTGTTCAGATTCAGCATAAGAGACGAGTTTTTCTCCGACTGAACTCTGGTCGAATCGGAAATTTCCTTTGTCATTGCAAGTGAAACCTGAAATGCTGAACCGAATTCCTCTGCAAGGGACATCTGCTTTTTTATTCCCTCGGCAATTTCATCCACACTGCCCTTTGTTTCAGCAGCTTTCTGACGGATGCTTTCGAATACATCTGCAGTGACTGCAGTGCTGTTTCTTCCGTCCCGCACTCTTTTGGATGCCAGACTTGAAAATTTGGAGATTTCCTTCGAATTCTGAAGTGTCTTTTCTGCAAGCTTCGATACTTCGCCTGCAACAACTGCAAATCCTTTTCCGTACTCTCCTGCTCTTGCAGATTCAATGCTTGCATTCAGAGAGAGAAGATTCACCTGATCTGCAATTTCACCGATTGCTTCCACAATTCCTGTAATCGCAGCCGTAGCAGAATGAATCTCATCCATCCGCTCCGCTGTCTCCCGGACTGCATTCCTTCCAAGATCCGCAAGCTCAAGTGCCTTGTCAGACATAAGAGATGCCCTGTCTGAGACCTCTGATGCTGCAATTGTCTCCTTGTACAGATTTTTCTGGATCTGCCCGGTTTCAAGAGTCAGTTCGGTGGCATTCCCTGCGTTTTCAGCAGTCTCATGAATGAAAAGATCCAGTGCCTTCATCACATCTGCAATTTCATTGACTGAAGAAGTCTGTGCACTTATGATTTCATAGAGTGATGCACTGCTTGAAGTCAGCTTCTCCGAAAAAACAACAGTCTCCTCTGCAGTCGACCTCACAGCGGATACTACATTTCTCAGCTGCGATGCAAGACTGTTGATGTTCGAAGACATCCTTCCGAATTCATCTCTCGATGAAACCGAAACAGACGGGGGGATTTTACCCGAGGCAATCATTGAAAGCACAGAAGAAGTCTCTTCAATCCCTCTCCTCACAGTCTGTGCAATAGTATAGACAGAATAATATAATATAATGATAAAAATCATAAAAAGAACAGATATATGAAAAAGGATTTTGTTCAGGTGAAGATCGCCTGAGGAGGTGAAATACAGGAGAAAGCCGAAAATTCCTGCAGACAGAAGCATAATGGAAAAAAGAAGGAGGCTCATTCTTTTCTCAAAGTCCAGGCCTCCCTGAAACATTTCTTCCGATTCATATGCCTTCAGATCGGAGACAGAAATGATTTCAGCACAGACCCCCTCTGAAATGAAATAAAAGGAGACGGAAGAGATAGGCACAGCCAGGCCGATTGCAGTTGGAATTACAATAATCTCATGAAATTTCAGTTCAGCAGTGCTTATGAATAATGCCCAGGCAAGGCCTCCTCCGACGAGCCATCTGGCAATAACGCAGAGAACCTCAGTAAAGGGGTATCGAAGAAGGGCTGTCTTTACTGAAATTCTGTCCTGTATTTTTTTTTCATCAGAAAATATCTCATCAAGAAGAGGCATGAAGAGCATTCTCCTGATTGCATATCCCAGACTGAAACCGACGATGCTTCCGACCACTGCAGAAAAGGCAAGTGCTTTCATTTTCTCAGCAGTAGAATCAATGCAGAGGAATCCGAAATAGACTATCATAGGCACAGGTACAACGTAAACGAAGATCTCTGCTCTCAGCATGATTAAATTGAAATATTTCCTCGAAAGATCAGTCATTTTCATCCCTTTTTCAGCACGATTTTAAAACACAGTCTCAGATTCATGCAGGAATTCAAATCAAATTTTCAGAACTGCGGATTCAGAGTATCTCATTTTCCGGAATAATACAGATATATCCCCTCTTTTCCGTGGTTTATTTTTTGCCACGGGGAACAAGGGGAAAGGAGACGCTGCAGTTTATATAGATATATTTTTTCCCAATTTCACAGTTTATTCTTTTAAAAACAAAAAAGCCCCGCCGTTTCCTACAAGGCTTTTGGTCCGGTGCATCGCTCGGTGACCGCAGTGAGTTCTCCTGGAAATATGCCTATCCAAAGTCCCGAATGGAAAAACATCTTAGAACATACCTTACAAAATGGAATATAATATATAGAACATATATTTTTTACGAAGTATCAGAGGAATCTGGCAGTTTAACAGCTTGCCATGAATCAGTAAAGAAAGCTTCTTCCAGGCTTGCGGGAGTTCAGGAAGCTTCTGAATGCCGGTACCGGTTTCAGACATTGCGAGGGCGGCAGTCGATTTTAAGTTTGGAGCAGC
>DAORDI010000224.1:0-9670 GCA_035345895.1 Leptospiraceae bacterium
GATAATGCATTTCCGATATTTTCCATGAAAAAGTTTGTATACTTGAAAAAGGCAAGCAGTCCCAGGTTCACGCATACAGAAAGGATCAGATATTTTTTTCTTCCTTTGACGTCGGTCTCTTCCATTTTCCTGGAAAGGATATAATCCAGTGCTGCAGAAAAAATCAGTATTCCTACAGGCCAGATCTGCCAGGAGGCATAAAACAGGATGGAGGCCGAAGTCAGAAGCAAGGTCTTCAGAGAAGGAGAAAGCTTCCCAAAAAGAATGAGAACAGAAAGGGATATTAGAAAAATATAATATTCTGCAGAATTAAAATTGACGATCTTTCTGTTTTCCTTCCAGGAATTCTGAACCCTTTTTGTTTCCAGATCAGTGAGATATCCCTGGTAATTTCTGTACTCGCGGTAAATCTCATCATAAAGAAGGTCTGCAAAATACTCGCTTCCCTGTCTTGTCATATGAGTTCTGTCTTCCTGAATGATTCCCTTGTCGAACAGTTCTCTGCTTTTCCCTGTTCCTCCGAACGCATTCAGACTGTCAAAAAAAGCAATGCCGTCCTCTTCCGCAATTTCTCTGTGAATCTTCCTGATCTTCATCATCTCAGGCATAGTTATATATACACCGTATTCATTTTTCCTGATTCTTTCCATCGGAGAAATAATCAGAATGTCCGTGTCAGGAAGCTCTTTTTTATATCTCTGAACGGTCTTTTTTACCCAGTTCTTGTAGTATTTTTCATCTCTTGTAGAAGACTGCCAGAGGTTCTGAGATTCATTGACTCCAAACTGAAATATGACAAGCCTTGGACGGAATATTTTCATCCCGCATTTGAAATTCTCCTCGTCCACTGTAAGAAGATCTCTCATCTCAATTCCCATCGTGGAAACTGGACTGATATTTACTCCTTTTTCGGTTTCAAAAACCATTGCATCGACATAAGGATGATTCTGAAACTGGGACAGAAATTTCACGGAAGCCTTTCTGCTGTTTAATGAAAATTTCATGGAAAAACATTTTTCTTTTGAATCAGACTTCAGAGTCTCAGTTTTCCCTTCCGAATCTGCCCTTACTTCAGTGACCTGAGGAAGTGTTCCGTTCTGACGGAAAATCAGTTCCAGATTCTTCCAGGGTTTCGCAGAAAGCCCTGAACTGTGAACAGTCTCAGCTCCGGGAAATGCAGGAAGATAGGATTCTCCGAGAAATCCGAGTCTTGCATCAGGACTTCCTCCCGGTCTCACCCTTTTCCAGACAAATGCAGATTCAGATGCAGATGTGCTGTGATCATAGACAGTTCTTTCGAGTTTTGAAAAAAGAGGAACTGCTCCCCTTCCCCCGTCTCCGAAGTCCTTCTGAAAGTTTTCCTTCAGACGTCTCGTAACCATATCAGCCCATATAATCGAATCGCCGTAATGTATGATTCTTACAGTTTTTTCCCTGCCTGCCTCGAGTTCTTTCAGATCTTCATAAAATCTTTTCAGTGCTCTGTACCCCGGACCTGAATCCAGTTTTTTTGCATAATTGTCTGCAGGAGGTTCTTCTTTCCTCTCAGTATTGAAAAGTTCTCTGAAAGCAGAATTGAGTTCAGGAAAAATTCTGATTTCGATAGGAGACAGCCAGATTCTCTGAAATTCAGAAAACCCGAAAAGACAGAATATAAGTGTAATTATGAACTGAAGAAACCAGACTCTGGGGCCTTTCATTTTTCCCTGGTGATGACTATATTCATTCTGATTCCTGTCTGTTCAGAAAGGTTTTCCAGATTCTTTCGGATGCCCCTCTGTTTTCTGTCACAAAATCAGAGTTTGTCTTTTCTGCAAGCCTGTAATGAGCCCCATCCGAAAGATATTTTTCCTTCTCCAGGAATTCAGCGGCAGTGTTTACTGTCCAGAGCCCGCCCCTTTTTCGAAGTTCCTGAGCCTCTGCGGAATTGAAAATCTTCGGCCCGGCAAGAACCGGAAGACCGAAATAGGCAGGCTCAATCACATTGTGAACCCGGTTGTGGAGAGCACCCCCCACATAGGCAAAACCTGCCTTGGAATAGGCAAATGCAAGCACGCCCAGAACATCAAAAACCGCAATCTCGGAATCCAATGCCTTGATTCCTTCTTCAGAGAACCTCGAAAACTTCAGAGACAGGCCATTCAGACGTTCTGCAATATTCTGTATTCTTTCAGGATGAACCTTGTGCGAAAAAATCCATATCTTCCTTCCTCTGGAAAGAAGTTCTTTCAGAACTGGAAAAATCATTTCCTCGCATGCAGAATATGTGGAAGCGAGAATAATCACGTTTCTGTTTTTTTCATATCCTTTCAATGGATCGTTCTTTTCGAGATTCTTTTCTATTTTTGCAGATACAGAATCGAACCTGGAATCCCCCAGCCTCAGAATTGGAATATTCGTATTTCCTAATATGGATCTGAACTGAATTTCAGATTCTTCGGAGACCGGAGCAAGGCCGGACATTTTTGAAACAGTGATCTGAGTGAGTCTTTTTGCAATCGGATTCATCCTTCCTGAACTGCTGCTCAGAGTCGCATTCACAAGGTATATTTTAGCATTATTTTTATGTGCAGAAAGTATCATATTCAGCCAGAGATCCCAGGCAGAAATGACAAGGCTTTCAGGTCTGAATTTTTCGAAGATAAAATCGTACTCTCCTGGAAAATCGAGTGGCAGACGGAATGCAAAGTCAATCATCGAATCCTGAAGCTGCTTATCACTTACACTGTCGGAGAAAACAGAAAAAAGAGTGTAGAGATTTCCTTCTCTTTTTTTTCCTTCCTCTGCTATCGCCTTGCACTGATCGAGTTCACCCACCGAGGCGGCATGGAACCAGACCACCCTTTTATTCGTCAGAACAATGTTTTCAGAGAGAATTCTTTTTCTGTCCTGCTTTCTTTTTTCGAGAAACTGTCCTGCCTGAGGATGGACTGCAGCAATTGGAGTCAGCATCTTCAGAAATCGGAACAGAATATTGTATAATAATATCATTGATATTTAATAAAATGGAGCAGCTCCAGAAATCAAGTGAATTTTACCGGAAGTATGCTGCCGTCTGCTGCCCGCTTCATATCTTGACAGGAAGGCAGACCGAGATTTTGAGAGACTTGGTCAAGACAGCTGAAAATGCTTTGGTTTGTTATTAGAAATGATTTGCCATCCTAGTCCCTTGCGAGGGTCATAGGCAGACAAGCGCACTGCAGCAATAACCTGAACTTGACAGAATTGGTCTCAGGCATAAATCAATCTGTTCAATAAAAAATTGAATGAACGGGAAAATCAGTATACCGATCGTCAATACTGTTTACATTTGACTCCGGAGGAGCAGAATGAGTCTGACAGAAAACAAGGAAATCATAAAAAAGTTTTTTATCTGCATGAATGAGCAGAACTATAAGGAAGGGTTTGATCTGCTCAGTGAGGAGCTGAACTGGTGGATACTAGGAAACATTCCTGTATCCGGAAATTACGACAAAAGAAAAATCAGCCTCGGACTGAAAATGCTCGGGCGGAATTTTGAGACGTTCCGTTTCACTCTTCATACAATGACCGCAGAGGAAGACAGGGTCAGCCTGATTGCCGAATCAAACGGAAAAAGAAAATCTAACGGAAAAAATTATAATAACCATTATCATTTTCTTTTCACAGTCCGCGAGGGAAAGATTACTGATGTAAAAGAATTCTTTGATACGGTTCATGCGGTGTGGATAGAGGAAACGTGATTTTTTACAGAAACAAAAAAATATTTCTTAATGCTTCAGTATTTCTTTTAAAAGATTGTTGAACTTTTTTCCGGATGCAGTTCTGTACACTTCGAAGTCGGAATCCAGCGTAAGGATTCTGTCTGTCTTCATTTTATTTGCGAGTATCACAAGACTTGCATCCGCAAAGTCCATCGGTGTGTCCTGATATTTTGTCATATACTTATGAATCAGAGAGAAATCAGAATTGCCGATATCTCGAATTTCAATTGCGCCATCCTTGATCCATTCCATCAGATCCAGCTGAACAGGCTTGCATTCATCCAGAAGATAAGATGCTTCAGTCACAACAGCCAGGGTAGTACAGAGTCTTCCGCGAAATCCTTTCAGAAAATTCCTAAACGGAATGCAGTACCGGTCGCTTTCGTCAAAAAAAGCGACAATCGGACCTGTATCAATGATCACTTCAGCGATTATGCTTTCTTCTAATTTTCTCAACGATTCTATCTTTGAAATTGACTGAATTGTCTGTGCGTCCAGAAGAATACTTTCCGAAATATTTCTTCCCCAGCTCAAACGCAGAGAGCACAGGCTCCTGGGACCGAAGATACATTTCCAACGATTCTTTGATGATGTATGTCTTCGTCTTGTTTTTGGCGACTGAAATTTCTGTCAGTTTTTCTTCCATATCTTTCGGCAGTCTGAGACTTATCATTCTCTGCAATCCTTGTATTACAAGGTATTACAATATATCAAAATAGACAAGAATTTTTTATTTTTTTCTTACAGGGCTTCTCCTGTAAACCTGCACCGCACTTCTGTTTTCCGGCAGTCTCAAATCCATATTTAGATACACAGCACCCGGACGGATAACCAGATTCGAAAATAATATCTTGCACAGGCTGAGCGAATCTCGACTTCCCTTTCTTTTTAAAGCTGACAATAAGCCGCCGAAGGACGATGAAAAAAACTTGACATCAGAATCTTATATAACTTATGTGTTATATAAGATTCTGATTATGAAGAATATGAATTCCGCCTCGCGAAAACTGAATCGACGGTAATGTAGCTTTCTAAACCCTGCGATGAGCCGTTTTGCCGTCTCACGATATTTTAAATTTTTGGAGAATGCTGAACTTGTCTCAAATGCAATCCGTGCCGAAATTAGACTGTACCGCTCACTTGAGAAATGGTGCCGGATGCAGGAGAAACTTTGCAGATGCTTGGGACTGGCGGAAGAAATAAACAATGCAGACAGAAGGAGATAAAAAAATGAAACCAGAAAAAAAAGAAGCAAGGATGGAACTCCGTGGAGAAACTGAAGTCGTGCTCAAACGTTACTTCGCAGCACCGCGTGAATTGGTTTTCGACTGCCACACAAAACCTGAGCTGATGCGCCGATGGCTGATCGGTCCCCCGGGAATGGTGCTTGAAACCTGCGAAAACGATCTTAAGACCGGCGGCAGATACCTGTATGTATATGCAGGTGCAGATGGGAACAAGGTCGGTGTATATGGGAAATTTCTGGAAGTGAATATTCCGGAGAAATTCGCGAATACAGAGAATTATGCAATGGATATGTCTGTCTTCAATCCGAACGCTCCCGAAGATCCGAATGCTACAGTCGAGTCACGCACTTTTACAGCAGAAGGTAAAGGAACTCTTATGACGCACGTGTGCAAATATGCTTCCGCAGAAGTCCGAAAGATGATGCTCGAATCCGGAGCCGGTCCTGACAGTATGGAGGAGTGCTGCCAGATACTCGATAAACTGCTGCTGGAGCTCTCATAAAAATCTGAACATTTCGTCCGGCCTCATTGGCCGGCAAGCCAATTCCCACGCGAGGAAACGGGAATTGCCTTTCTGGAAAGACAGCTCAAAAAAAGGAGTTCCCACAATTCGACAGGATAAATGAGACATAACCCTCAGGATTCGGCCGGAATACGGGCGATAAAAAAGAAAAACAGCTTTCCTCCTGAACGCTGTTTTTAAAACTAAACTTAAAGAGTAAAATTTCATTCAGGTCGAAGATATGAGGGAAATAAAAACTGTTACAATTCTTGGTGCTAACGGGGCCATGGGAGCTGGAAGCGCTGGTGTGATTGCTTCTTTTGGGGAAGCAAAGGTTTATATGCTGGCAAGGGACCTTGGAAAGGCCAACGAGGGGATTGAAAAAGCAATTCAGTCAGTTCGGACCGATACAATTCGTTCCAGAATGATAGCGGGAACCTACGACAATGATCTGGCAAAAGCAGTTGCCGATTCAGACTGGGTTTTCGAACTCGTTGCAGAAAGTTACGATGTAAAAGAAGCAATCAATGCACAGATTGCAAAACACAAAAAGCCTGGAACAATCATTTCCACTGTGTCTTCCGGGCTTTCCATTGAAAGACTGTCCAAGGCATTTGATGCAGACGGTCAGAAACACTATTTCGGGACTCATTTTTTCAATCCTCCTTACAAAATGATCCTCTGTGAACTTGTTTCTCATAAAGGATCTGATCCAAAAATCAAAAAGCAGCTCGGAAAATACCTGGAAGAAGTTCTGGGAAGAGCAGTTGTATATACAAACGATACTCCTGCATTTGCAGGAAACAGAATCGGATTCCAGCTGATGAACGAGATTGCTCAGGTTGCAGAAAAATACTCCGACAAGGGCGGACTTGCTCTGATGGATGAAATCATGGGCGGGTTTACAGGACGCGCGATGGGTCCTCTCGCCACTGTGGATTTCGTCGGTCTGGATGTTCACAAGGCGATTGTAGACAACCTCTATCAGTTTACAAAAGACGGTGCACACGAAACTTTCAAACTCCCCGGTTATATGCAGAAACTGATTGATTCAGGAAATCTGGGTGCAAAGTCGGGTCAGGGACTTTTCAAAAGAACCAAGACTGCTGACGGAAAAAGAGAGAAGTTTGTATACAATATATCCACCGGTAATTATGATCCGTATCCGAAATTCGACATCCCCTTTACAAAGGAAGCAGGGAAAAAAATCGCTGCATCCGATTATGCAGGAGCAATGGATGTAATTAAGAATGCAAAAGGATTTGAAGCAGAACTCTGCAGATATTTCATTGCAAGATACATCAGCTATTCACTTTCGATTGTGGGTGAGGTTGTCGAGAACAAGGAAAATGCGGATGCCGCAATGGGATTCGGGTTCAACTGGGTTCCTGCATCTGCTTTTGTGGATTTCCTCGGCGGAGTCACTGAATCGATCAAATTCCTGGAACAGTCCAAAATCGAAGTTCCTGCTGTTCTGAAAAATGCAGACAGAACAAAACCGTTCTATCAATTGAAAGACAAACTGGACGCAAGAGCGCTCTTCAGAGGCTGATAAGGAGGAAACATGTCAGATAAGGTTTACGTATTAGGCGGGGAACAGACAGATTTTCAGAGAAACTGGTCCAAAGAAGGCAAGACTTTCATGGCGATGATGAAAGAAGTCATCGAAGATGCTCTTGTAAAAGTCGGTATCGACTATGATGAACTGAAAAGACTGAACAAGAAAAACAGAATCGGCGTTTTCGTAGGAAACTTTGATGCTGAGCAGTATGCAAACCAGGGACATCTGGGAGCATTCCTCACTGAAGTGAATCCTGCATTCTACGGAATCCCGGGTGCTCGTTATGAAGCAGCATGTGCTTCCGGTTCAGTTGCACTGGATGCAGCTCACGCTCATATCCGTGCAAAAGACTATGATGTGGCAATCGTTCTCGGAATCGAAGTGATGAAAACAGTCAGCTCTGCAGTCGGAGGAGATTTCCTCGGAACAGCTGCATACTATGAAAGAGAAGCAAAGGGAGTGGAATTTCCTTTCCCTAAACTTTTCGGAAGACTTGCGGATGTCATTCTGGAAAGATACAAGCTGAAAGAAGAAGTTTTCATGGATGCACTTGCTGAAATATCCAGAATCAATTATGCAAATGCAAAAAGAAATCCTAAGTCTCAGACACGTACATGGTTTATGAACAAGGAACATGCAAGTGCAAGAGGCGGAGCGAACAATATGTCTGTCGGAGGAAGACTCTGCATTACTGACTGTTCACAGGTCACTGACGGAGCAGCAGTTGTTGTTCTGGCATCCAAGTCCTATGCAAAGGAATATGCGAAAGCAAGAAACATCAAGACTTCCAAGATTCCTCATATCAAAGGATTCGGACACAGAGTTGCTCCAATCACTTTCACTGGAAAAGTGGCCGAGTCTGAAGGAAACAAGTTCATTCTGCCTTGGACAAAAATCGCTGTGGATGACGCGTATGGAAGAGCAGGTCTTTCCGTAAAAGACATTGATGTGTTTGAAACTCACGACTGTTTTACTTCCAGTGAATATGCTGCAGTATCAGCATTCGGAATTTCCGAACCGGGAAAAGAACATGAGGCAATCCAGAGCGGAGTGATTGATTTTACAGGAAGCAAACCGATCAATCCGAGCGGAGGACTCATCGGAGTCGGTCACCCAGTCGGTGCAAGCGGGGTCAGAATGATGCTCGATCTGTACAAACAGGTAACCGGTCAGGCAGGAGGATATCAGGTAAAAGGTGCGAAAAACGGCCTTATGCTGAATATCGGCGGATCTGCTACAACAAATATGGTTTTCATCCTCGGACGATAAACCGACCAATCGATTTCAGATCTAGAACCAGAAATTTTAGATCTGAAATCATAAATCCACAGTCAAGTATAACCCTTAAATGTACCTACCCAGACACGTAAAATTAGAAACCAGAAAACAGACTAAAGTTCTGCCAGTCATTCTTCTCATTATTTTTATCACTGCTGTATTTTTTTCTATATATAAAAGAAAACAGATCATGCTTTTCTTCAAGGGCAGTTCCGCAGAAAAACACACTAAAGCGGAAAACAGACTGATTGAATCAGTTCTGCAGGGAGAAAAAAACAAGGATTATCTCCAAGAGTATATATCCAATGTGCAGGCACTTCTTCATACAGAACCTGTCAACAGCAGAGGATATTTTGCTCAGGCGAGGGTTCATTATCTGGAAGCCTTGTTTTCCGGATTTGAATTAAAGACAATTCATCTGATCGAAAAACTTTCCAGAACAGGAACAGTTCCGGATAAAATACTGGATGATTTTTCCGTTCACCTTGAACCGATGTACAGACAGGCACTTCGTGCAAGGGCATTCTCCGCAGAATTCGGAGATTCAAATTCCAATCTGATTTTAGTGCTTCTGTATGAAGCCCTTCAGAACAGGAAAAACTTTTCTCTGATTGCAGGGGAACTCAAGACGGTACAGTACGAAAGAGTTTCTCCTGAACTCAGAAAAAATTATATCTGGCTCAGTCTGCTGTCTTCAGTGAAATCTGCTGACTTTGACTTCCTGAATCAGCTTCTGAAAATGAACAAGGATCTTCAGGGAAAGTCCAATCTGGAGATCACAGAAAGAGAAGAGTCCTATCTTCAGGGACTCACATTCTTCTACAAGAAAGATTTCATTCGTTCTTTGGAACTTATCCGAAAGGTTCAGAAGGAACAGGACAGGCTTGGAATTGAAGCAGGAAAGACGGAAGCGGAAATATTCTTTCTTCAGAATCTTCATGAGAAGGCAATTGTCATTCTGGAAAATCTGTTTGAAGTTTCAGGAAAACAGGACAAGGATATTCAGAAAAGACTTCAGAGAATAGTAGAATCCAAATCAGGACTGAAATCCAAGTACTTGAAGTAGTATTTTTATTTCTCGACAATTTCCTTTCCTGTTTAAAATGCAGAATATGAAAATAATCTCTCTTCTTGCACTGTTCCTCCTTCACTGTTCTCTGCACAGTTACAAACTGAACGGGGAGGAAATCAGGACCAAAAGAGTGGCACCGAATGAACTTTCCGTAAACTACGATATTCACAGGAAGACCCCTGCAAACGAAAATGATGAACTGACAAGAGGTTACAATAAGGAATCATTATATAATATCATAGAGAGATCCTGCTGCATACGCAGATC
>DAORDI010000225.1:0-9535 GCA_035345895.1 Leptospiraceae bacterium
CTGGGATGAAAGAGAGTATGAATATCCGGGATAGTCATTATATTAGAATATCCTGAGATATTGAATATCCCAAAGACTTCAGTTCTTTGAAGAACTTCTGTTCGTTCTGAAGAAGAATAATGATCAGATCAGGTTCTGCAAAAAAGCAGAGTTTTTTCAAACGACTGGAATTCGCGATTAGAAGTGCTGTCGGCCGGTCTGAAATTTTCAGCACCTTAGCCGATCCTAGATTATTGATCAGCCCTGATTTCCGTTTTATTCTGTCCAGAAAATCCAAAACCAGGGAAGGCAGTTCATTTTGAGACCTTGCTTTCAGAAATTCCGTTACTGTATCGATGGTATGTCCCTTTTCCAAAAGATGAAGTATGGATTTTTCCTCCAGTCTGTACATATAGTCGGCAGATTTTACTGCAAGAGCTTCCAGAAAAAGTTGATCTTCCTTGTTCAATTCCTTTGAAACTGCTATTTCCAGATTCTGCATTATTTTGATTGTTTTTTCAACAGGTAAAGCGACGGGAACATATTTATCCTCGATTCCCAAAATAAATCTGCCGAGAACATTGATCCTGAAACAGATCAGACCATCATACCTGCTGAGGTATGAGAGATCATCCGTACCCCAGTTTTTATAAAAATCCGACTTTGCAAATTCCGGTTCAACGTAGGCTATGTCAAGAATTCCGAGAGTGGCCGCATATTCAAAGAATAATGCTAAAATATATCTTTCTTGAAGCACTTCCCAAGAATCATAACCATCATATCCCAGACTCCCATACTCCCTGTCTCCGATATACAGATCCCAGGAATTTCTTGCCACAGAAAAATACATCGAATTCAGACGCATAAACTGAGAGAACTTGGAAAATCTGACCCATTTTTCCTTTGGCATTTTTAATAATGCTTTTATAATTACATTTCTCCTCTCTTTGACATTTTTTGCAAGCCCTTTCTGTCTTCCTTTGATATTATCAATTCTTTCAAATTCATCAAAAGATGAATTCATCCATTTTTGCCAGATATCCTTCAGAAGCTGAGCAGATTCAGTCTGTCTTTCCTTAATTCCTTTCAACGTAAGTTTCAGTCGGCCGTTTTCATATCTTGCATATCCGGAAGAAACAAAAATCAGCGGAAGAGAAAATGACTGAATTTTCAAATCAGATTCATTACCCGCATAAAAGTCCCCAGCAAACAGCTGTTTTTCGATAATTTCCCGACCCGCTTCAGAAACAATACCGGTCTTCTCGCTTCCCTTAATTTTTCCCGATTCGGCGAGTGCAAAAAGAATTTTAATATTCTTTAAAGCTTCTGCCTCTGTTAATCTGACTGTCAGCTCTCTTTTTTCCCCTCTCTTCAATTCATATGATGCAGGGAGCTGATCGGCATATTCCATATCAAATTTGTCAGGAACTGGAACTTTCTCTTTCAATATATGACGCAGATCCGAAGGAATGACTCCTTTGAAGATCAGAACAGAAAGTTTTTCGGCCTCAGGATTTTCTCTGTAATAATAAGAACTTGAGGTCAAAGAAGGAAGCTCATTGTATTTGGCTTCGAATCTTTTAAAATCAAACACTCCATTATATCTGTGTACCGTTTCCTGAACAGCCTTTTTAGAAATAGGTTTCAGCTTTTCATAAAGGATAAATGCATTACTTAATATAAACTTGCTTAATGAGCTTACCAGATCACCTTTCTTTGTTTTTGCAGGAATCCCGCATATTTTTGAAAGCATCTGCATATCACTCACTGTATAAGTTTCCAGAAGTTTTTCCAGGCTCCATTCTGCTGCAGCAGATTCAAAATATCCGTAAGTCATTCTATCTCAGGAAGCCTTTCCCAGTTTCCTTGTTCTGTAGTTGAAAATATATTTTCCTTTTTTTCCGACAATTTGTCCAAGTTCAGTTTCAGGCCGGCGGATTTCATCATATTCAAAAGGCAGTATGATATCATTTTTCAGACTGATGAGTCCCCATTTTTTATTTTTCTGGACAGCCAAAATTCCATAACATACTCCGGGAGAAAGATAATAGGAACTGACCTCGTCAGCATAACTCAGGAATCCGAAATTTTCATATTCTGCAGGAATGATCATTCTTCCCTCCGGATCCAGAAAACCTGTTTTTCCTGAAACAACGGCGGGGAGCCCTCCCAGGGATGCATAATAATCCATTCCGAACCAGTAGTCCTGATTTACTCCCAGATTTTCATACTGAAATGGAATAATGATTTTTCCTTCTTTATTAATGACTCCATATTTTCCTTTTATTTTAGCCCTGGCAGTGCAGTCTCTGGAAAATCCGGTGACTTCCTCATAAGGTTCTTTCTGCGCTGCGATGACCTCACCCTTCGTATTAATAAACACAGGATGACCGGCTAGAGCAGTATCCGCAGTTCCGCAGCGGTCCTCATAAAATACAAAGTCCTTATCATACTTCGGAACAATGAGTTCTTCTCCTTTCTCATCGACTGTGCCCCATAACCCGGTTCTCTTCACAAGGATTGTATTTAATGAGAGTTTATCCCAGCCTTGTCCCGAATATCTGTAATCAATATCCTCATACTTGTATCTGCCGACCTGAACATTTTTCCTGTTCACAAATTTCCAGCCGTCTTTTCCTTTGACCGAAAACATACCCTGATGATGCCTTCTCAGTTCAATATATTCGAAAGGAATGACTGTTTCATTCTTTAAAGAAAGAACTCCCCATTTTTTCTTCTGAAGGGCAAAAATATATTTCCCATCCTCAGAAATTTGAATCTGGGAATAATCGCAGGGAATGATCTCTTCCCCCTTCTTCAGATCGAATACTCCGGACTTTTTGCCTTTCTGGATTTCCACCAGGGAATGCTTTTCTGAAGGAACAGATATGTTTGAATACACAACTGGAACAGTTTCGGTCCCGTCATATTTCAAAAGTCCCTGTTTTTTTTTGATCTCTGCAAAAAAGTATCCTGAACGGTAATTCAGACTGTCAATCCTTCCATATTTGAACTCTGTCAGAATTTTCCCAGTGCTGTCCATCAAAGCTCCCTTTTCCTTCAGAAACACTTCGGTGACTGCATATCCTTTTTTGGGAGTCTCCTTGAAACCGTAAAAAGAACTGTATCTGTCGAATCTGACTTCTGAAATCATCTTCTTTTTTGCAGAACTGTAAAAACCTTCCTTTTCCCCAATTCGAACTGCATATATCCCATATTCTTTATATTGTATCTCATCATAATGAATTTTTACAAGAAGAACTCCATCGGAAGACATTAGGCCCCATTTACCTGCCTTCTGAACTGCATACTGGTATCCTGAATTGAAAATTTGGATCTGCTCGTAAATGCAGGGAACAGTCTCCTTTCTTTTCTCCAGATCATACACACCGAACAGTCCTTTGTCATTCTTTACTGTTACAGAGGAAACTCCTTCCATAGGTGCTGAAATCAGAGAATAGACTGCAGGGATCACCTCTTCTCCTTTAAGGTTCAGAACAGCCTGTTTTTTACCGGCATCGGCGGAAATATGTCCATAACGGATATTGTGGACTTCTATTCTGTCATACTTGAATTCGGTCAGTTCCTTTCCTTTGCTGTCGATCAGTGCACACTTCCCTCCCCTGCAGACTTCTGCCAGGTAATACTCTTTCCTGTCCGTTTCAGCAAACCCTGTCCCAAAACTGTCTTTGTCATATATAATATCTGCAATTATTTTATCAGTATTGATATCGTAAAAACCTGTCTTTTCGCCTTTCCTGACTGAATAAAGACCGAAATTCAGAAATACAATTTCATCGTACTGATCCTTGAACTTCGAACGGACAGTTTCGGTTTCAGATATCGGATCAGCAAGTACAGCACCGAAGAGCAAAGGCATAAGATACAGAAGAGAGAAGAGACTGATAAGAAGTTCAGTGTTTTTCATTCTGCATATAATATTCAGATATATAAAATGAAAAGCGAAAAACTGTTCTTATCTGACAGGAATATCAAAATGCAGAACATCCTCCCTGCTTCCGAGCGACTCATACAGAAGGATTGCAGGTTCATCTTCCCTGTCAGCCTGCACATAAATCACCCAGGCATTCAAGTCCTTTACAGTCTCTTTCAGTTTCTCAATCAGTCCAGTCGCAATGCCTTTTCTCCGGTGATCCGAATGAACAGCCAGATCATAAATATACACCTCGCTTCTTTCCTGTTCAAATTTTTCCAGAACATAGGCAGCAAGTCCGCCCACAACTCTGTCCTCAAAAACAGCACAGATAAAGATGATATGAGACTTCTGCAGAAGCCCTTCCAAATATTCAGAGGATGTTTTTTTAGAGAGATAGGTTTCTGGTTCTTCAAATGCCTCGCCGAACATCTGAACCAGCTGCCGAAGAATTTCGGACTGACCTTTTCTGAGATGAAGGAGTCTGTATGAGGGATGGAAAGTTTTCTTATGTGGTGTCGGCATAGCCACATTCCAAAATAAGAACAGATTTGTTCAAGAGCAAAAGTTCAGCGTGCTTGAGCTTTCAGGGATCTTCACCAAATTAAGGCTTCTGGAGCAATCAGAAATAACCTGTCAATTCCTGGAAAAAGTGCCTTTTGAAGTTTCATTTCTTCCCATACTGTAGGAAATGGCAGCTCCAGAATGGTCTTTTTTAAACTGTCTAAAACACGAGCTTTTTCATCCTTAAATTTCGCAGTTGTATCAATTACCGGAAAACTCCCGACTGCATTCAGAAGCTCATTGAAGTCTGCTGAATTCTTAACACTTATGTACTCTTTCAAAAGATTCATATAATTTTTAACTGCATTTTTCCTTCCCTTCAGAAGATGATCTCTCGAATTTAATTTTAGTATATCCAGCGTATAATCTGCTTTTTTTAAGTCTCTGTTGTTTAATGAAGAATCAATATCATATATAGATGATTGAAGATTCAGAACAAAATAATTTCTAGGATTCTCTTTTCGCTGGTGGATAAAAACGCTGTCATCAGAAGGAGGCATAATTTTTTTCCGTGACAGTTCAACTGAGTTGTCACTGCCTGCCGGGTCAAAGACAGCAAAATAATCAGACTTATAACTCGTATTACAGGTTTTGCATACATACAAATAGTTTTCCCATTCAAATGTTTTATCCGGAAAATGGGACTTTGGAAATATATGTTCAATGTCCCCTGGTTCATTCGACTCACAGTAAGCACAGCTAGTTCTCCACTGGAGCGCCGCAACTAATGTATTTCTTACTTCATAAAATGCATTCAATTTGGCCTTTGAACTGCCTTTGGAATTCCATAGAGATTTGGCTTTGTAAACTTTATCAGTGAAGAGTTTTTCCAAAGCAATATCTTGAGACAATGCAGATAAAACTCCAAGTGATGCGGCAGATAAATTCTTAGGCTTAATAGATTGCATCGTTGGAAAATACTCCCTTCAAACTGTCATACTCTGCCTGTTCTCCTTCAGTGAGATTTCCTCCATAGGCTTTCTTCTTTGAAAGTTGAGAAAATTCTTTCAGTTTTTCTCTTCCTAATTCACTTCTTTCAATATCTTTTCCGAATGCTTCCGTACTGTATGCATCTAAGATATCCCCGTACACCAGTTTGTCTTTTTCCAATCCTGTAATCTTCTGCACTCCCTGCATTTCACCCGGATTTGGAAGTTTCCAGATCGTTCCATTTTTTGCACCACGACATATCAAGGGGCTGTGAGTTGTGACAATGAACTGCATATTCGGAAAATATTTTGTGAACCAGTCTCCGATTCTAGTCTGCCAGGTCGGATGAAGATGAGCATCTACTTCATCAATGAGGATGATTCCCGGCATATTGATGGAAGGAATTTCTTTGCCAATATCCTCAAAGACTTTTTCCAAGCCATATATTTCCACTAGTTCTCTTAGTATATCTAATAGAAGAGACAGTATGCTCTGATTACCGCTGCTTAAATACTGTGCTTCCATTTGGTAACCAAACTCATCAATAAAATAAATACCGGAAGAATCAATCTTATCCATTACAATAGAATGCAGAAGCTGCGTTTTATTGATAAAACTTTTCAAATACTCTAAATACGCTTCAGGTATTTTTCCGTCCTTGATACTGTAGTCAAGGCGACTGATCCAGTCAAGACCATCCATAAGTAGGACGCTTGAATCAAATAAAGTCTGAAGTATACCGAATTTACCAAGGCCAAACTTCCTTAGCCCCCGAGAAGATCCATCAAAAGATCTTCGTGCGCCATAACCGGCGATGAATCTTTTATCAAGATTGATATACTCCTGTTCCCCGCTATAATTAAACGATGTAAGTTGTCCATTATTTATTATTTCAAATAATATACTTACACTTTGGGATTTATGTTCAGTATAATCAAAAATTTTTAAATCCAGTTTACCTTTATGAGTGCTTCCATCACTACTGCTCTTGAATTGAAAATTTGGATTTATTAAATAAACTTGCTCAAGAAATCCAATGCCTATTGATTGAAGAATCGTTGTCTTCCCTGTTCCGTTGTCGCCCAGAAGCACATGCCAGCCTGCTTCTTCACCATCTTCAAATTTCATTTCAAAATTTTCAATAGAACGTATATTCTGAATCTTTATTTCTTTGATATACATAATTTATTCCCTTTCTTATTCAATATCGGGCTTGTATTTGAAGTGACAATCATAATTCATTGTTGTTCGGTGTATGTTCTTTATCCAAGTCCTATTCTGCCTGGTATTGAGTGAATCCTGATCGAATCAAATATTTATAGAAGCGAACTCTATGCCGCAAAGGGTTCCCTTGCGGCAGATTTTTTTACTCGAAAAGATTTTTCAGGTCTTTTGGGTTTGCTGCACAGTAGACTGGTGTGGTGATGTTTTTAGGTGTGAGCTGTCCGCCTGTAAGTCTTGAGGAAACTACACTTGGTCCAAAGTCGACAGCATAACCGATTTCAGAACCGGTCAGAAGTGCTCCGACTGCCTTGTCCCAGTACAATGGGCGGATGACTACATCCTTGAAGAGAACTTCGAGGAGATCCACAGATTTTGTTCTATAGTCCTGTCCGTCGAATATGGAGTATACAGGGTATTTCAAATCGGATATTTTATAAGGAAAAGAAAATTTTCCGGCATCAAAGTCCGCCTTGAAAGGAGCCCAGGTGTTTTCCATGAAAGGACAGTGAAACGGAGCAGAAGTCTTGAGATATACAAACTTTCTTTTGGTCTCATCCATCTCTGCCTTGTATTTGTTTCTGAATTTCAGAAGGGATTCCGGCTTTGCAGAAATGATCATGGAATCAGGAGTATTGTACAGACTGATAAAAAGCTGGTCCTGACCATGAAGACCGAGTTCAGAATTTGCCTTGGCGACTCTTTCTTCGAGTTCCTCTTTGGAATATCCGATCACTGCCACCATCGGAGCAGGGTTCTTGTCTCCGATCGCAGCATTTCCTTCAATGACTTCCTTGGAATAATCGAACGTCATAAATCCGCCCTGAGCATGATATGCCAGGAAAAACATATAGTCGATATAGTTTTCAAGAGCCTTGTAGAATTCGGCACCGGAAAGTGCAAGGGCAGCGAATGAGGCAGAGATGATTCCCTGGCTGTGGCCTGTTGCGCCTGCAGTGTGAGGAGCCGTTTTTGCAGGATCATATCCTTTCAGAGTGAACAGATGATAATGAGCCACCTGAGTGACAAAGATCATCACTACAGACACGCTGGCTCTCGCCTGGTAGTCTTCAGAAGGAGCCGAATCCGGATTTTCCATCCAGGATTTCAGATCGTATCCGAATTCAAATCTTCTGTCTGATTTAGTAAATCTGGACTCCTGCTTTCCAAAACATCTGAATACTGTTTCAAAGTATTCCTTTAATAGAGGCTCATCCTTGTACAGTTTTGTCACTTCCTTCAGATAAGGAGAACCCTGTCCCCCGAACTGAAAGAAGAATTTTTTTCCTGAGGACTGAACCTCATTCAGTAATTTTGCCATTATTTCCCTCTTCCGCCTCCGCCGGATCTTCTCACTGTGCCCCCTGAGAAGCCGCCGCTGACCTTGGAGCCGTGAATACTGCCTCCAGATCCCTGACCTGCTTTCTGAGAACCTTTGTTTTTGGAATCCTGCTGCAGTGATGCTGCATCCACCACAACGATCTTCTTTCCTTCAATCTCATGGCCGTTCAGCTTTTCTATAGCCAGTTTGGCATGATCATCAGCCATTTCCACTGTGCCGTAACCCAGAGAGGTTCCGGTTTTTTTGTCTCTTTTGATTGAAGCGGACTCTACTGAACCAACTGAAGCGAATAATTTCTTCAGATCTTCGTCTGTTAAACTTTGAGGAAGGTTTCCAACGGATAGTTTCATACTGTAAAAGTAAATTTATCAGTGTTTTATGAAAAGCGAAAAATCTGTTTTTGTTCCGCAAGGGCACAGCAACGCATATGTGCCCCGACAAATGAAAGCACTTATCCGGGAAAGACAATTTCCTTATTCGGATGATTTCTGTTATTCAGCGGCAAATCAAACTTCCGGCGACTGCAAAATACTTTCCATGGACCCATTATATGATTTTGGTTCGAAAGGGAAACTGATTCCCAAGCTTTTATGAATGAGGGTGGCGGATAAGAGAATTTCAGCTCTCAAAAAGCCGCTGGAACGAGAATGGCGATGTTTGCTGTTATGAATTCATTGGATGGCGACTTTTCCATTGTAATGTTTCCGCCTGACGGTATTTGAATCATTCATATTGAGTAAACCGGAGTAAAGCGGACGGTTTCTTACAGCTTACGCCTGTCAGCGGTTTGGAGGCTCGCACAAGTGGGAGCTGCTGTTTTTACTGATTGATTAAATTTTCCTAATTCTTTCTGAAAATTACAGAGTCTAGACGGAATATCATATTTGCTTAAGGCGAGTGAATAAGATCAAAACTGAATCTCAGTTTCGTATGTTTTCCCTTAAAAATATTAGGTATTGACACCAAGGCAAAGTGTTCAAATCCTGAATCAGAAGTATATTTGGAGATTTCTATGGAGTACACCTCATTCAGCAAACTGGGAAGACTGATCTACGGACCAGCTCATATGGGACAGGAATCAGTGTCTTCGCTTACAGTGCACGGACCTGCAGTGCTCAGCGGAACTGAGGTGACTGAAAAAACAGAAATCAACGGAACCCTGGAAGCAAACAAAGCATCTCTGAACCATCTGACTGTGAACGGGAGCATGACAGGAAAAGATGTCAGACTTTTCAGTGGAAGAGTGAGCGGAGCAGCCGATCTCGAAAGAGTGACAGCAAGAGGAACACTGATCATATACGGATACCTGAAAGCAGTAGACTGCGAATTCAAGGAAAGGGTCATTATAGACTCAGTAGAAAGCAGTTTTATTTCATGCAAAGTATTTCAGATTGTAATACAGGACAGCTCTTCCAGTTTTACGAAACAGACCATCTATCTCAAGGACAAATGCAGGATTTACAATTCCATCACATTCCTTTCCGGCAAGGGAGAAATTATCGCTAGTGCCGACTCAGACATAGAAGAAAAACAGGTGACAGGCGGAAAGATCATTCGGGTGTGAT
>DAORDI010000226.1:0-9492 GCA_035345895.1 Leptospiraceae bacterium
ATACAGACTCTGCATTTATTCAGGTCTGGAAGTGAACGGTCTTTCAATACTCGTCACATACTTCATTTTCACGGCAGTCTTCGATCACCCCCATATTTTTCAGACATTTTCGAGAACCCACGCAGACGGTGAGGAATTTGCCAGAAGACCGAAAACTTACACTCTGGGGATTCTTGCATTCATTGGAGCAGGGTTCATTCTGACCGGTCTCGGATATGTGAAGGAACTGATTATCTTTGCAGCATATTTCGGTTCATATCATGTAATAAAACAGCATTACGGATTCATGAGAATTTACAAGGCCAGAAACGGTGACGTTCTTCAGACAGACAATATCATCGACAGTCTGACCTTCTATTCAGGAATGTTTGCATGCTTTTTCAACAATTTCACTTATGACGGAAAACCTGTTCTGATTTACGGAGATCTGAATGTCGTTTTTCCCGGCACTCCTGATTTTGTAGGAGAAACAGTCTGGATGATCTTCAAGGGTTCTGCTGCAGTCTTTGTACTGAGACAGATCCAGCTGGTCATTTCCGGAAAGCAGATCAATCTGCCAAAGATTCTCCTGATGAGTTCTGCATTATTTATTCATTATTTTGTATTTTTCGCAACAGAGACTGCCTTCCTCGTGGCAGAATCAATAGAGACTGCTTTTCATGCGGTTCAGTATCAGGGCTGGATGATGCATTTTCAGGAAAAAAGATATCCAAATGCCCGAAAAATTGCACTGAAATGGTTTTTGGTCTCTCTGCTTTACGGAGTGACTGCAGGGGTCATTGAAATATACGGACTTCTCTCCTATGTATGGGCCGTCTGGCTTTTTGTCCCCTTTTCCATGCTTATCCTGTTCCATTATTTCATAGACGGTTATATATGGAAATTCAGAGACTATCCTGAACTCGGAAAACTGCTTCTCTCAGGCAGCAGTCCTTCAGCTGAATCAGTTTCGTAAAACTTGACAGCCGAGCTTGCTTAAAAAAATCTGTAACTGTAAAAATTTTCCGACAGATCTTCCCGAAAGAATACCCAATGAATAAAAAACACAATCTTGTAATCCTTTCCCTAATCGTATTCCAGTGTTCACTTCTGAACAGGAAAGCCGCCCCTCCTCCGGTCATTGTTCCTCCGAAACCGGCTGCTGTGGAAATTAAGAAGCCGGTTGCAATGAAAGAACCGGCAGTTCCCGCTAAAAAAGAACCGGCCAAAGACTACAGAAAAGAACTGAGAGCCATAAAAATCGAAGATAAAAACAGATTCTTTGACTGTGAGCCGATTTTCAGTTCTACTAAGCCTGTAGAAATGAAATTTACCTATCCGTTCTTTGACTACTTTGCAGAAGAAAAAAAGAATTATATCTTTGAGCATTTTCTTGCCGAGTATGAGACATCACCTTTTGTCATATCGTACGCCAACTTTGAAAAACGTTTCCAAGGCAGACCTGTGATACTGGGATTCAGAGGAGACGGTGCAGGCTTTCACAGAACAGATATCACCGGAGGACTTCAGAAACTTGCAGCCAAACTTCCCACTAGTCTGTTTATGACCATAGATGAATACAGATACGCTGAAATGAATGACAAGAATCTGGATTCATCCAAGGTAATGCCCCTCTGTCATAAAAGAAAATATGATGAGGGTTTCATCGGTCCGGAAATCCCTGCATTTGAAAAAGGAAGTATTTGGAAATTTCTGGACAATCTGATTCCTAAGGAAGATCTGATTGTTTTTTCTTACAGCAACGGAACAATTCCGAGAAACAAGCTCTTTGAAAGAAATTATAAACCGGGCTATTATCCGGATTACAAAAATGTATCCGATCCTGAAGCATTTCTGAAAGAGTACATCGCCAAAACTTCCGCTCCGGACAAAAATGCAAAACGCATCAAGGGCATAGTCGACGTGGAAGGAAACTATATGTCCACAAAACCGGCCTGGGACCTTCTGGCATTTCTCAAGACGCATATCGAACCTGATCCGCTGGCATTCTTTTACACCGCAGAGAGAATCGGCAAGGAAGACGGGTATCCTGTGCATGTACTGATGATACAGGCATTGGGACTTATGGGTGAAGAAGACGAAAACGGTGTCATCACTTACACCAACCTGAACAAAAACATTATGATAGAAATAGTGACGAATCCTGAGGAACCTTACTATTCCGGAGGAGGTCTGGATCTTCAGCAGGCCACAAAATTTGAATACTATCTGAAAGGAAAAACGGAAAGACTTCCTCAGCTGAATCATGGAAACATTCCTACCTGGGTCATAGACAGGCTGAATACAAAATATAAGGATATGTTTCCTGCTCTTTTCAAACCTGCGAGAGGATTCAAGCCTTTATACCAGATCCCGACAAAAAACAGTTCTAAGAAAAGATATTAGGAATTCTGATAATAAAACGGGTTCCTACCCCCTCTTCTGAAAAGCATTCTACAGTTCCCTGATGTTTTTCAATAATGAGCTTGGACATATAAAGTCCAAGCCCTGTTCCCCTTGACTTGCCATAAGTTGAATATGCATCGAACAGCCTTGACTTTACTTCGGCAGGAATGCCGCGTCCATTGTCTTCAACAGTAAAAAGAAAATACCCGTTTTCCTTTTCAGCCCTGATCTTAAGATAACACTCTCTTCGCAGTGATGAAAAGGCTTCTCTGGCATTATTTGCCATATTGATAAAAACTCTTCTGAGCCTTTCGCTGTCGATATTCATTAATTCATCTGTTTCACATATTATATATATGCGAATATTCATGAAATCAAAATCGGGAATTATGAATTTTCTGATTTCTTCCAGGAAGGCCTGAGGCGAAACCTTTTTCAGATTCAGAGTGAAGCTGCCTCTGCTGAAATCCAGAATTTCATATGTCATTGAACCTAAGCGTTCAGCCTCTCTTTCTATGCTCTGAAGGTAGTCCTTTTTTTCTTCACTGAGACTCTCATCATTCATCAGTTCAGCAAATGCCTTGATGGAGGAAATAGGATTCTTGATGTCATGCACGATGCCTGAAACCGTCTGCCCTATCATAGACAGTCTTTTGCGGGACTCGGCCAGAACCTCCACCTCCGCTCTGGCCTCTTCTGCCTTTTTTCTTTCAGATTCAGCAAAAAAGAGAAGTCTTTTGTTTTCCATTGCAATGCTCGAGACTGATTTGTACAGAAGAAACTGAATCACGGAAAGAGAGACTGAACTGAAAAAAAAACTTTTCCAGGATGGAACTGCTGCATACGGATTCAGAAGGTTTTCAGGCTTTACAGCACCGGAAAGAACAGCGAGGCATACTGAACTGTATACAATCAGAGACCCAGTCAGAACGACTGCCGGCTGTGAAGTATTCAATGAAAAAAAAGTGCTGATTACATTGACTGTGACAAAACCTATAATTGCCCAGGAGTTCACTGATCCGGTCAGATAAACAAGTATCCCTATGCTTAACAGATCGGATACTGCAGGAAAAAAAGACAGATATGCATTTTTTTCATAATCCAGGATGAAAACGGCTTCGACGGCTGTCCATCCTGCAGAAAAGATAATTATAAAAACTATACTGTAAAAAAAAATATTATAAACACCTGAATAGTATAAAATAATTAAAATGATGAGATTACAGATCAGCCTTCCGACATTCGGATATACAGATTTTCTTTTTAATGCTGTAATTTCTTCTTTTTCCAATTCAGTCTACCCTGCAGAATTTTCTTTTCAAGGAATACGAGAAATCCGGCTCCCTGGACAGCTCACCTTAATGTATACTGAACTCGGCGGAGTCAGTCAATACAGAATTTTTTTTTGAAAGTATGCATACAATAGTCTATTCTGACAGTCTAAGAAAAAAACCTAAATAAGGCCGACTATGAAAACAATTCTCCTGTTACTTTCCTTCCCGATGCTTGGAATTCTTCAGGCAAACGATACCTTTGCCGAAGATCTTATTTCTTCCCATAATTCTTTCAGAAAACACCATTCCGCCTCAGATCTCAAATGGAATGTCGAAATGCAGAAGTTTGCACAAAAATGGGCAGACACTATCGCCAAAAAGGATAAAATGGAACATCGGCCTAACAATAAGTACGGTGAAAATATTTACTGGACTTCCGGCGGAAAACTGGATGCAAAATCTGCAGTAAAAGCCTGGTATGATGAGATTAAATACTACAACTACAAAAAGCCTGGATTCGGAATGAAAACAGGACATTTTACTCAGGTTGTATGGAAGGGTTCTTCTGAACTGGGATGCGGATCTGCAAAATCAAAAAAGGGCGGAACTTATCTGGTGTGCAATTATAATCCTCCTGGAAATTATGAGGGAGAATTCAAGGAAAACGTTCTGCAGAAAAAATAGATGGAATTGCAGGGAACAAATCAAAGTTCCCTGCCAGTCTTAATTTACGTTTAAGCAAACACTCTTGCAGCAGTAGAATGTTCTGAAAACGGTTTCAGTCTTTCCATTCCCAGGAATTCCATCTTTCCGCCGGAAGAATTATATTCATGCTGAAACTCAGTGAGGTTCTCCATAGTCGTATGGTCAATAAATTTCACATCCGAAAAGATAACTTTCACATTTTTTCCTGGTGCCAGACTTTTCAGATTGTTTCTGAGTCCCAGATAATTCAGGAAAGTACAGACCTGTTCCAGATGAAGCTCTGCAGAGTCCTGACCTGTATTTGATACAGAAGATGCTTTAGAGAAAACACTCTTAAGATCAGCTCCGCCTTTGGAAGCAAATATATAAGTTGTAATTACCTTGGAAACCATACCCAGTGCAATTCCTACAAGAAGGTCTTCCGCAACAGAAAAAATTACAGTAATCATAAAATACAGAATCTGCTCTTTTCCTACATTGAGAGATTTTACAAATTCCGGCACAGAAAGCCTGTATCCTGTCACAATGAGCATCGAAGCAAGTGCTGCAAGAGGTATGATGCGGATAAGATCGGGCAGAAACAGAACAAATGCAAAAAGAAATGCTCCATGGAAGAAATTTGACCATCTGGTCTTTGCTCCCGCATTTATGTTGGCAGAACTTCTCACCACCTCAGCGATGATAGGAAGTCCTCCAATCAGCCCAAGTATCGAATTGCCTGCTCCCTTTGCAAGGAGCTCTCTGTCCATATCGGAATGCCTCTTATGCGGATCCAGTTTATCCACTGCAGCAGCTGTAAGCAGACTTTCCACACTTCCCACAAGAGTAATAGCAATCACCTGTATCAGGAATGTCAGAGTCAGAAGCATTGAAAAATCAGGAAAGGTAAAACTTCCCAGAAGCCCTTCCTTGGGAATGGATACGAGGAGATTCGGCTGAACGGAATAAGTCTTTCCTAAAAACATATATGTGTGTGTCTTACTGAAATCAAAGATCAGTTCAAGGGATACGGCACAGATGACTACAGCCAAAGCAGCAGGAATCTTTTTCAATTTCTCAAATTTAATTTTCGGCCAAAGGACTAGAATCAGAATGCTGATGAGACTGATTACTACAACTTCCGGATTCAGTCTCATAAAACTCTCCGGAATTTCCAGCATCATTCCGGTAAGAGATTTTGCTGCAGGAACAGTTCCCAGGGCAATGTGGATCTGTTTAGTAATAATAATGACTCCGATGGCGGCAAGCATCCCATGAATGACTGCGGCAGGAAAAAGAAGGGACAGGAATCCCATCTTGAAAAAACCGAAAGCAATCTGAATGAGACCTGCAAAGAAAATTGCGGCAAGTGTTCTCTTGAAACCAATTTCCCCTCCTCCCAGTGCATCAATGGAATTCAGAATGATTACAATCAGGCCGGCTGCCGGTCCGTTGATCGTAAGATGAGATCCGCTCAGAAGAGAAATTACAACCCCACCGACAATAGCAGAAAAAATTCCCGCAAGAGGAGGCGCTCCTGAAGCAAGTGAAATTCCGATACATAGAGGCAGAGCAATCAGGAAAACGGTAAAACCTGATATAATATCATTTTTCCAGTTTTCTTTGAGACCAGTTAAAAAATCCTTGGGTACTGCAGAATTGTCCATACTAAATCCTTTTTCCGCACCTTAAGACGGTGCAATTTATATCGGCACCGATTGTCTGATGCACAATGTTTCACCGAGCAGAAAAACAATGGTTCCCCTCATGTGATTCCCAAAATGAAGACATTCATCAAAAGACAGTGAAAGCAGCAACCGTAAATATCGTTATGAATATTTGCACTGCACTGATGATAAAAATCTTTCATTCAACCTCTCATTTAAAACGTCAAATGCAATTTTATTTAACCATACTTTAACGTCATACCTTTTTTGAGGAAGAATTAAAACATGTATCCAATTGCAGATGAAACATGATTTTATTAACGGGCTTCATATATTGTGCACAGGTTTCTCATACTGCATTTTTCGCATACCGATCCTTCATATCTGGATCTGCACAGTTTCAGAATTCCAAGTCTGCTTAGAGCAAAGTCTGCCTGAACAGGATCCTTCGGGAAGATTTCTCTGAATTTTTCCGTAAGAAGTTCAGCAGATTTCCAGTCTGCCGTCTGTATCTGATTCATACCCAGAATCTTTGAGAGTTTCAGTATATGTGTATCCAGAGGATAGAGAAGATGAGACGGAGACACAGTTTCATAGAGACCGAAGTCAGGAAAATGTCTCCTGCTCATCCATCTTAAAAACATAAGGTATCTTTTATTTGCAGACTTTAATGATCCTGATCCAATCAGGAACAGAAGTCCGCGACTTGCATTCTCTTTGTAAATTTTCAAATGTTCAGAAATCAGTCCTTTCTGAAGATTAATGATTCCATCATGAATTTTTATGCCATTGAAGAAAGTCTCAAGAGTCTTTTCCTTCTGCATCAGAGACTGAAAGATTCTCAGAAATCTTTGAACATCAGATGGAGACTGAAATCTGTAGTAGGGAAAGCTGACTGAAGATTTTTTAAAATTATGATGAAGAAGAAAAGCAGAAGGACTGTTTCCGAATATAAGAAACAGATCTTCGAGAAACTTAAAAATGGAATGTACATTTCCGTAGGAGAATAAGGCAGATATAAAAGCAGAGACTTCGATATCTTCTCTGCTCCTGTATCTGTGAGGAAATTTGATCGGATCTGTTTCCAGATACTCAGAACCTGAAAACTCTTCCACCAAAGCTTTCCAGGTTCTGAACTGATTCAATCCCGTATTCCGATTTTCCTTGCTGCCATTGTACCCTCCAGTATTGCCCTTTTTGCATCCAGTCCTGAAGCTTCCTTGGCACCGCCTATGATAAAGACCTGCTTTTCAGGATGTCTCTTCATATATTCCTCAGCAAGGGAATTCTCTCTTTCCTGACCGGCACAGATCAGAATAGAATCACATTCAACAGTCTTGACTTCTCCCGTCTTAAGTTCCACAACAAGGCCGATATCATTGACTTCCTTATAGGTAAGCGATGTATACATTTCCGCACCTGCTGCTTTCAGTTCCTGAAGAAGCGCCCATCCGGTAGTTGCTCCAAGCCCCGCTCCTATTTTTCCTGATCTTCTGAAAATGGAAACTTTTCTTTCAGGCTTTATTTCAAGCATTTTAACGTCGGTATAGCTCAGAACGTTGTACTTGGCAAAATAGTCATCCACAGTCGGATCATGCTTTTCGAGAAGTTTATGAGCCGAATCGCATCCGATTCCGCCCCCTCCGATGACAGCGACATTTCCTGCAGGTTCAAATTTGCCAGTCAGATATTCCAGGTATGTTCCCGTTTTTTTCTTTTCCAAACCGGGGAGACTGAATTCACGCGGACGGACGCCCGTTGCAAAAATCACAGCATCAGGGTTCAAGGATTCCAGAATTTCCACAGTGCATTCAGTATTGAACCTGACATCCACCTCATGTGCATTCAGTTCACTTTTATAGTAGCGTACAGTTTCCTTGAATTCAAATTTACCCGGAATTGTAGAGGCCATATTGAGCTGTCCCCCGAGCCTGGAAGACTTCTCAAAAAGAATGACACTGTGTCCCAGATTCGAAGCAGCTCTTGCTGCCTCCATTCCCCCTGGACCTGAACCGACAACTACTACTTTGCTCTTTTTTCCTCGCGGAAGTCTGGAGAACTCAAGCTCTCTGTTTGCTTCCGGATTCACAAGGCAGGATACCATCAGTTCCTTGAAAGTGTGATCCAGACAGGCCTGATTGCAGGCGATGCATGTATTGACCCTGCCTGGAAGATTGCTTCTGACCTTGTTTACAAAATCAGGATCGGCAAGCATTGGTCTGGCCATACTGACCATATCAGCTTCCTTGTCCTTGATGATTCTCTGAATTGTTTCCGGAACATTCACTCTGTTCGACGCAATAATAGGTATGTCCGGAAGTTTGCTTTTGAATCTGCCGGCAATTTTTGCCCAGGCTCCTCTCGGAACCAGCATACTGATTGTAGGAATTCTGGACTCATGCCATCCAATGCCTATATTGAGTGCATTTGCTCCATTCTCTTTCAGTTTTTTTGCAAATTCCAGAACCTCTTCAAAATCAGGATTTCCAGGAATCAGATCAATTCCCGACATCCTGTAGACAACAGGATAATCCTTTCCGACGTACTGACGCACTTTTTTCATGACTTCAATACCGAAATTCATGCGTTTTTCATGATTGCCGCCGAAAAAGTCATTTCTCGTGTTTGTCACAGGAGAAAGAAACTGATTGATTAAATACCCTTCGCTTCCCATAATCTCAACTGCACCGAACCCGCACTGTCTGGCTTTCTCTGCAGCTTTTCCGAAATCTTCAATGGTGTTCCATGCTTCTTCTTCTGTCAGTTCTTTCGGAACATATCTGTTGATCGGTGCACGTATCGCTGACGGCCCTACAAGATCTCTGTGATAGGCATATCTTCCTGCATGAAAAAGCTGTGCACAAAGAATGCCCTTGTTTTTCAGACCTGCATTGACTTTTCCCAGTTCCTTGCAGTCTTCTTCCTTCTGAAAATTAAAAAATACATTATTTCCCTTTCCTGCATGATTGACTGAGATTCCGCCTGTGGTAATGAAAGAGCAGCCTCCTTCAAATCTTCTTCCGTAAAATGCAATCATACGGTCAGCAGTTTCCGGCAGTCCCTCCAGACCTAAATGCATTGATCCCATAATTATTCTATGAGGAAGAACTAAACTTCCAATTTTAATAGGCTCGAATATTTCGCTGAACGGCATTTTATCTCCTGCGGGATTTCTTTTATCCTGAGGAAATCATTTTCTTCGCAGAAAAACATGCAAGGAGATTTGAGCATTTTTTTACGAATCAAACCGATTCGAATCTTTTTTTGAGATTTTATTTCTTCTACCTTAGACAAATGATTTCTTTTTTCAGAACAAGTTTGTACATAAATCAGGATTGCAGTATCTATTACCCTGATTTCTAATCTCACTTCGTTCAATTAGAAATCAGGAAAGAGTTTGGAGTCCCTCCCTTCGGGCTGCCGGACAAGCCCAAAGGAGTTTCGCAAACTTGGAAACTGCTGCAAACCCCTTTGCGGCGGCT
>DAORDI010000227.1:0-6729 GCA_035345895.1 Leptospiraceae bacterium
AAATCCCTATTTAGCTTCTGATTGAAGATAATTTCTTGATTTTTTCAACAACTCTATTTTATTCAGTGAGCTGCATCCAGGGTTCTGACTTAAATCTCTGCAAGATCCAGCTTTTCCTTCGTCCATAAATGGAAAACGGTCTCTATACCAGCCTCGTCTCTCGTAAAAAAAACAACTGTATAAACACCGGCATCCAGTTCAAAGGCAGAAAAAACCCAATTGACAGAAACAGCATATTCTGTACCGGTTATTAAACTCAAATCATATATTCTTTGCCCGGAAGTGTTTGGAAAAATATATGCAAAAGTACTGTAACTTTTATCCACAATTCCAATAAATTCTGTCCTTTCGTTAAGTTCCAATTTATATTGAGGAAGAGATTCAAATATTTTTTCATCAGAATCAGGTTCATCGATTTGCCTGAAACAGATGTCTGTGACTTCCTGGAGGTCCTCTTTAAACTCGAAGTAATTAGTATCCAGTCCCCATACACTGGATACTGTTTCAGTGTCGGGAAGGTGATCAAATCCGATGGCTGTAACTTTAATTGTCCCCATTTTTCCAGAGAAATCCTCAAGACTCATCCAAAAAATACCATTTTCAGATATCTTGTGCTTACAAGCCTCTGATATTTCGGGATACTGGTTCCATAAATCGGAATCATCACTCCAGTCCCCATTCCATTCAAAATGACCCCATGCATTTCTGAGCTTGATCAGTCGAAATCCATCCATTTCCACCGCATCCAATACAGAATAAGCATGACCCTGAACAAGTCCTTCTTCTCTTTTCGCTACTGTATAAGTTCCATCTTTCAGAATTGTTCCTCCGCTGCACTGGACGAGACCTCCATTCGAAGAATAGTACCGGATTGCCTCAAATACATCCTCTGGGGATTCAGACAGCAGTAAAGCAATAGACTGACCTGTCAAAGCCGGAACTACTTCTACTTTATTACCAAATTCCAAAGATAAATAGCATCCATTGATTTTGGCAATTGCTTTTTCTAAGAGAGATGACCAGGCTTCATTTTTTGTCTTACTGCAGGCAAAGAAAAAATAGTCATTCATATCAACTGGGAAAAAATCATCTAATATTACCATACGCCATTCCTGCATTGTCTCAATCCAAATCTTAACACCGAATATGCCGGCAGAGTTCCATTCATTCGGATAAATGGCTTCCTTTACCAGATCAGGGCGCTGAGCAAAGGATGAGATTTCAGCAATCATATAACAGTTTCCAATAGTACCCTGATCAATGTCTCCTGGCTGAATTTTTTTTATAAATACACCCGGATCAATATGAATATCTGAAAATCGTTTCCAAGTATAATCTGTACCAAACTCCTTCTTATCGTCTTTCAAATAGGAAGGAGGATAGTGACTGTATGACCGTTTACTTGGTGGGAAAAAAAAATCGTAAAAACGCTTACCTTCTGAATCGCATATTTCAATAATCTGATCAATCACCTCTTTTGCCTGATCCAAAGGAAACAGAACTCTCTGTTTGACCTGAGCCGCTTCTTCATAAAGAGGTTCTAAAAGATCCCTTGCATCATAATCATTCTCACCCATATTAATTACTGTATTATTCTTTGATTTTTTCATACCATGCATATAATATTGAAAAATAAAAAGTCAATGCTTTTTTAATCAAAGAGAAAATTTGAAGGGTGCAGTAAATGAGGAATCTGAAGCTGATCTTTCCAAACGAGACTTATACTCTGAATGAATATCAAAACTGTTTCCAAAGATCTGTTCATTTTTTGAAATATAACAACTCACCTTACGCTTCCGGCTGAACTGTCGGCGGCTTTCGGACTCACAAGGCAGTACCCTGCTGTTTTTTTACTGATTCATCGCAAGCTGTTAAAATGCTGGATTCCTATAATGCTTCATTTAGAATACATTCTTCATACATTGCATCCTTTTATAGAATGTGAGATAATATATTACAATGTATTGATATACTGCTATTTTAATGCAGTCAATGATCAATTGACTTTACTCAAATTTCATTAGAAAATCGAATATTATGCTATGTTCGATTCAACACCGGCCAGGGTCCAGTCCTGTATCCATTTTTGTATGTTTTTTTTATTTTTTTTTAATTCATCTTCATTTTTAAAGGATACGACCGCCCTGTCATTTTCCTTCCAAACCAGAAGACCTGTTTCATCCGAGATCAGTCTTTTTTTCGGCTGCTGTTTTACTTTTGCACCTCTGTGAAATATCAGCTGGATCTGCTTAGGAGGATGGATTCTCATCGTAATTCTGTCATCATTATTGTGCAGATAGTTCGGACCGTTCCATTTGATGTTTTCCTGCAGTTCTGCATCCGTTTCAAGAATGATCTTTCGGAGCAGACTGATTTCCTGAATCAGAGGATGATTCAATTCTTCCAGGAAAGCGGTCACTTCTTTATTCATTTTATTCTTCATTGTCTGAATGCCTGCCTTTCTTTTATCCCTGCACTGAGATGTTTCCGATCAGAGTTTTTCCCATTCATAATTTGTAATATTCCTGCTCTTTCTGGAAAATTCCACGCCGATCAGATGTAAGGAACGGTCACGACCGTCCCCTGCGATGGTCGATAAATATTTTTCATAATAACGCTTATCTTTGATCTGCTGCAGTGCTGACCCCGCCTCAGTCATCTCAATCACCTTGAATTCAAATACATAAACCCTGTCTTCAAAGAATACAGTCATATCCACCTGTCCCTGATTCGTTACGTCCTCTGCACGCACATCCAGACCGATGGCAGTAAAGTAACAATAGAATATAGATGCATAGTATCCCTCATAGTTTGCCAGAGTATTCTTTCTGTACCAGTCGTGAGGGATGGAGGCAAAGAAGGAATAAAAAATATTCTTCAGTTTCAGAAGATCATTTTCCTGAAGAGCCTCATAGAGATCCACTTTGTTCTTCTCTTTGGGCTGAGTGTCCTTTGCCAGATAAGTCAGTATTACATCTGTCAGACTGCTTCTCACTTCCAGATTGGGATACTGAAGATAATAGACTCGATTTGCCTGCATTTCCTTGATGCTTTTTATTGTGAGGTATCCGGTCTGAAACAGAAGATTCTCCAGTTCGATAGAATCCACATCAAAACTCGAAAGGGCGGAATCAGTCAGTCTGACCTTGTTCATATTGATGGAATTATAATTTTTTTCGCGGATCAGATCAATCAGAAAGGAAGGATTTCCAGTTTCAAACCAATAGTTTCTGTATTCTTTGCTGTCGAGGAAAAGCAGAATGTCAAATGGGTTGTATACACTGTCTCCCAGAAAATTGTATCCATTATACCATAATTTTAATTTATCCCTGTTTACATCTTCGAGTCTTTCTTGAAAAACGGAAAGCTCATTTTCAGTGTACCCGCATACAGCGGCATAACGTTTGTTCAGTGTAATGTCCTGAAGATTATTCAATCCGCTAAACAGATTGATCTTGGAAAATTTAGATACGCCTGTGATAAATGCAAATTTAATGTATGCATCCGCTCCTTTCATTACGGAATAAATATTGCGCAGACCGTCCCTCATTTCTCTTGCAAGAGGTTTGTCGGTAATATTGTCCAGAATAGGTTTGTCATATTCATCAATCAGAATGACTACTTTCTCGGAATACTTTTTGTGCAGATTCTGGATCAGGCCTTCAAATTTTCCTTGAAGACTCTTGTGCTCTGTATCCTCAATTTCGTAAAGATTTCGATTATTCATCAAAATTTCCAGAATCCTCTGCTCCAGTTCAGAAGCAGAACGGAGCTGGCCTGTTCCGAAATCTATCCGAATGACAGGATATTTTTTATCCCAGTTCCAGTTGTTTTCCAGGTACAAGCCTTTGAAGTATTCTTTACTGCCGAGAAATGCCTCTCTCAATGTATCCAGAAAAAGACTTTTTCCGAACCTGCGGGGCCGGGACAGAAAATAATAGGAACCGTTTTCCACCAAATCAGCAAGGAACTGGGTCTTATCCACATAGTAATAATTGCCTTCCCGAATTTTGGAAAAAGTCTGAATGCCGATCGGAAGTTTCTTCACAGTTGAAAAGTCTCAAAGCATCCCGGCCTGTCAAACAAATCCTTTTTTGGGAATTTACAGAATCGGTTCTGTTTTTTGAATGTAACGGAGCAGATTTAAGACTGCAGTGCAGCCCCTTCGGAAAAAGGTGTCATCTGAGCCTGACAGGTTCGGAACGCTGGGGAAAAATTTGCTTTACTATTTAACACTGTTAAATTTAGGGTACGCATATATGGAATTTTTACAGAATCATTCACAATTGATCGGCATTCTTCTGATGCCCCTCACCTACGGATTCACTGGCTGGTTTACAAATGTAGTCGCATTGAAAATGACGTTTTACCCGCTGAATTTCATCGGAATTCCGCCGTATCTGGGCTGGCAGGGGATTGTGCCCCGGAAGGCCACTGGACTCGCCCTGAAGGCCGTACAGATGCTTACAGAGAGGCTTGTGAGGGTGGAAGAGTTCTTCGGAAAACTGGATCCGGAGATGATCCGTAAAAATTTCGAACCGGTGATTCTGAAAGAGGTTCCCCCGGCAGTCGATCAGATGGTGAATTCTCTGGAGGACAAGTACAGAAACCTGATCAATGAAGAAGACAGGAAAAAGATTGTGCTCCTCGCAGAGGAAGAGGCTGTCTCTAAAGTAAAAGAACTTACGGTTCTTCTGAAAGAAAATGCGAACAAGGTATTCAACCTGAAGACAGTGGTTCTGAAAAACCTCACCGGTAAAAATGTCAGCATCATCGTGGATATTTTTCAGGGAGTAGGAAAAAAGGAATTCAAGTTCATTGAAAGAAGCGGATGGTACTTCGGGGCAGCTCTGGGAATTCTGCAGATGGGTTTTTGGTATCTGTACCCTCAGTGGTGGACCCTTCCTGTGCAGGGAGTGATTGTAGGTTATATTACTAACTGGCTTGCACTGTATATGATTTTCAGGCCTTTATATCCCAAAAAATTTCTTTTTCTCTCCTATCACGGTCTCTTTCTGAAAAGACAGGAAGAGGTTTCGAGAGAGTATTCCAGAATGTTTGCGACTCATGTCCTGACTCCAAAGAACATAATGGAAGAGGTTCTGTATAAAAGAACTGCAAGAGCAGTGATTGAAGCAATCGAAGACCAGACCGGAAAAATCATCCGTGAGAAAAGCGGAGACACTTCTTCGGATCTGATTGAAATTCTGGACAAAGAAACAGGAAAGATCCAGCCGAAGCTGATGGAAGAAATGATCGGAATGCTTTCTGCAAGTTCCTCCACTATGGAGAAACTGATTTCCAGAAGCATGAATGTGGAAGAATCCATGTTCCAGAAAATGAAAGTCCTTCCGCCTGAAGAATTCGAACCGATTCTCCGCACAGCTTTTCAGGAAGATGAATTCATACTGATCCTGATCGGTTCTGTTCTAGGTGCCCTTGTGGGACTGATGCAGGCAGTGTATATGATTTATCTGGGATGACGGCGCAGGATTGACCTTAACCTACCCCTCATCCCCTTCAGGTCCTTTTTCAGTTCGTTCCCGTATTTCCGAAGGGCTTCAATGACAGGCAGGTATTTTTTTCCGCGTGAGGTCAGACTGTACTCTGTCTTGGGAGGACTCACAGGATAGACCTTTCTGTCTACAAAGCCGTTTTCTTCAGGCTCACGAAGCGGACTTGCAGGCATTTTATGACTGATGTTCCGCAGGTCATTCTTGAGTTCACTGTATCTCATTGTTTTTTCTCTGAGTCTCCAGAGGATTGGCATTTAACTTTCCTTTATGATAGTATGGTTCTTTTTGTATTATATAGATTGACATGGATTATTTAAAAAAAAAGCTGTTCTGTAAATTAATTTACTGGAGTTTTTATGAGTTCCAATCTGAACATAATGCCTGGAAGAAAAAAGAAAATTGCACTTGTCGCAGCAAATCCATCCGTATCCAAAACTACAGGATGGCCTATCGGATTCTGGTGGTCGGAACTGACTCACCCTTACTGGGAGTTTACTGAAAAAGGGTTTGAGGTGGAGATTTTTTCTCCGGAAGGAGGTACACTTCAGGCAGACGGCTACAGTGATCCGGAGGATCAGAGCGGTTATTCAGCGCATGATATTATATCCCTCGGGTTCAAAAAGTCTGCAAAACATCTTGCACTGATTGAAAATACGAAGAAACTTTCCCTTCTGAAGGTGGAAGATTTTGATGCAGTCTTTCTGACAGGGGGACAAAGTCCTATGTACAGTTTCATTGATAATGCGGAGCTTCATAAAGTATTTGTATCTTTTTATGAAAAAGGAAAAGTCGCCGCTGCCATCTGTCATGCGACCTGCATTCTTCTGAAAGCGAAAACATCTGACGGCAGACTTCTGGCTGAAGGAAAAACCTGGACAGGATTTGCGGACAGTGAGGAACAGTATGCAGACAATTTTGTGGGACAGAAAATTCAGCCTTTCTGGATTGAATCAGAAGCAAAAAAAATTCCCGGAACAAATTATATCAACGGGGGACTTTTCAGAGAGTTTGCAGTCAGAGACGGAAATCTGATCACAGGACAGCAGCAGTTCAGCGGTGCGGCCGCAGCAAGACTTGTAATAGAAGCACTGGGAGTATAAGGATAAAATCATGAAAATAGCAGTCATAGGAACAGGGAATGTCGGAGGAGCACTTGCTGCAAAATGGGCAGGAAAGGGACACGAAATCTTTCTTGGAGTGAGAGATGTGAACA
>DAORDI010000227.1:6829-9461 GCA_035345895.1 Leptospiraceae bacterium
GCAAAATGGGCAGGAAAGGGACACGAAATCTTTCTTGGAGTGAGAGATGTGAACAGTTTCAAGGGAAAGGAACTTTTATCCAATCCGAACACATCCGTGCTTCCGATAAAAGAAGCGGTAAAAAATTCTGAAGTCATACTCATTTCCGTTCCTGCACCTGCAGCCGCTGAAACAGCAGAATCTCTCGGAGACACTTCTGGAAAGATCATCATTGATTCAATGAATATCGTGATGGGAAGAGGTCCTGCCGGTTTTACGAACACTGCAGATGCGATTCTGAAAAACACTCAGAGCCGGGAAGTCATTAAATGCTTCAATTGTACAGGTTTCAATAATATGGAAAACACAGTATATGGAACCACAGCAATTGATATGTTTATGGCTGGAGACAGCGAGAATGCAAAGAAGACAGTCAGACAGCTGGCACTCGATGCGGGATTTGCAGAATGCTACAGCATTGGAGGAAACGACAAGTTTGCCCTACTGGAATCCTACGCATTCTTCTGGATCAATCTGGCCATGATGCAGGGACAGGGCCGCAATATCGGATTCAAACTTTTGAAAAGATAATCCTTATGGTACTCTCCAGAAATTTTCATCCTCTCAGGGTTCTCAGTTATGTCCGCACAGAAGTTGTATTTTCTGTGCTGACTGTTTCTGCAGTCTACCTGATTCATAAGTTCAAACTTGCGGATGTTTCCTTTTCCTTTTCCATTTCTGCGATTTTGGGAAGTGCACTTGCGATATTCACTGCCTTCCGAAACAATACAGCCTACTCAAGATGGTGGGAAGCCAGAACTGTATGGGGAAATATTATCAACAGTTCCAGGATTTTTGCCAGAGTTCTCCTCACATGCACTGAGGCAGCAGACAGAACAAAAATTTCCTCTGAACGTACAGACTCCTTTCTGAAAGAATCGGTCTTCCGTCAAATCGCTTTTGCTCATTCTCTCAGATCTGCACTTCGCAGACTACCGAACGATCTTTCTTATAAGAATTTTCTTTCGAAATCGGAAGCGGAGGATGCAGAAAAAAGCATCAATGTCCCAAACAGAATCCTGCTTCTTCAAAGTATTTATCTCAAAAGAGCAGTCAGTGAAGGTCTGATCGGTCCCTTCGATATGATCAGTTTTGAGAATATTCTATCGGGCCTGAACAATCTGCAGGGGGCCTGTGAAAGAATTAAGAACACTCCTCTTCTCAGGCAGTATGATTTTTTTACAAGAGTCTTTCTTTACTGTTTTATGTCAGTGCTTCCTTTGAGTCTGATCAGTGAATTCAAAAAGCTGGAATGGGATTTTCTGTTTATTCCCGTGACACTGATGATATGTTTTATTTTTTCGATTATTGGAAAGGTTGGGGAAGTGAATGAGGATCCTTTCGAAAACAAAGTGACCGATGTTCCTCTGGATGCACTATGTAATACAATAGAAAGAGATTTGAAGGAAATTGCTGGAGTAAAAAATCTGCCTGTAAAAAATGAACCCGTGAACGGGATTTTAATGTGAAGAACTTTGAAAATTTTACTAAAGGCAGAATTGAAGCTTTCAGTGACGGGGTGTTTGCAATCGTTGTGACACTCCTTGTATTTGATATAAAACTTTCCAAACCGGAATTTCCTTATCCGGAAATCATGATTTCAGAAATCATTCAGCTTTTTCCCAAGATACTCAGCTGGATCAGCAGTTTTCTGATTGTATGCGTGATCTGGATGAATCATCACAGGATATTCAATATGATCAGTTATGTGGACTTTGGAGTGTTCTGGCTGAACAATATTCTTCTGATGTTCACATCTCTGATTCCTTTTCCAACCGGAATAATGGGAACAAATTTCAACAATCCGTTTGCAGTTGCTTTTTACGGAATCTGTCTTTCATTCGCAGCATTAAGCTTTTCTTTCTTAAGACTTCATATATTAAAAAAACAGAATATAAGAAATACAGATATGATAAAAATTAATTACAGAAAAGACATGATCCGCTCTCTTTTTTTCGGTCCGCTTCTGTATCTTACAGGGGCTGCGTCAGTATATTTCAGTATCTGGACTGCATTTGCAGTCTATATATTCATTCCGATATATTTTATCATTCCCCAGAAGGAAATTGAGGAGAATAACGATGTTTAAGTTTGAAAAAGTTTTCGAAAACAACAGAAAATGGGCTGTCGAAAAACTTAAGACTGACCCGGAATATTTCAGCAGACTGTCAAAGGGACAGAATCCTGAATATCTTTACATTGGCTGTTCCGACAGCCGGGTGACGGCAGAGGATCTGATGGGGATGAATCCAGGCGAAGTGTTCATTCACAGGAATGTTGCCAACCTGGTTGTCCCCACCGACAACAATCTGAATGCAGTCGTTCAGTATGCCGTTGAACACTTAAAAGTAAAGCATATTATTGTATGCGGTCATTATGAATGCGGGGGCATAAAGGCAGCCCTGAATCCGAGCGATATGGGACAGCTCAACAGCTGGCTTCAGACACTCCGTGATGTATACAGACTGCACAGGGAGGAACTGGATTCCATTCAGGATTCACACGCTATGTTTGACAGACTGGTGGAACTCAACGTCTTGGAGCAGTGCATCAATATCATCAAACTTGACCATATTCAGAGAGCCTGGTACAA
>DAORDI010000228.1:0-1600 GCA_035345895.1 Leptospiraceae bacterium
TTTTTAGAAAAATTAAAAATAGAGTTGTTGAAACTAATTTTTCAACAACTCTAATGATATAGAAAATACAATATGAAAAATTTTCGATCAATTGATCAGCCGTACCAGAGGAGGTGCCTTGATATTTTTGAATGAGAAAATTGACAAAGTCAAAGATCTGCTGCCTGGCTGCAGGAGACTGCTTAGATTTCTGCATATGCTCGTAGAGGCATTCGAGGAGCAGAAATCATTATATGAGAATGAAAAAGTATCCAGAAATAGAAAGATATCTGCTCTGGAAGCAGAAGTTCAGCGACTGAAGAAAGAGAACAGAAGGCTTCTTTCACTTGAAGATAGAATCAAAGCAATCGAGACTTTGCAGATAGCGCAAGCGGCGCAAGCGGCGACAGCGGCAAGGAAATGAGAGTTTCACCTCTCTCCGGCATCTCGACCTGTGCTGAGTAACAGCTTTTAAACCTGTGAATCGAAGCATACACAGCCTCGGAAGCTGTTACTCGATGACCGGTCCCCATTGGCAAATCCTTTCTGACAATGAAGTAAGGCGGCAGAGAGGCACGCGAAGGATGTCATAGTTCGACGGACTCGGTATGACAGGCCTTTGCAGAGTCTGAACCTTCGGCAGAAAGCTGTTCCAGACTGTATATGAATCTGTATTAAAAATATCCTGTAAGTACTCACTGCAAGGTTTTCTTTCTCAAGTTACAGGAATAAAGATTTCCTATTTTACCGCAGGCCTTTTACTGGCGGTATCTGCAATATTCGGAGAATCTGATATGTTGAATCTTTTCTTTACCGCTGTTCTTTTCTTTCTCATTTCTTTCCATTCTGTTCCTGTAAATTCAGATGAACTGCGCGAAACTAAATCCTGGAACTATTTTGCCTACGGAGGGCAGTTCACTGCGACCGATCTGATGCCGATCCTGTTTCGTCAAAGTACTGATTATAAAGATTCTTATATTGCAGTTCTTGGTGCAAACCGCGAAACTGATTTCAGGATTCGGTTCTTTCAGTTTGAAACTGAGCTGAATGCGGTGAAACATTTTGGAGAGATGAATCATTTTGAAGGGAACGGACTCTATTCAGCGAGAGTGAAAAATCTGTTTTATCTGCCGATGAGTTTTGCTTTTGGAGAAGGGCTTTCTATTGCGTCTGAAAATCCCAGACTGGAAAATAAATCGAAGGGAATATACTTTGAAAACTATCAGTTTCTGATTCAGTCAAAAGGAATTGAATCCAGGAATATTCTGAATTTTATTATGGTGGAACTGGACTATGGACTTTCCAAGTCGTTTTATGACTCAAAGATCTTTATGAGGATTCACCACAGGTCAGGAGTTTTCGGACTTCTATGTCCTCCCGATCCTGCCTGTGGATCAAATTTTGTTTCTTATGGAATCAAATTTACCCTCTGATTAAGGAGCTTCACCTTCTTCTGCGGGAGCTTCAGGCTCCGGTTCCGGCTCTGGTTCGCTTGCAGGCTCCTCTGCAGGTTCTTCTGGTTCCGGTTCCGGCTCTGGTTCCTCAGCAGGTTCTTCCTCAGCAGGCTCTTCCTCAGCAGGTTCTTCCTCAGCAGGTTCTTCCTCAGCAGGTTCTTCCTCAG
>DAORDI010000228.1:1700-9411 GCA_035345895.1 Leptospiraceae bacterium
CAGGTTCTTCCTCAGCAGGTTCTTCCTCAGCAGGTTCTTCCTCAGCAGGCTCTTCCTCAGCAGGCTCTTCCTCAGCAGGCTCTTCCTCAGCAGGTTCTTCTTCAGCAGGTTCTTCCTCAGCAGGTTCTTCCTCAGCAGGTTCTTCCTCAGCAGGTTCTTCCTCAGCAGGCTCTTCTTCAGCAGGTTCTTCTTCAGGCTCCTCACCCTCAGCAGGCTCTTCATCTTCTGCTAACTCTTCTTCGCCTTCAGCCGGTTCTTCACCTTCTTCATCGCTGCCTTCTGCTTCTTCTTCGCCTTCTTCGTTACCGCCTTCGTCTTCAGTTTCGCCTTCAGCACCTTCTTCTTCGTCTACTGGTTCTTCCTCTTCAGGCTCTTCTTCCCAAGCATCCCAGTCTACTTCTTCTTCGGGTTCATCTTCATCTGGAACGAAATCGCCGTCTTCCTGAGCATATTCTTCCAGTTCCGCATCATCCCAGTCTTCATAGTTAGCTTCTGGATCATAATACTCATCATACATAGAGGAATAGTCTTCCGGTTCTTCTTCAGAATAATCCCAGATTTCATCTTCAGGGAAATAGTAGTAGAATGTGTCGCCTTCATATTCTTCCGGCTTGTAAGTTTTTGTCTTTGGTTTATTAGCAAAACTTTTTTTCTTATCTTTGCTCCAGGCTTTTTTGGCATTCTTTTCTGCCTTTTCGCCTGCAGTTGAAATCAGACTCCAGCAGTCGCCAGTCAGTTTTTCGTTTGCAAGATAATTGTAAGGCATATAGCAGTAGCCTTTGTCGCCCCATTCCTTTCCCCAGGAGTTTCTTACGATGAACACTTTATCCGGATCAGAATAACCGACGATAAGCATTGCGTGACCGCCATGAGATTCTCTTCCTGTTTCCTTAGGAGAAGGCATAGGAACAAATCCACCGTTTTCTTCACATTCATCAAAAGATGCAAAAAGCTGAGTTCCGAAAATAATCGGATGGCCGAGTGCCAGAACTTCCTTCATTGTCTGAAGATCTGTAGGAACAGACTGCTTGTCTTTGATTTTGAATTTCTGAGCAGCTTCATAAGCTTTTTTATCAGGCTTTTTATTTACATGGGCTTTATCGAATGTCCAGAGTTTTTCAGGACATGCACCGAGTTTCTGAAGGCTTTCTACAGCATACTGAATTACACTTCCCTGATCCTCAATCGGATCTCCTGTTTTTGCCCTTGCGTTATAATAAATGAACATACGGCTGATATCATAGGCTTTTTTGCCCATTGCCTGCTTGAGCAGATATTCACATGCACCTGCCACTGCGTTTGCAGTACAGCTGTTTGTGTCCTTCTGATTTTCCACCGGTGTCATAAATTTTCTCAGATCCACCTTTGGAGGAAGTTTCTTTACCTTGCCCTTGCTGTATACTTTTGCGTTTGAGGCAGGTTTCATCGGCTTGTAGCCGGCTCCCATTTTGCCTGATATAAAATCTTTAAATCCCAATTGAGTTCTCCTTGATAAATCTGCTTTAACTTTCCACAATTCAATGGAATAATGCAGTCTACAATATTATGAATTTCTTTTCCATGGAGTATGGAACGAATTCATGGGGCATTAGTATAAGCAAGGGACAGCAAGGTCAACTGTTTTTTTTCGGTCTGACCCTTTTTTTCAAAAAAACTTCTTGTAGATTTTTCAGAGTATGGAATAAATAAGCTGCTATTTCAGGAAAACGTATGTCAGAAACATATTCAGATCTTTCAAAACAGATTTTAGAGTCCACTCCTATGGCTGTTCTCCTTTGGGACAGTTCAGGAAAAATATTAGACTGGAATTTCAGCTTTCAGTCCATCTTCGGATATTCAAAAGGAAGCATTGAGAATATATCTCAGTGTTCCATGCAGGAGGATCTGGAAAAAGAAATGTCCCTGCTTGTGTTTTACAGGAGCCGAAAGCATAAAACGTATACAAAAAAAATTATAGCTTCAGACGGAACGGTGATTCCCTGCACAGTAATGACGTATCCTGTGGAGGACTGCGGTCTGATCGTTGCGTACAGTTCCTGGATCAAAAAGAGTTCTTCAGAAGTCAGAACACTGTCAAATGATTTTATTCGAAGACAGAATCAGGTTCTTCTGCATCTGACAAAGTCGGATAAAGCCGATTCCGGAGACATTGAACAGGCTCTGAAGGAAACTGTAAAGTCTGCATCAGAAGCATTGAACTGTGAAAGGTCAAGTGTCTGGGTGTATAATTCAGATAATACTGCGATTGAGTGTCTGTGTCTTTACAGAAAAAAAGAGGATGATTATACTAAGGGAGTAATGCTTCATTCAGAGGATTTCCCGTCCTATTTTCGATATTTGTCCGAAGAGAGGTTTCTTGCTGCGGATGACGCAATGACTGATCCGAATACTGCAGAATTCGCGGATGTGTATCTTTCTCCTTTGAACATTAAATCAATGCTGGATGCTCCTCTCAGAATCGGAGGAAAAATGGTCGGTGTACTCTGTAATGAACATGTGGGAAACATCCGTCACTGGACAATGGAGGAACAGAATTTTGCAGGTTCAATTGCAGACATCATTTCCAAGAGTTTTGAATCGGAAAAAAGAAAAAAGGCACAGGATGAACTGAAGAAAATCAATGAAGAGCTGGAAGCAAAAGTCATTGAGAGAACAAGGGAACTGCAGGAAAGAATGAATGAGGTTGTTTCACTCAAGAATCATCAGGACGGAGATTATTTTCTGACCTCCCTTGTTCTGAATCCTCTGTGTGCAAACCTGAATGCCTCCGAAAAAATAAAGACTGATTTTTACATTGAGCAGAAGAAAAAATTTCAGTTCAAGAAGTACAGCTCGGAGATCGGAGGGGATCTCTGCATTTCCGGCCAGCTGAATTTCAGAAACAGCGGATCGCATATTCTGACTGTCAATGCAGATGCTATGGGAAAGTCCATGCAGGGTGCCGGAGGAGCGATTGTGCTTGGTGCAGCTCTGAACAGCATTCTCAGAACTCAGGAAGTGATAGAAACTGATCCTCTTAAATGGATACTGAATACAGTGAGCGAACTTAATTCGCTTTTTCTGGCATTCAACGGATCTATGCTTATGTCTATGTTCCTCGGTCTGATCAGTGAAGAGACAGGCAGAATGCTCTTCGTCAATGCGGAACATCCTCATGCAGTCCTTCTTCGGGACGGACTTTCCTCCTTCATCAGCGAGTCTTCAGTGATGAGAAAACTGGGAACGATGGAAAATCCGGATATCAGGGTTTCTCAGATCAATCTCTTTCGGGGGGATACTGTGATCTGCGGATCTGACGGAAAGGACGATATTGAGATTCTGAAGGAAAACGGTAAAAAAATCATGAATGAAGATGAAAATATATTCCGTTATATTGCAGCGGAATCTCACGGTGATCTTGAACTGATCGCGGAAAAACTGAAAAAAAAAGGCACTCTGACTGACGATCTTTCACTGATCAGCATTTCTTATCTGTAAGATCGCAGCAGATGCTTTAAAAAGCAAAAAAAGTTGTCCCTATCGGGAAGATTTAGGGGTTTGCAACCCCTAAGACCCCGCCTTCTAAATTCATATGTAGTTCATTTTTGCCAGTGAATGAGTTCCCACCCGTTGAATTCTTCTTCGCGGACTGATTTTCCGCCCAGGTATTTTTTGAAGAGCTCAATGGAGTCCTGTTTTCTTTCAGTGATGATTCCGCTGAAGAGATACCTGTCAGTCCGGATCTTTTTGATCCTTTCCATATTCTGAGAGATGACTCCGTATGTGATGTTTGCCAGAAGAAAATCATAGTCCCTGTCCCAGGCCGCCGGATGATCGAATCCTCCTTCCAGTATTCTGACTTCTTTGAGATTCGGATAAGAGTTCTCTCCCCAGTTGTGCTCAGTCGCCCTGACTGCATTCGGATCGACGTCGATCGCAGTGATTTCACTTGCACCGGAGAGTGCAGCCGCAATCGAAAGTATTCCTGAACCGCATCCCATATCCAGGATCTTCATATCCTTCTGTATCAGTTTTCCGATCATTGCGAGCATCAGTTTCGTTGTTTCGTGATGTCCTGTCCCGAATGCCATTCCGGGATTCATGTACATTACGATCCTGTCCTTTGTTTCCAGAAGTTTTTTTGCTTCCTCTGATTCTTTTTCCCAGGTGGGAATCAGAATGAATCTGTCGCCTATCACGAAGGGTTTATAAAATTCTTTATAAGCTTCTTCAAACTCCCTTGTTTCCACAGTTCTGCTTTCCATGAAGAAACTTTCGGGTGCAGCCGCCTTGAGCCAGATCATCACCTTGAGCTCTCTTTCGAGATCAGTTTCACTCAGGTATATGTTTACGAAAGTATCGTCTCTGATGATGCCTTCTTCCGGTTTTTTGGGAATGCTGGAATCAAACAGAATTTCATAGTATCCTTCTGTCTTCAGATCATCGAGGAAGAGGAAAAAATCATCTGCTATTGTCTTTGGTACGGCTGCTTTCAGTTCTCTGTATTTCATTTTATTCCCGATACAAGTTTTTGTCTGGAAGAATCTATCTTCTGTACCAATGAAAAAAGCTCCTTTCGGTTTTTCAAGTTTTTAATAATATCAGGATTCCTGAGATAAATCTGTTCCGATATGCTTAGGGCTCTTCTGAAATTGCCCATTTTTTTCCAGAGAACCGATTCCAGATACAGCATATTCCAGGAATCGGGACACTGATTGTTGTATGCATTTGCAAGACGCAGAGCATAGTTGAATTCTCTTCTTCTGAAATAGTACAGTGAAAGAAAACGCAGAGCTGTTTCATTTGCAGGCATTGCCTTGTACAGCGTCTTCATGAAGGTGACTGCTGAATTCAGATTCTGTCTTCCTGAGCTGGGGAACACTTCTTTCAGATTTCTGCTTTTCTTTGAAACCAGGGAACGGATTTCAATTCGGATGAGCGAAACATCGTCTGTCAGCTTCTCAGGATCGGAATAAAATTCATGTATATTTTTCATTATGCCTTCAGTATTTTCTATTGTTCTGAGAAAACTGCTGATGTCCAGGCAGATTTCAGGGGTTCCGTCTGCATCTCTTGAGAGAAGATCATCCTTTCCGTCCGAACCAGCAAAAAAACAGTCTCCCGGAAAAAGAGGATACACGTTCACGCGGAATATGTCCGAATTGTACGGAGTTCCGAATTTTCGCATCTGCTCCTTTTCCAGAAACTGAGCGATCCCGTTTCTGTACAGAACAGGGTAGGGATGTTCTGAATTGATATAGTAAAGAAGTCCTGATGCCTCTTCCACAACTCCGATCAGTGCAGACACAAGCATGACTCCGTTCAGTCCCTCGAATACTCTCTGCAGTTCAATGAACACATCCTTCAGAAAACGTTCAGGAGAACAGTTTTTATAAAAACGGGTATGAGCCTTGTAGATTAGGGTTCGGAGAACACTCCCGAATACGAGTGCGCCTCCTGCGCCCTGAATTGATTTTCCCATTGCATCTGAATTGCAGAAGAAGAGATATTTTTTCCCTTCCAGTGTGATTCTGTCCGCCATATTCAGATCGCCTCCTATTTCATGACGTTCCCCTCTGAATTCAAAAATCTTTTTCTGGATCGTAAAAAATTCCACTTTCATCAGATCAGTTTCATAGTTCTGAATCTGCAGAGGCTTGAGAAGAAGTGAGGTGAGAAAATAGTCTGCATCCTGACGGTTTTTCAGTTCCTTCAGCACAAGATAGGAGTCTTCGAGTTCCTTTGTCCGTTCCTTCACTTTTGTCTCCAGGTTCCTGTTGATTTCATCCAGAAGATTTTTCATTCTGACGAAACGGTTCACAAGGATGGCGGAAATTCCCAAAATGAAAACAAAGAATGCATAGTCGAAAATAGGACGGATCTGCACAAGTCCTCTGGCACGCAGTATGTCCAGCACTGTGCAGGCTCCGAGAAACAGTGTTGAATAGAGAAGATATTTTATATCCTCTCTGTCTTTGGAAGAGATTTCCTGAAGAAGGCATCTGACTGTATAAATGCAGTATACCGCAAACAGGGGATGCACAATATTCCTGTTGATGATGTCTAGAGTTCTCATATCATCCAGTATAATATATACAAGACAGATAATATGCAATACTCCGTTCAGAATCTTTTCAAAAGCTCCTCTTCGGATATGACTGAACTGAAGCACGAAACTGCAGAATACAGGAAGTGTATATAAAAGTGAGATATATTCTGTTTTTTTCTGAAATATGAAGTCCAGATTCAGTTCATATTTCATCTGACCCCTCAGGAAAAGATAGATTGAAAGAATCGGGATGAATTCTGCAAAGATCAGATATTCCTTCTCCTTTCCGGATCTGAGATAGATCAGAAAAGAAAATACTCCGCAGAAAAGATATACGGAAAGGAGGATCAGCTCGGAGTATTCCTCTCTCATAAAGGCTCTGTGAATTTCTGCACTGGGTCCGATTTCCGTTCTGTCGGAAAGAATGCCTGCCTCGTACCGGAAATAGGGTTTCACTTTTATATACAGCGTATTTACAGTTCCGAAATTCAGAATTTCCGGAGGGATATCGTATATCCTGATTCTGTCGTATCCCTGAGGAAGGGGAGATTCCGTATCTCCGGTTTTTCCTGCAGGTTCACCGTTGATGAAGATTTCATCGGAATCGGAAATGACTCCCAGACGGAGAGAGACCTGTTTCGGATTTTCTGAATACGGGAGACTGAATTCTGTTTTTATCCAGTAGATTTTATTTGAATCCTCCGGTCTTTCCATCAGATTTGCAGGCGGGGAAAAGTTTTTCCAGATCAGATCAAAGTTCATCCAGGCTGGTTTTGTTTCATTCATATCGGCTGACGTGAACTGCCAGTTTTCCTGCTTCAGGCTGCAGACTTCATTCAGACAGTCCTCCGCATTCATTGAGGATATTGAGAGTAAAAAAATCAGGATCAAGTGTCTCATTCGGTTCTCCAATAGAACCTGTATCGAAAAAATCCAAACCGTTCATTTTGTTCATCCTTAGTGAAAAAAAATGCATAAGGCGTAAATGGGTCACGCGGAAATGCTGGGTGCCGCTGTTCGAAATAGCAGCAAGGCGACAGAGAGGGCCGAGGGCAATTCACTCTTCCGATTTAATTCACCGCAGGATGTAAAACTGGAAAGAAAAAAGGAGTCGTTGACAATATTTTACACATTGTATCCGTATGGATAATATGAATACTCTGGAAGTATATACTGTTTTAAAAAAAGCAAAATTTACTGAGATGCAGTCCAAGGAACTTGCGGCCCTTTTTGGAAAATATTCTGAATCAGAACCGGCTTCCAGAAGAGACTTGAGCGAAACAGAGCTTCGGATCATTAAAGAAATCAAGGATCTGGATGTGAAGCTTTCAAAGGACATAAAAGAACTGGACGTGAGGCTTTCAAAGGATATAAAAGAACTGGATGTGAAGCTCAGTGTGAGCATTGAAAAAGTCAGAACGGATCTGGTTCGCTGGATTATCGGAATGGTATTCGCATCCGGAGGACTACTTGCCGCGTTTCTGAAACTGGTGAAATAGGAAAAAATTTATCTGCTCTGCAGATTCTGCATACCTTATAGTCCTGGATAAGATATTTTAATGATAATTCTGCCGGAACCCGTCCGATGTTTCCTGCAGAATCATCGTCAGATGCATCTTCACCGAACAATTCTTCAAACTTTTTCTCGTCTAAAAAGAGTTCAGAAATCGGAATGGGAGGATC
>DAORDI010000229.1:0-9403 GCA_035345895.1 Leptospiraceae bacterium
TTACATAAGCAGCAATTTCGTTTTTCTGGATCTGAGTAGTTCCTTCAAAAATACAGAGGATCTTAGCATCTCTCAGAAGTTTTTCCACAGGATATTCTTTTGTATAACCGTAACCGCCGTGAATCTGAATTGCATCCAGAGCACATTTTACTGCACCTTCTGAAGTAACTGCCTTTGCGATTGCAGAATATTTTGCAAGGTTTGGATCGTTTGCATCAGACATTCTTGCAGCACGATAAGTAATTTCGCGGCCGGTTTCTACGATGATAGACATATCTGCTAGCATATGCTGAACTGCCTGGAATGTACTGATCTTCTGTCCAAACTGCTCTCTTTCTCTTGCATATCTTGCACCGTAATCCAGAGCAGCCTGTGCCACCCCGACACCCATTGCCGCAACGTATGGACGGGATGCATTCAATGTATGCAATGCATAAATAAATCCAAGGTTTTCTTTTCCGATCAGGTTTTCTGCAGGAACAGCACAGTCTTCAAAAATGACCTGATGAGTTCCGGAAGCACGGATACCGAGCTTGTCTTCTTTTTTTCCTACAATCAGTCCAGGCGTATTTCTTGGAACGAAGAAACAGCTGACACCTCTCGTTCCGCGTCCCCTGTCAGTGTAGGCGAAAACTGTATAAGCGCCTGCATCACCTGCACCGGTAATCCACTGCTTAGTTCCGTTCAGAACATACTTGTCGCCTTTCTTTTCTGCTCTTGTAGTCATACCAGGAACATCAGAACCGGCACCGGGTTCAGAAAGACAGAAGGATATCCCCATCTCTCCTGCAACAACTGGAGGAAGCCATTTTTTCTTCTGCTCATCCGTTGCACCTTTCATAATTGGAAGCATTCCGAGACCGGTATAACCGAATCCGAGAGCGATTGCAAGACAGCCCCTGCTCATCTCTTCAGTTACTAGGCACTGCTCTACTGAACCGTACCCCATCCCTCCAAATTCTTCAGGAATAGTAAGACCGTTTATTCCCAATTCTCTTCTCATCTTGTTGATGAGTTCTGTCGGATGTTCATTTTTCTCATCCCATATATGCGCAACTGGAGTGATCTCACGGCGAGTAAAGTCTCTGACCAGATCGCGGATCTGCAATTGTTCTTCAGTAAATGCCTGATACATACACATCATCCTCTTTAGGATTTTTCACCCATTTGGAAGGGTTCAATCCCCATATTTTTTTCATTGAATTTTAAAGCAAACGGTTTTCAATTTATCTCATTTACTCTCTGTTCAAAATCTCATTTTGAATAAAGTTTTATCCTAGACAAATTTTACAGTGGTAAATTTTTCCGTTTTTTTCATTCATTTCAGAAGGGGAAAACCGGCGGGACTCATAAACTCAGTCTCAGTCTCTGATTCAGCATCAAAGTCCGGAAGGCAGCAATTTCTTTCCAAGATTTTTCAGCGTCTGTTTTCGATAAAATCCGCACCTGCGGGAAGAGAGCACAGGAACAGGAAAGGCATCTCACTGTTTTTTACATAGGATACAGTATAAATATTCTGGAAATATAAAAAAATACATTTCCTCTCAGGTCTGAAAAGGTCTGCATGAATTATTGAAAAACAGGAAAGTTTACTGATGAGAACGGAAGAACCTGCCGCAAAGAGCAGACAAGTCTTCCAAAAGATTTATTTTTTATTTTTTGCCAAAGCATTTCGACATGCTTCAGAAAGCTCCGCTTCTTTCGAAGAAAGGCATCTGTAAATCCTTCCTTCTCCAGGTTTTATATCGCGGCAGAGATTTTTTCTGTCTTCCTTGCAGGACTGTTTTACTTCCTCTATGTCTTCCTTTCTCTGATCAAAATGCGCTTTGCAGGACTCTGACAGTTCACTCTCTTTCGCTTTCAGACATGTCACAATTCTTCCCTGACCGGGTTTGATTCCGGCACAGAATTTTTTTACATCTTCCTTGCATTTTCCGCGATGATCATCGTTTTTGTCATCTGCTGAAACAGTTAATGCTGCTGACAGAAACACAGCTGCAGTAATTATGAATAGTTTCATCTGGACTCCTCTTGTTTACTATATAGACTATGCTCAGTATAAATAGTTCAAGTAAATTTTGATCCTGGCCCTCAGTCTGTTCTCAAGATAGGAATGAGTATTCTGAAGCATATTCAGAATCAGTTCTGCCTCTGCAAGATACTGCTTCTTTTTTTCATTTGACCAGTAGGAAGGAGGGATCTGAAGATTGGTAATCCTGTCTGCAAGTTTCACTATGCAGGCATCTCTTCCCTGTTTCAGAATTCGGTTCAGTGAATCCTTCATCCTGTCTTCTTTGGGAAGATTCATATTTTTTGTAAGTGAATGCACGCACTCGGCGACTTTCCCTCCGAAATTCTTCTGAAGATCTTCGAATGAAATATCAGTATCCTCAAGAGTATCATGAAGGAGTGCAGACTGAAGTGCTGTTTCGAGATCAAAGTCCATTGATTCACTGTATGCAAAAAGCACTTCCATTGCAACGTTGGCCAGGTGCACAACATACGATACATCTGAACCGGGAATCTTCTGATCCTTATGTGCAATTCCTGCAAATGCAATTGCTTTCTGATATGCATCCTGAATTCCGTACGGATTCAAAGTTTTATGTATCCTCTTCCATTCCTGATTTCCAGCTTTGTATTCAGCTTCAGAGAAAGGACTGCAATCTCCTGCAGAAAGGACTCTGCCTCATCCGTTTTTACAGGTCCGAAAATATGCTCGGCCTCCTGAAATTTTCCGAATACGGGAATGATCTCGGCAAGTACAGGATTTTCATTTTCGAAATGAAGCATCACAATCATATTATGATTCAGGTAAGGATTTCTGCTTCCAAAAATGAAATTGCCCAATGAATAAAATATGATTCCATTTTTGTATTTTTCTATCCCCTGCGGAATATGAGGATGATGACCTATGATAATTCTGAATCCTGCATTGATCAGCTCATGCGCATTTGTGATCTGAGAGGGCATCGGTTCCGGATTGTACTCCTGTCCCCAGTGCACTGAAAGTATGTTCAGCTTAGTTTTGTCAGGGATGCTCTTAAGCGTGCTCATGACGAAAGGAGCTGCACCCGGTTTTTTGTCTGTTGCAAAAAGCCTTGTCTCCCCTATCTGACTCACACTGTAAATTCTTGCATTCAGACCGGCCACAGTAAAAGGCAGAAAGGATTCCTTCAGATTTCTTCCTGCGCCTACATGATGAAGATTGTATTTCTTCAAATGCTTGAATGTCTCCTCAATCCCCTTCACACCGTAATCCATGGTATGATTATTTGCCAGAAAAACAAGATCGATCCCCAGATGATTCAGAACTTCCATTTCAGAAGGTTTTGCATTGAACACATAGGACTTCAGTCTGTCGATGTCTTCTGCTGTTTCAGAAACAGGAGTTTCCAGATTTGCCATGGAAAAATCAGCTTCAATGAAAAGCGGAAGCAGATTGTCGACGGGAACAAATTTCCCCTTCGACTTCATTACCTGCCTGAGTCCCCAGTCGAACATAATATCTCCTCCTGCAAGAAGCTTGAATCTTTTCACAGGAGTTCCGGGCTGACCGATCAAATCAAAAACGTGAACTGCCGCCGAAAGAACAAGAAGGCAGATAAAAATATTTTTTAATTTTTTAAACATATAATATATTCCAGAAAACTGAATAATTCAGTCGAAAGAATCTTTTCCCTCAGAATCACTGAAATTTTCCGCCCATTCAATTCCGTTCTCCTTGAATTTTTTCAGAAGTTTCAGATTCACCGATGTCTGAACAGCCAGATCGTCCAGATCCTTTCTGATGAAATAGATAAAAAGAAGTTCAATACATCCTGATTCGATCGACTGAACTCCGATTACAGGAGGAGAATTCATCTCTTCTGCCGAGCCGGCTTCTTTCAAAACTGCCATCGCCGTTTCAATTTTATCAAAACTGTTTTTTTTGCTGATTTTAAGTATGGAGGAGGTTCTGACTGAGTTTGCCTGAGAGACATTCTCCACAGGATCGTTCGCAAATATGGAATTAGGAACCCAGAGACAGCTTCCGTCTCCTGTCACCAGTTTTGTCTGCCGAAGACCTACTTCTCCGACCTTGCCTTCGATTCCGTGAACTCGGCTCTTTACCCTGATCTTGTCGTTGATTTTGAAAGGCTGATCGATGAATATCGTTATCCCGCCGAAGATATTGGATAAAGTGCTTCTTGCCGCAAGTGCAATTGCAACCCCCCCGATCCCGAGTCCGGCGAGAAACGCACCTACATCATATCCCGCATTGTTCATTCCGATGATAATGCCCAGAGTCCAGATCAGAAATTTTGTTCCCTTGCGAAGCAGAGGAAGGATCAGTTCATTCAGTTCTGCGTCCAGTTTGGCGGACATCGGCACAATAAACTCTGAATAAACAGTATCGATTGTTCTTGCAAGAAACCAGGAAGCATTGATCACAAACAGGATATGATAAATCCGGTTGATCCAGAGACTCCCCTTTTCAGGCAGATTCAGATAACTGAGTCCAAGACGGATTCCCAGCAGAATAATCGCAAGAGTCGCCGGAGCCTTCAGATTGTCAATGAGCAGATCATCCAGTTTTGTTTCGGATTTTTCCGCAAATCTTTTCAGGAAACTCTCAAACACCCAGTAGAGTATTTTTCCTACAACAAATGAACCGAAGATAATGGACAGAGAGGCAGTCCATTCAAGAATAGTATTTCCATAGAAAGTTTTGGTTAAAAATTCATTCATATTAAAAGGCAGGATTTGCGAGTGAAGGGACTTGAACCCCCACGCCTTCCGGCACCAGAACCTAAATCTGGCGTGTCTGCCAATTTCACCACACTCGCCTGTCTGCCATAAGGGTTTATATGTTTTTTTTAGTCAATGGAAAAAAGCGGCTTCCGCAATTTAAAAAACTCTTGATTCTGTAAAGCTTGCCTCCACATTAGATCCCAGCATCAAATCTGCATCATTATGAGGAGTTCACTGCTTTGGAAAAAGCATTCAAATATCGGCTTTATCAATCTTCCATTTATAATCTAGCAACTTCTCTTTCCCAGGGGTCCGGTCTGGGAACTTCCGTTTCTCTCGTCGATATGGTAAAAAGTCTGGCAGTGAAAAAGGGAAATGTATATGAGGTGGACTGCGAACTTCTGGACCTGCTTTTTGACAACAATCACTTCAGCAGATCCATCCTGAACGGACTGCAGAATGTGGTTAAGCTTTTTGATGAATCCGTGGAACTGGAGAAAATAGATGCTTCTGAAATATACGGAGAGTTTCCGGAGCTTCTGAAGGAACTGGAACAGTCGTTTGAAAGCAGAAATCTGAAACTCAGATTTGAGAAAAGAGGAACGGCAGGCACAATCTCCGTCAATCCTTCCAAACTGTTCATAGCAGTGGAAGAAATTGTAATCAACTCCCTCAAATTCGGAAAAACAGGAACAGAAATTATTATAGAAGATTTTATTAAAGAAGACAGTTATCATATACTGGTTTCCAATGAAATTGATTCGTCATTGTATGAAGGAATCACACCCGAAAAGGAAAGTCTGGTCATTGAGCCTTTTTACAGAATACAGCCGCCTGCCGATGAACATCTGAGAGTTTCCAGATTCGGACTTGGACTCGGACTGACTATGATCAGTTATATTGTGGACTGTTTTGGCGGAGAATTCAAAATACAGAACCAGAAAAAAGGCGACAAGGTGACTGTGAGCGCCGAAATAAGCATCCCTTTATGCGGATGAGTATCGAAAGGAGAACAATTTTGTCTAAGAAAATACTGATTATAGACGACTCTGCAGTATTCAGAAAGGTGCTGAACATTCATTTGAAGACGGCCGGTTTTGAAATAAGCGAAGCATCGGACGGAATAGAAGCACTGAAAAAAGTGGCAGCTGAGGATTTTAATCTGATTGTATGCGACGTCAATATGCCGAATATGGACGGACTGACTTTCGTATCCAAAATAAGAGATGATGAAAAAATAAATATATTCCCATTATAATGCTTACTACGGAATCTCAGGAAGATAAAAAAAGGAAGGGACTGGAAACCGGAGCCAAGGCATGGCTGGTCAAACCGTTTGCCCCTGAACAGCTTTTGAAAGCAATCAATAAACTGATTTCATAATTATGAAATCCTCAGATCCCGAAGACAGAATTGTTCTCCCGGAAAAATTCAACATTTATTCATTGAATACATTCAGACAGGACATACTGAATGCCCTGAATCAGGGAATGAGTGTCATTGCAGATGCCTCAAAAATCTCGGAAGCAGATTCAGCGGCAGTTCAGTTTCTGATCGCCTGCAAAAATGAATTCCGGAAAAGCAGGAAAACATTTACCATAGTCAGCCATTCCCCGGCACTTCTGGATCTTCTGGATATATACGGCCTTGTCGGCTTCTTTGAGGACAGAATCAGAATCAGTCAGTCAGACAGAGAAAAGTATTCTTTTCGGTACGGGATGAAGAGACCTTCTAAAGGAATCCTCTGAAATGGATATAGATCTCACGGAAGTCAGAGAGATTTTCTTTTCCGAAGCGGCGGACCTTCTGGGAAAAATGGAAAACGCACTTCTGGAGATTCAGTCAGGATCCGATACAGTCAGTCAGGAAAAAATCAATGAACTGTTCCGGTCTGTTCATACGATCAAAGGCAGTGCAGGTATTTTCGAATTCAAGTACATAGTAGAATTCACTCATATCGTGGAGAACGTACTTGACCGGCTCCGTTCGCTTCAGATTCCCATGACCCCTGAACTCATATCTGTGCTTATTAAATGCAGGGATCATCTCTCTGATCTGGTGGAACTGGAAGTGCAGAACAGACAGCCGGACAGTGAAATGCATGAAGTTCAGAACAGTCTGATGACCAGACTTTCCGAATTTTCAGACAAAAAACTGGAAATAAAAACTTCCGATTCTGCAGTTCTTCTGAATCAGAAAGAAATTTCAGTTCCTTCAGAAACTGTTTCGGAAAACAGAGAAACTGCCGGATCTGAGTTTTCACAGAAAGACGGGTTATGGCATATCTCTCTCAGATATGAAAAGGATACATTCCGCAATGGTCTCGACCCGGCTTCCGTTTTCAGATATCTGAAAAAAAACGGGGAAATTGTAAATCTTTATACAATCACTGCTGCAATTCCGGAAATAAGCTCATTTGATCCTTCAGAATGCCATTTTGGATTCGAGCTTCTTTACAGAACAGACCGTGATATGGAATTCATTCAGGATGCATTTGAATTCGTTCAGTATGACTGCAGCATAAAGATATTTCCTCCCGACAGAAATCCGGAAGATTTTACTGCCTATGTTCTCAGCCGAAAAGGAAAAGAATCTGTTCTCCGTCTTGTCAGAATATTTTTACTTATGGGAATTCTGGACAGAAGGCAGGCACTTTTACTGAAAGATTACAGAAAAAAAGAAAGGAGACTCAGCAGAGAAAAAAAAGAGACTTCGGTCGCCAGTGAAGATCATCTCAAGGAAAGCAGTTCATCCGCCAATGAAGAAACAAAGAAAAACCCTCCTGCAAGAGAGAACAGAATTGTACGGATTGACTCTGCCAAACTCGATCAGCTCGTAGACTTTGTGGGAGAGATTGTCATTGCAGGTGCAAGTCTGAGCCAGATGGCACTCCAGAAAAAGGACTCTCAGCTGTCTGAGGCGGTTTCCAATCTGAACAGACTGGTCAGTGAAATCAGAGACGTATCCCTCAATCTCAGAATGGTTCAGATAGGAGATACTCTTTCAAAATACAACAGAGTGGTAAGAACTCTTTCAGAAGAACTGGGAAAGGAAATCCAGCTCTTTATTTCAGGCGGTGAAACTGAACTGGACAAAGCAGTCGTAGAGAAGATAAATGATCCACTTATGCATATCATACGAAATGCAATTGACCATGGAATCGAGACGGCTGAAGAAAGAAAAGCGCTCGGCAAGCCTGTCAAAGGCAGACTCTCACTTCATGCATACCACGAAACGGGAAGCATCGTCATTGAAGTCAGTGATGACGGAAAGGGACTCGACCGCGAAAAAATACTGAAGAAAGCGGCAGAAAAAGGACTTATCTCTGCAGAGAAGTCAATGTCCGACGAAGAGATATTCAGACTGATTTTTCAGCCGGGTTTTTCCACTGCAGAAAAGATTACGAACATTTCAGGAAGAGGGGTCGGAATGGATGTAGTCAGCAGAAACATTGAGGCTCTGAGAGGAAGTGTCACGGTATTTTCAGAATTCGGAAAAGGAACAATGCTGCAGATCAGACTTCCTCTTACACTGGCAATCATTGACGGATTTCTTTTCAGAGTGGGAGATGCAAATTTTGTAATCCCTCTCGACAATATAGTGGAATGCATTGAGTTCTCAAAAAAAGGAGAGGATTCCGACGGGAAAAATTTCATCAATCTGCGAGGCGAAATTCTTCCCTATCTGATCCTGGCGGATGTGCTGGGCATTCCGGAAAGCAGAACTTCCAGAAAGAATGTACTGGTTCTTCAGTATGCAGGAAAAAAGGCAGGCGTTGTTGTGGATACTCTGCACGGTGAACTTCAGACTGTCATCAAACCGTTAGGAAAAATTTTCCAGAATCTGAAAGGAATCAGCGGAAGCACTATTTTAGGCACAGGGGAAGTGGCACTTCTTCTGGACATCGGAGCCTTTTTTAAAAGAGTTGCCGAGATTGAAAACAGGCATTGGAAAAAAAAGACAGAAATCACTGCAGGATTGAACTGAATGGAGAAAAATAAATGATAAAATTAAATAAAATAAAGAGCCTGATATTATTGACAGGATTACTGTCTGCCTTTGTATTTGCCCTGCCGGGCGGAGTCAGCCTTCTGCTTATCAGCTCCAGTTCTTCGAGGATGGAGTCTGCACTGCAGAAGGAAATATCAGAAATCAGTTCCATGAGGGACATCCTCGATCTGTATGCAGTGACAGTCGTGGATACCGTGCACAAGCTCAGAGCAAAGAATGTCAGCTGGGCTGAATCCAGATCTGCAGTCAAAAAAGCCAGAAAGGAAATTTCGAAAAAAACAGAAGAGACTCTGCAGAAATTCCAGGGATCTGATGCAGTTAAAATCAAGGATGCAGTCAAGGATGCCGATCAGAAACTCGATATTCTTGAGGAAATACTGCTCAAGGAAGACAGTGCAGTTCTTGAAGATTTTGGGAAAAATATACTGTATCCCGCAATTGATCCGGTTACAGCAGCGTTTTCTTCCGCAATAAACTCCAAAATAGAAAATGCCAAAAGCACAGTGAGCACATTTGCGGAACTTTCCAGAAATTACATTTATATTGTATTTTCAATCCTGGCATTCGGCATACTTGCAGTCTTCCTTTTTGTAAAATATATATCAGGCCTGATACTGAACCCTCTGCATCTTGTAAAAGCAAAGATCAGAAGTCTTTC
>DAORDI010000230.1:0-9392 GCA_035345895.1 Leptospiraceae bacterium
TCCCAGAGCCGCCTTATGCAGAATCTTCATCATTGTTTCTCCTTCTGAATGTGTTGAGTATAGCTTTCGGTTTTAAAAGATCTGGATATTCATAAAAGTACTGCAGTCCTGAAAAAATGGTAAGAAGAGAAGTGAGCGTTACCAGAAAATAATCTGTAAATTCCGCACTAAAAATCCAATGAGGGTTCTGAATAAATTTCTGAAAGGACTGAACGGCAAGTCCGAAACCGGAGTATCCGGCAGATCTTCCTGAATCATAATAAGAATTGATTCTGAACCGTTCTGCCTCAGGCACTACCGAAAAAAGCAGAACCAGAATCAGCACCGCTCCCATCTGAAAAGCAGTTTTCCATTTAGCCAGAACAAAGGTCTTCACTTCCGTTCCGTTTGCAATCCCGACTGACCGCAGTGCAGTTATGAGAATATCTCTGAGGACGATGGATGCCACCATCCAGAGTTCTATCTGACTGTCTAAAAACAGAAAGGAAACGAGGGCTCCCTGAATCAGTATCTTGTCGGCTAGAGGATCGAGAAATTTCCCGAATTCAGTGGTCTGATCCCATTTTCTTGCAAGATACCCGTCAAAGTAGTCAGTTATAGAGGCAGCGATAAAAAGCCCTAGAGCCGAATAATAATAAACAGCCTTCTTCTGAAAAAGACAGATTATGAACATCGGCACAAAAATAACTCTGAGCACCGTAAGAAAGTTCGGCAGATTGAATATTTTACGGTTGAACATCGGATTAGTTCACTCTCTTGAAAAGCATGATTTTGAAAAGCAGTTTTACGCAAAAAAACATAATGACTGTTATGCCCGTTTTTTTAACAATGCTGTAGAGAACAGAAGAGATGAACTAGAATGAAGAATTTTTTTTTCAAATCCTGCATCTGTATTTCTGCACTGACAGTCTTTCTGTCTCCTGTTCAGGCTGACGATAAATCCGTATATCTTCCTGAAAAATTTTCCAAAATTCGCCTGGAAAACAAGGTCGATATCTATGTGGACAGAAGCGGCCGGGAAACAATTCAAACCGTTCTTTCCTCCCCGAATTCCAAGTTTTCTGAAAATACAAAGGACTTCATCTCTGAAGGATACAGCCCTGAACCCATCTGGATTCGATTCTCCATGCATCAGGATTCAAACCTGGAAAAAAGATTTCTGCTTCTTATTGCATACCACTCCCTCGATTACGTGGATTATTTCGAAATTGATCCTGAAACAAAGAATATACTGAAAGAAATTCACACAGGAGACCGACTTCCTGAATCCACAAAAGAAATTTTCTACAGAGAATTTGTATTTGAAACAACTCTGAAAAAGAATGAAAAGAAACTGTATTTTCTCAGAATTCAGACGAGCGGAAGTCTGTCTGTTCCAATCTCCGTCTGGGACAAAAACTCATTCCAGTTTTCAGAACTCAGGGAGGAGACTGGGCACGGACTCTATTACGGGCTGATGGCGGCCATGTTTTTATACAACCTATTTCTTCTGTTCTCGCTCAGAGAAACCGCTTACCTGTTTTACATCGGATTCACAGGATCATATACAATGCTCCAGGCAGTAGGTCACGGTCATGCATTCCAGTATCTCTGGCCGGACAGTCCCGAATGGACAAATACTGCATTCGCATTTTTCTTAGGGCTGACGATTTTTTTTGCCAATCTTTTTGCTGATAATTTTTTAAAAATAAAAAATCATTTATCGTATCTAAGCCATCTGCTGAGGTTTTCTGCACTCTCAGGACTTTTGATCTGCCTCTTTTCCTTTTATGTCTCGACCGGAATCATCAACCAGACAGCACTGACCATCGGTCTGTTCAGCGTATTCCTGATCCTTGCGGCAGGCATTGTGGCTTCACAGAAGAAATTCAGACCGGCGAGATTCTTTCTTCTTGCCTGGGGAATGTTTCTTTTCTTTGCTGCAGTCACTGTACTCAGTATGTTCGGATTCATCCCTGTTTCATTTCTGACATTGTACGGGATACAGATCGGATCCGCGGCAGAAACTATTCTTCTTTCATTTGCACTTGCAGACAAAATCAATCTGATCAAAAAGGAAAATCAGGACGCAATAGACAGAACAATTCAGCTTCAGGAAGAAGCGACAATTGAACTTGAAAGCAAGGTGCAGGACAGAACCAAAAGAATCCAGGATTTCTATGAGCACATACAGAAAGACATCAGTATGGCCAGCATCATCCAGGAAAAGATCATTCCCAGAAATTTTACACATCCTTCACTGAAAGTAAATTCCATTTTCCTGCCCCTTGACGTGATCGGGGGCGATATATTTGATATATATGAAATCAGCCCCGGAAAAGTCCGCTTTTTTCTCGCCGATGCAACAGGACACGGAGTGCAGGCTGCACTGATTACAATGCTCATCAAAAGCGAGTATGACGGACTGAAATATTTTATTTCGGATCCCGGCGATTTACTGTTCTCCCTTCAGATCCGTTTTACAGAGGGATACAAGGGGATGAGAATTTACTTTTCCGCAATTGTTCTTGACATAGATCTGAATGAAAGCAGGATTTATTATTCGTCAGCAGGGCATCCTCCTCAGGCTGTTCAGAGAGAGGACGGGATCATTAAACTTCACAGAACAGGAGCCATTATAGGAATACAGAGCACCCGCTCCTATGAAACAAAGGAAACTCCTGTCAGCAAAGGAGACAGGGTCTTTCTTTTTACTGACGGACTGCTGGAAGTATTTGATGAAAAAAATTCACAGCTGGGGGAAGAAGGATTTCTGCGCTTCATTTCCGAGCATAAGAACGAAAATGTAGCACTGCAGATGCACAACTGCCTTCTGGATATGAGACATTTCATGGGAATCAAAGAGCCTACAGACGACATTACTTTTTTAGGAATTGAGATAGGAGACTACAGCAATGGCAGCTCAGGAAATTTATAAATTTAAATACATTATTATGCTTGTTTTTATCACTGTGACCCAGAATCCTTTTTCTGCCGCCGAACTCAAGGAAAAACCTTCGAAGGAAACTTTTAAATTCACGGAATCAGAGACTAGAAAAAACGTGCTGAAATTTCACAAGGCAGGACTTTACATCAGTGAACAGTGCGTAAGACGCACAGGAAAAGTTTATGTAAAGAGAGAATGCGGAGCCTGGAAACTGATTGAAAAACTGGAAAGCGGAGACTACCGAAAATACTTTACTCCTGACAAAATCTGGCCTGACCTCTCCAGACCGAAATCTGTCAGCATTTTTCTATGTATCCGTTCAGGAGGTTTTCTGACAACGGAAACAAATGAGTATGGCCGATATTCCAGTGCGGAGACAGTTGATTTCTGTCAGTACAAGGATGATTCCCTCCTTGCATTAAAGTCAATAGAAAGAAACCTGGAGAAAGCTCCCCCTCTTCTGCCTCTGCCTAAATATCCCTGACTCTATTCAAAGGTCCATTCTCCCGTCGAAGTTCTGTAAAGTGCCCATGCCCTGTTTCTTTCTGCCAGTGCATCCACTTCTCTGTTCAGTGCCTCAGCTGAGGTCTGCTCCCTGATATTTACCAGAATCAGAGTTCCTTCACCGATTTGAAATCTGTTTCTTTCCGCTGCCTCAAGCTCCTTCGCCAGAGACTTTTCCTTTTTGGCAAGGTCTGCTCTTTTTAATGATGCCTTCAGCAGAAAAAATGAATTTCTAATGTCCGCTTCAATCCTTTCCCGAAGGAATTTTTCCTGTGCATCCAGTTTCTCATTTTTTGCATCGGCAGAAAGCATTTTCCCTTTCTGAGTTTTTGTTGCAAGAGGAATGCTCAGTACCAGTGATGCCTCAAGCTCGGGCTTTGATCTGGTTTCACTTCCTGGTCCCATATCCTGTGAGGCAGCAAAAACAAAGTCTATCCCGGGCTTCATCTGGTTCTTCGCAAGCTCTCTGTCCAGAATATTCTGTTCCTTCTGAGCCTGAATCCTCTTAATCTCAGGTCTCTTATCGAGCGCCAGCTTCAGTCCGTATTCGACGTCGATCGATTCATTTTCGCGGATCTGATCGAAAGGATTCTCCGGAAGCTGTTCCATTGAAGGAAGAAAGTTCTTTTCAGATTCTGTCCGGAGAAAAATAGCGAGTTCATTGGATGCAATCTGAAAGTTCTGCTCCGCGGAAAGAAACTGAGATTCTCTCTGAAGAAGAATTCTTTCATTGTCCTTTTCCTCAATCTTAGGAAGATCCCCGGCTTTCACACGCCCGACAATCTGCTTCTGCCTTTCCTTTGCAATTTCATAATTGGACTTAGCAATTTTCAGTTTCTCGGCGGCTGCCGCCCAGTCCCAGTATCTGAAGCAGGCATTCCTGTATATTTCCAGTTTCTGCTGTTCAACAGTCAGATCAGCCAGTCTGACTCCGATTTTGGCCTGCCGTATCCCCGCCCTGCCCCTGTCGATCTCTCTGTCTCTCCAGACTGGAACCCGTGCTCCTGCTCTGAATTCTCCGTATTTGTTCGTTTCCCTCTCACCGTAATAAGGCGGAAATTTTCCAGTACCGAGTCTGTACCCTGCAAACAGGGATGTGCCGTTATACATGGTCGGCTGTTCAATCAGTACATCCATTCTCTGATTATTGTAATAACCTGTGGATGAAGTGCCGGAACTGCCGATCCTTCCGTCAAATGCACCTTCTGAGCTCAATAAATCCCCCTGTGCAATTCTCACATCCTGCAGAACAGCCGCAAGAAGGGGGAAGTTTTTCTGCACCCTGTCAAGGGCTGTCTTCAAAGTCAGCCTTTCCTTGACGCGCGGCTTTTCTTCCGCTGCTAAACTGCAGACAAAGGCCATAAACACTGCATAAAGTATTTTCATTTTTTTTCCTTCTTCTTCGGTTCTTTTAAGTCCATTCCGGGAATTTCAGGCGGGAAATCATTGAACCTACGCCATATTTCATATCCCAAGCTCACCCTGTTCAGAAAAATCCATCCGAAGGCACGGACTCCCTGACGCAGGTATTTGCCGTCAGGCCACTTCGAACCGTCGGTCGGCTTAATTAGAATTCTGAACCTTCCTGTTCCATTGTCCGTACTGTCTACAAGAATGACCTTTCCTGCAAATGTTCCGAACGACATATCCGGCCATCCGCTGAACTGCAGCACCGGCCATCCCTGAAATTGTATTCTCGCCTCTCTCCCTTCGCTGAGGAGCGGCAGATGATTCCCGTCTATCCAGATTTCGGCCGCCCTGTCCCCTGCATCAGGGATAAGAATGACAAGCGGTTCGCCGGTCTTGACCATTTCTCCATCCTGAGATACAATCAGTCTCATTACGGTTCCGTCTCTAGGTGCTCTGACTGTCTGAGAATGCTGTCTGGAAAGCCGTGCAGAAATTCGCGGCAGTTCTGCCTGAGCACTTGCCAGTTCTGCAAGTGCAGCAGCATAGGATGCTTTTGCATCTTCAATGGAAGCAGACCCGTCAGTGCCTGCCTTGGACTGATCAGACTGAAGTGCAAGCAGTTCTGACTTGGAAGAACTGACTGCAGCCTTGGCACGGTTCAGATCTGTAAGAGCCCGGGCTTCCTCCATTTCAGAAGTTTCCACTGCTCTTTGGGAAGCAAGCCCCTGCGCAAAAAGAGTCTTCTGTCTTTTAGAATTGATGCTCGCAGTCCTGTATACTGCCGCTGCCGCCTCCAATGCATGTTCAGATGCATCAATCCTGTCCCTGGCCATTCTTGTTCTCGATTTTGCGGCAGAAACAGAATTGCCGACAGAACCTTCAAGCGAACGGATTCTGGCCTGAATCGCTTCGCTTCTGGCCTTGACAGCTGCAATCCTGGACTCTATTGCAGACTTTTCCTCCTGCAGCCTTTGAAGAAACATAGGATCATTATCCGATATCTCCACAATGAGATCATCCTTCTTTACGTTGCTTCCTTCCTGTACATGCCAGTGGACAATCCTTCCGTCAATCGGAGCTTCAATGAACTGCTGTCTGTCCAGCGGAGCATAAGCAACAACCCGCCCATACCCTGACACGGTCTGCTGCCAGGGAAGTATGCACAGCGAAAGAAAGATAAAGACAGATGCTGTTACAAGAAGTCTGGAAAAATTTCGGATGGAAACTGAACCCTTGGTTTCTTCCAGAAGAGACAGTCGGTGCTCATTCATCTTTTTTTCTCTCCATTATTTCAAAAGATTTATTTGATATTATTTTATCATTACAGTGAATTACAATGACTTCCATGCCATAATTCTGAATAAAGCTGTTCAGTGCGGAAAGGGTGTTCTCTCCTATGTACCCCGGCGGACAGAGTATTGCAAGAGAGACAGAATTTCTCCAGACAAGCGCTGTATAAAAAAGGAAAAGATCATCCTCATTCAGCCTTTCGGTAAATTCAGAAATATCGAGTGAATGAAAATCCTCGCCGAATTCAGAGCAGATTCTGCTGTAGATTCCGAGTTTTTTTAGAATTGCACTGAATGTTTCCCTGTCTGTAAACAGATTCAGGCTTTCCTCGAGCGGCCCGGAGAAAAACTTCGGTGAGGAGATCATAATTGAATTTTCTGCCCAGAAAAGCATATCGGAATCTGTCTTGAATGAACGGATATCAGATCCGCAGAGTATCCGGAAAAATTCCCTTACGGCAGAATTCTCTCCTTTCACGGAAACAGAATCACCTTTGTTCATCAGAATATCATTAACAAGGAAAGTTTTTCCAGAAACAGAAAAGGATGCATTTCTGAATTCCATTCTGTCATCATTCGAGGCTGCACTCGTATTTCGTCTGAATGAAGAATCCCCGGATTCAAGGGCGTGAGATATTTTATCCAGACTGGCACAGAGGTCATAATAACTTTCCAGATACTTCGCAGACTTGCTGAAACTCTCCATAATTTTTGCAGCAATGATTTCTGATGCGACAAACTGTCCAAGCGAAATCTCTCCCTTAATGACAAGATATCCTCCCATTCCGAGAAGAACTGCCGTTCCTACTGCCTGAAAAAGAATGAAGACAGAGGCCTGTTTTTTAAGGGTATGAAAATGCACTCCCCTGTAATGAAGGTAGTCCCCTGCAATTCCTTCAGCCTTCTTTCTGACCAGATCAAGTCCTCTCCTTCCCTGAATGGCAGAAAATTTTTCAAAAGCTTCTTCAAGCCAGAAAACGGTCTTATGCTTGTACTTTGATTCAAGGATGCTGGTGCTGACTCCGTCCTTTCCCAGTCGGACTGTTACAAAATAACACAAAATAATGATGAAAACATCATATATAATGAAAATTGGATGGTACAGAAGAAGGACAATAATGCCGACCGTCATCTGGAGAAGGATTGCCAGACCGTCAGTCAGAAGAACGGTAGCACTTTTCTGAGCAGTGGAAATATCCAGAAGGTAGTTGAGCTTTCTGCTGTTCTCCGTTTTAAGAAAACTGTCCTTGTCCGATTCAGGAAACCCTGCAATGATCTCAGTGAATACCCTGGCAAAAAGCCTCTGCTGAAGAATCTCGGCTGCTGTCATCTGCAGAATCTTCAGAACGCCTGCAAAGGTAAGCGCACCTGTGATCAGAAAGGTCAGTACAATGACAGGCTGCATCTGCGTTCCGAATGCAAGTATGTTCACAAATGACTGAGTGCCTACTGGAATGACAAGGGACAGAAGTGCCGCAAATATGGAAAACACAGTCAGAAGACCGATATCGGAAGATTCCAGCCGGATAAGAGATAGAATTCTTTTTTCAGGACTGATTTCCTTTTCTCCGAGAGTAAAGGGGCGGAACGGTTCAGCACTTAGAAAGTAAATTTCTTCCTTCCGGAAAAAATCCGATTTTCTGTACCATTTCCTGTGTCCGTCAAAATCCTCAGTCAGAATATAATATGGGGCATAGAATATAATTCGGCAGAATACTCCGTCGCGAAATATCCAGTCAGTTTTTCCAAGACTCTCTGCACTGTCCATATCCAGCGGTTTAAAGCTGAAATGAAAAGGAACTTTAAACTGATTCAGGAATGCCGAATATTTTTCTGCTGCATCAGAAAAATCATTCAACATCATAAAAATCCTGTTTCTTTCCAGAGGAAAATGATATAATTCTGAATAGTATTCGAGCAGTTTCCTGGTTGTTTCTTTCTCTATTTTCATCCTATTCATTTAGAATGATTCTAATTCTTATTAGTCAACAGATTTTTATTTTTCAGGCTGATTTTATTAAAAAAATGTGCGGTCTGAAAAAACAAAATGAGAGTAGGTCGTGCAAGGTTGGACAGAAGGAAAATAACCTGCTTTAGAAGAGAAGACTGGAAAGAAAAATATAGAACTAAAAAAGGTTTCGGCTGACCTGCGTAAAACTCAGCCGTTTATATGAGAGGTTAGTTTTCTGTGATTTCCTTTTTGATTTCCATAAAAGGAAGAGTGTCTGCAGACTCTACTTTTGCAAACCACTGTGTTGCGTGAATTTCTTCTTTGATCGGATGAATGGAGATAGAATCAATTGTGTTGTCCTCTGTACTTCCTAAAGAGAGAGGGAAATATTCTTCTTTGATTTCATTTGTAATTTCCTTCAAAGGAATCAGATCTTCCGCACCAAAACTGAGTTCAATACTGCTGTATTCCACTGGTTCAATAAACACATTTGCGATCTTTACAGCTGTTTTTGTAGAATTCAATGCATTCTGCTTAGAAATGTTCATACTATTCCTTTCGGGTTTTTCCCTCCGAACTGGAGTAAAAAATTATGTCTCCTGATCCCTTTCATCCCATTTATATTTTCTTTCCTGCGGAAAAAAAGTCTATAACTAAATCGGATTTTTTCCGAATGTTTGCCGCTCATCTTTGTCCTTTTGAAAGAGGACTGACTTTCGGATGTTCATTTTTTTGGCTGGCTGCCCTGTCTGATTTTCACTTGACATTTTCCAAAAGCTGAGTCATTCTTTTTCCATGGCAATTGCTCTTGCAAATCCGGTTTATGATACTGTGTTCAAATTCCTTCTGGAAGATTTAGTTATCGCACGTGAACTGATTTCTGAAATCATTCACCAGGAAATTATTTCCATTGAAGTCAGGCCTCAGGAGAGCACCGTCACTGTGGACAGGAAAGAAACGGGCATCTCGGAAAAGAATGCATTTCAGAAAGAGTCCCGGGAGCACACGCCTTTTCTGACTGTCTACCGTCTGGATTTTCTTGCGGAGATTAAAACCAGTGAGGGCACAAAGAAGGTTCTGATCGAACTGCAGAAGGCGAAACTGTCCACGGACATTATGCGTTTTCGCAAGTATCTCGGCGAGCAGTACAGCAGAGACTCACTTCCGATCATTACAATATATTTCATCGGCTATGCGTTTGACCGGACTCTTCCTAAAGTCATTGAGGTGGCGAGGGTGTTCCGCGACCGTCTGACAGGAAACGATGCTGAACGTCAGAAGAATGAATTTATTGACAGTCTGACGCATGATT
>DAORDI010000231.1:0-9384 GCA_035345895.1 Leptospiraceae bacterium
TGCAGAAAGCTTTTTTTTGATTGTATGGAATGGAGTTAGTTAAGCGGTTACGATTTTTCTGGACCGATTATTGACGGAATCATTATTAGAAAGGAAGGGAAAATCCAAACAGGAAAATGCTATCTATTTGATGGAGTCAAAGGTGAAGTAGTTGAGCAAAACTGTCTGCTGTTCAACTGATAGTGAATTTTAAGGTATCTGAAAATGCTGAAGATAAAATCTGATTTAGCGACAGTTTGGATTTTTGTAATGGCTTAAAATCTGTATTTACCATTTTTTGTCTTCAGGAAAGTGATATAATAAAGGTAAAACCTGCACGAAATGCAGGATTCACCTGATGAGAATTAATTCGTTTTGAAAAGACTGATTCTGGCTTTTGCTTTCTGAATTTCTATGTCTCTGTTTTTGTCTTTGGAATTCAGGAGCTGTGTAAGTTCAAATTTGACCTTGTCCAGATTGATCGATTCTTTTGTATCTCCGCCCTTTGTCAGAACATTGACTACATTGGAATTGATCTGAACAAATCCGCCTTCCACAACCATTTTGTTTGTTTTTCCGCCGGATTCAATTTCCAAAACACCGATACCCAGCTCTGAAACCAGAGCTGCGTGATTCAGCAACACTCCGAAGTATCCGTCTACTCCCGGAATCTTCAGAGCATCACCCTCTCCTGTATAGAGAACCTTTTCAGGAGAGATGACATTGATTGTTAGGTTTTTAGCTGACATATCAGGTCTTCAGTTTCTTAGCTTTTTCCACTGCTTCTTCGATAGCACCCACCATATAAAATGCCTGCTCTGGAAGATGATCAAAATTTCCGGAAATCACTTCTTTGAAAGAACGGACAGTGTCAGAAAGTTTCACATATTTTCCAGGAATCCCTGTGAATACTTCGGCTACGTGGAACGGCTGAGAAAGGAATTTTTCAATCTTTCTTGCTCTTGCAACCAGAACCTTATCGTCTTCTGAGAGTTCATCCATACCGAGAATCGCAATGATATCCTGAAGATCCTTGTATCTCTGAAGAATTCTCTGAACCTCTCTGGCTACTGAATAATGCTCTTCACCGAGAACTTCAGCGTTCAATACTCTGGAAGTGGAATCCAAAGGATCCACAGCGGGGTAGATACCTTTTTCAGAAATCGATCTGGAAAGAACTGTAGTTGCATCCAGGTGAGTAAACGCAGTTGCAGGAGCAGGGTCAGTCAAGTCATCCGCAGGAACGTAAATTGCTTGAACGGAAGTGATCGAACCTTTTTGAGTGGATGTAATCCTTTCCTGAAGGTTACCCATTTCAGTAGAAAGTGTAGGCTGATACCCCACGGCAGAAGGCATACGACCGAGAAGAGCGGATACCTCAGAACCTGCCTGAGAGAAACGGAAGATATTGTCCACGAACAGAAGAACATCTGTGCTTGCTGAATCACGGAAATATTCAGCCATAGTAAGAGCAGAAAGAGCAACACGAAGACGTGCTCCAGGAGGTTCATTCATCTGACCGTAAACAAGAACTGTCTTGTCAATAACCCCGGATTCTTTCATCTCTCTCCAAAGGTCATTTCCTTCCCTTGTTCTTTCACCCACTCCGGCAAACACAGAAAATCCTCCGTGCTGCTTTGCGATGTTGTTGATCAGCTCCATAATAACGACAGTTTTACCGACACCGGCACCGCCGAAAAGACCGACCTTTCCACCCTTGATATAAGGAGCAAGAAGATCGACTACCTTAATCCCAGTTTCAAAAATCTCTGTTTTTGGCTGTAGATCTTCGTATTTAGGAGGATTTACGTGAATGCTTCTTCTGTCCTTGGAAACAACGGGACCTGCTTCATCCACTGGCTGACCGAGAACATTGAAAATACGTCCAAGTGTAGGCTGTCCTACAGGAACCATAATAGACTCGCCAGTATCTCTGACTTCCTGACCGCGAACCAGTCCATCTGTAGAAGACAGAGCAATCGCACGGACAGTATTGTCTCCCAAATGCTGCTGCACTTCAGCTACTAATACTGAACTCTTTCCATCTTTCTGAACATCAATCTCCAGAGCATGAAAAATCTCAGGAAGTTTTCCTTCGAAAGAAATATCCAGTACCGATCCAATTACCTGCTTGATTTTGCCCTTGTTCATCTTTACTCCTAAATTATTTCAAAGAATCTGCCCCAGCGACGATTTCAGAAATCTCCTGGGTAATTTTGGCCTGTCTGACCCTGTTGTATCCTCTTGTAAGAATCTTGATCATTTCACCTGCGGCATCTGTCGCAGACTTCATTGCGATTCTTCTGGCAATCTGTTCTGAGCAGACAGCTTCCAAAACAGCTTTATAAAATGCCATATTGACAACCATCGGAATGAGCGATTCCAGAATCCTTTCGGGACTTGGTTCATAAAGAACCATATCATTTGAAGGAACTGTTCCCGCCTTCGGCTCCAGCGGCAGAACCTGGGTCACCTCAGGTTTTTGAGCCGCCGATGAATGATATACTGTAGATATAATCTCTACCAAATCCACTTTACCGGCTGCAAATGAATCCTTGAAAAGATTGGCAAAGTACTCTGCCTCTGCATAACCGACTTTATCGTCAATATTTGTATAAGAAGCAGCCATAGGCTCTTTTAAATACTTAAAGTAAGAAATTCCCTTTTTCCCTACAACGTGCAGTTCATAGGCAATCCCGTTTTTTTTGTATTCCAGAATCCTTGCCCTGGTCATTTTCAGTATATTACCGTTATAACCTCCGCAAAGACCTCTGTTTGCAGTAATCACCAAAATGGCAACTTTCTTCACTGTTTCCGGCTTTCTGAGGAGCGGGCTTTCCACCTTTCCTGAAAGATTGGAAAGAGAGCCCATCAGCTCAGCAATTTTGTCCGCAAACGGCTTGGATGCATTCACCTTATTGCTCATTTTCTTAGCCTTAGATGTAGCCACCATCTCCATTGTACGAGTGATTTTTCTCGTATTTTTTACGGACTGGATTCTTTTTTTAATCTCTCTCGGTGTAGCCAAGTTATCGCTCCAGCCTTATTTTTTCAGGAATGCATCTACTACTGCCTTCACAGCATTGTAGAGAGCTTCCTCATCTTTAATTATTTTTTCAGTCTTGATGGACAGAAGAAGATCTGCCTCTTTGGAATGAAAATGATCCAGAAGGAATGCTTCAAAAGCTCTGATCTTGGCAACAGGAATTCCGTCCATCAGTCCCTTAGTTACAGCGAACAGAGAAATTACCTGATCCTCTACCGGCATTGGATTCGCCTGAGGCTGCTTCAGAACCTCGACGATTCTGTATCCTCTGTCGAGCTGTGCCTGAGTAGCGGCATCCAATTCAGTTCCGAGCTGAGCAAATGCTTCAAGTTCACGGAACTGTGCAAGGTCAAGTTTCAGAGTCCCGCCTACTTTTCTCATTGCTTTGATCTGAGCTGCTCCCCCTACCCTGGATACCGAGATACCGACATCCACTGCAGGACGCACACCGGATGCAAACAGGTTCGACTGGAGATAAATCTGACCGTCAGTAATGGAAATCACGTTGGTAGGAATGTAGGCAGAAACCTCACCTTCCTGAGTTTCAATGATCGGAAGTGCAGTGAGAGATCCGCCGCCGTATTTCTGATCCAGCTTACATGCTCTTTCCAGAAGTCTGGAGTGAAGATAGAATACGTCCCCTGGATACGCTTCACGGCCTGGAGGACGTCTGAGCAGAAGACTCATCTGTCTGTAGGCAACCGCCTGCTTGGACAGATCATCATAAATAACAAGTGTATGTTTTCCTTCATTATACATGAAGAATTCTGCAAGAGAACATCCTGCATACGGTGCAATGTACTGCATTGGAGCAGGATCGGAAGCATTCGCCGCAACTACGATTGTGTATTCCATTGCGCCTTTTTCTGTCAGTCTCTGCACAAGGCTGGAAACTGTCGATGCTTTCTGTCCAATCGCAACATAAACGCAGATGACACCGGTTCCTTTCTGATTGATGATCGTATCGAGTGCAATGGATGTCTTTCCGGTTCCACGGTCACCGATGATCAATTCTCTCTGTCCTCTTCCGATTGGGATCATTGCATCGATCGCTTTGATACCTGTCTGCAGTGGCTCAGATACTGGGTATCTGGTGGAAATACCAGGTGCTATAATTTCCACCGGTCTGGAGGAAGTAGCCGCTATAGGACCTTTTCCGTCGATCGGCTGACCGAGAGGATTCACAACACGGCCAAGCATTGCGTGCCCGACTGGAACTTCGAAAATTTTACCTGTTCTTTTTACAGAGAAACCTTCTTCAATGTGTTTGTATTCCCCAAGAATTACCACACCCACTGAATTTTCTTCCAAGTTGAAAGCCTGACCGCGAACACCGTTTTCAAACTCAACTAATTCTCCGGCCATTACGTTCTTCAGTCCAAAAATACGGGCAATACCATCCCCTACTTCCACTACAGTTCCAGTTTCATCAACATTCAAGTCCTGCTTGAAAGTCTGAATCTCTTTTTTGATTATCGATGTAATCTCGTCTGTTTTAATTTTCATAGTATGTCCCAATCTTATCTTTGCTCAACAGGTTGTCGTTGTTTAAAATACCATGCTTCAGTTTTTCCAGTTGCTTTTTCATGGATCCGTCTATCCGCTTGTCTCCATACTGGATGACAATTCCCCCGATCAGTTCTGAATCTACAGTGTTTTCCAGAACACAGTCAGAGTATCCCAGGCCCAAAAGCCAAGTTCTGATTTCTTTCAATTCTGGATCGCCCAGCTTTACCGCTGAACTGACTTTCGCACGAAGCAGTTTCTTTCTTGCATCGTTGAAATCTCTGTATCGAAGAGATATTTCCGGAAGAAACTGAGGTCTGTCATTTCTGACTAAAAGTAAAAGGAAAGATACAACAGTTTCAGAGACTTTTCCCTGAAATGCTTTTTCCAATGTTTCCGCTTTCTGCTTTTTTGAGACTCTGGGGCTGATTAAAAATCCCCAGATATCTTTGTCGGAACTCAAAGAACTTGCAGTTTCTCTCAGTTCTTCTTCGAGAATGTCTGCATTGTTCTTTTCCGCTCCTATTTCCAGAAGCGCCTTTGCATAAACTTTTGCTATATGAGAGTCGAGCATATCACCCTTTCATTGTCTTGAGGTTGTTTATCTCAGATTTAACAAAATTTGCGTGATCCTCTGGCTTGAGCTGCTTTTCAAGAATTTTGGAAGCGATGGATACGGAAAGTTCCACGATATTCTGCTGGATTTCCTGTATTGCTTTCACTTTGGAAAGCTCAATATCCTTCAAAGCCTGGGACTTCATTCCGGATATTTCGTTATTAGCTTCCTGAATCATTTTGTTTTTGAGATTCGCTGCGTCTTTTTTTGCTTCATTTAATACAGACTGCGCTTCTTCGCCGGCAGATGCAAGTTTGCTCTTGTAGTCAGATAAAAGTCCCTCTGCGTCTGCACGAAGTTTCTCAGCCTTTTCGATATCGCCATGAATCTTTTCGGCTCTTTCTTCCAATGCATGGACAATCGGACCCCAGGCAAATTTTTTCAAAATGCCCACAACAATCAGGAAAGTCACTATTGTCCAGATCAGAAGACCCGGATTTACCTGTAGAAGATTTAAACCGCCTGCTGCCAGTACCAATTTGGAACCCTCTTACTTCTTAGCTGGAGCTTCTGTAGAAGCTGCAGGAGCAGTAACTGCTGCTTTAGTCAGAGAATCTGGGAGACTTTTGTTCAAAGCACCGCCAGCCGAGAAAGCAATCACCAGTGCGAAAAGAGCAGCACCTTCAATGAACGCTGCTGCAATCAGCATTGCAGTCTGAATTTTTCCAGCAGCCTCAGGCTGACGGCTCATACCTTCAACAGCCTGTCCGCCGATTCTGCCAATACCAAGTCCTGCACCCAGAATTGCAAGCCCAGCTCCGATCCCTACACCAATGTATCCTAAACCGAAATCCATAGTTTATCCTCTTAAATAAATTTACTAAAAATTAGTGCCTATGCATGCTTGAACCCACGAAAAGTGAGGTCAGCAGTGTAAAAATGAACGCCTGCAAGAATGCTACAAAGATCTCCAGCATATATATTGCTACAGATGCCAGGATCGATACAGGAACGATGAAATAAGACTGATATTCGAAAATAAATCCTAGAAGAGCGAGTATGACGACGTGACCTGCTGTCATATTCGCCAAAAGACGCACTGTAAGGGCGAATGCTTTTGCAAGCGGTGATACAACAAACTCCAGAGGGAACATCAATATGTATGTCCAGCCGGGAACCCCGTTCGGTACAGAGTATATCGGGAAAAGCGGTCCCTGATACATAAAACCAGTCAGATAAATCATAATGAGGGTAATCCCTGCGAGAGTCACTGTGACGGAAATATCACCTGTGACGGTAATACCGCTCCAGATTTTCCCTGCAACTGCATCGTGACCGCCCCCGGAAAGTGCAGCTACGATTTCTCCTACAGGAGGAATCAGCCCGAAAAGATTACAGAAAAGGATGAAGAAGAAAAGAGAGAAAAGATACCCGTAATATCCATGACCGTGACCGTGCATATTCGGCTCAATCACTTCATCTCTGAGATATATCAGTATCGTCTCGAGCATATTCGCACCCGTTGACTGCACTTTGTAAGGGTTGCTTGCGATTTTTCTGGCAAGCGGAACAAGGATGACGATCAGGAAAAATGCTACGATCCACATCATTGTGACCCTTTTTGTAATGTGCATATCGAGCCCGCCTACAAAATGGTACTTTTTGTTTGCGTGGTGGTCTACGAATACATCGTGGTGTGAAGGATCAAACTTAGGATCACCTTCAAACACTTTTTCTCCGCCGAAATTCAGAGGAAACTCTGCATGGTCTGCGAGGTGATGATCGATCACATCGGCAAGATCAAATTTTTCGGAATGGGATGAGTCACTTGCCAGTAAAGGCATTGCTGCAGTGCTCAGTGTGATGGACAGGATTAAGGCGGCTAGTTTATTCATCTTTCTCTTTGCCAGAATAAAAATAAGCGATTAATACAATGATTTTTACATTGAGATAATACGCAATAAAAAACCCGACTAAAAACGCATTGTCTCCGGTAAAAATCGAAAAATAGGAGAGAACAATGAGACTGATTATAAAAGACAATAACATGAAAAACATCTGTGCCATCGGCGGATTCGGCCATTCGCGGTTCATTAGAAAAACCTTAAATACCGAGAATCCTCCCTGAATCAGCGATCCTGCATAGATGCCGGTGAGATAACTCTGATGCCAGTTCATCTTTCGAACCAGGATAAATGCGCCGGTCATCCAGACTGCAGTCAGAAGAATATAAAAAAATACAAACTGCCAGAATGGAACCTGGCTCAGATCAAGCGCCCTGTCGTTTTTACCGGAACTCACTGAACTCAGTCTTTGAAAATCAGAGTGTTTCTGCAAGTCATTATTTTTCCGAAATCCTCCTTCCCCTGCCGGCAGGAAGAGTTCCTTTGAGAGATTTTTCGGTTCCGGCTCCGCCATTTTCCAGAAGTTCAGCAAGTTCTTCCGCCAGACGCCTGTTTTCGGTTTCGAAGAAAACAGGCGAATTCGGTCCATCCAGCCTGATATCATCTTCATTCCATTTTCGGACAGACAAATATGTTTCCTTCCTGGAAGAAAGGTATCCTGATCTGATTTTCCTGTATCGGCTGTCAAAAACTGTATAATAAAATGTTTTATTATATTCCTGACTGAAGGGAATCAGTCCCAGGGAATAAATGCTCAGGACGGCCATCAGAGCCTTGCTGAGCAAGGCACTCAACGGATTCAAAGGATCTGCCGGGTGAAAGCCCGGGAAAACGGAAGGCAGGACAATCACCCAGTAGTCTGCATCGGAGGACTTGGCCTTCAGAGTGAAATTCAGCTGATTTTTCTGCTTTTCGTCCTTAGGAAAAACAGCAATTTTCTTCAGATCAGCAAATGCATGGAACCCATAGTACTGATAATACAGTCCCGTAAAGGCAGCAAAATCCTTCTCTCTGACATTTGCATCCGGTGCTCCGAATTTCACATCTTTCAAAGTGCGGCCATAGTCTCCCTCCTTTATCAGGGAATTGGCTTTGTCCGGCTCCCTTTTCCAGCTTTGATAACCTCCGCCTCCGTATCTTCCGGAAGAACGGTAATTACTGAAGCTGAATCTGCTTTCTGAACTTCCCTGTTCATATGCCTTGTCGATAAACAGGAGCATTTTCAGAAAATCAGGATCTCCGGAATATGGATTCACTGCACTGCCCCGTTCTGTCTTAAAAGGCACCATTCCCAAAAGGACGATTTTCTTTTTTTTCAGAACAGGGAAAGCGGAAGCATAGGATGTGTCCTGACCTCCTGCCGCCCTTGTATAATGCGAGCATCCCGAAAAAAGCAGAACTGAAATAATCAGTATTTTCATAAGAACAGTTTCGATATATTCGGAATATATGCAATGGGTATGTTTCCCTCTCAGGGAAACTGCCCAAGGCAATAGAGGAAATTATCTATCCGAAATGAATTGGAACATACACAAACACAAAATGGAATAAAACGGACCAGACCAAATTTCTAATGAAATTTTCATGCAGTCGATTATTCATTTAAATTTCGTCCTGCAGGCCTGCTGAGGCAGGTGCAGATTTTACAAGCCGTCTGCAAGGTAAGATACATATTCAGAAGCCTTTTTGTCCGAATAGTCAAACTGTCCGTCAGGAGTGTATATTAGAGAAGTATTGTTCTTTAGAAAAATCTGCGTGCCTGAACGCTTCCCGGTCTTCCAGTCCCAGTATTTGAGAGTGTTGTCTTTCGAGGAAGAGACCAGGATTTTCCCCAATTCAAGATATGCAGTAAAGTGATTTCACCTGTTTGAGATTTGAGCGCCTATTGACAATGGAAGGGCTTTCCCCCGAAAGATCCCGTACAAAGATTTTACTGTCAGCACTGCCGACAGCTGACATCAGTACAGTGTTGCCATTCTCATCTTTTGCATCTGTATCCGCATTTTTTTCAATGAGAAGCTTGGCTGTTTCTAAACGCCCAAATAATGAAGAATTAATCAGAGGTGTCCAGCCTCTTTGATCCTTCCCATTCACATCCGCCCCTGCTTTTATAGCAGCCTCTGCCTTTTGCAGATCACCTCGAAGGGAGGCATCCAAAAGATCCTCCGTCGGATCGGCAATCAGAAACTGCATCGGCAGAAGCAGACCTGTCAATTTGACAGGATGAGAGAGTATTTCAGACGGAAGAAAATCATAGCAGGATTGATTATAATGATGGGTCGGGAAAGGGAAAGTTTTTTTTGAACCGGCAATTTTCTGCAAAGCTTACAGCGGGCAGAAAATTGGCCTGCTGGGTTGCGAGCTTCGCGAGCAAGGGGGGAAACCTTTTGCAA
>DAORDI010000232.1:0-9380 GCA_035345895.1 Leptospiraceae bacterium
GGAATGAATATACTGTCATCCAGGATGCCTGTATCTGCTTCACATTCAATATGAAATTCCTTCGGAGTCCATCCTTTTCTCCAGATACCTTCCTTCAGCACAGCACCGGTATAGTTATGATAGCTTCTTGCCTTTCTGAAATGTCTGTCATAATATGCAGTCAGAGGATCCAGAAAATAGATTCTCACTCTGTTGACCGAAAGAATTGTCTTTGTAAGAAGGGAAAATATTTCCTGTCTGCCAAGGTCATTGAGATGATCTTTGAGAAACTCGAACGGATAAAATATCTTTACTGGATAAGTATCCTTTTTGTATGCAATCTTTCTTTTTTCATCATAATCGATTCTGTCCTCGTCTCCCTCGCCTGCCGGTCTGTGGGGATCTTTCAGGAAACTCTGAAGGCCTTTCAGGTTGAAATGAAAATAATCCAGCTGAAAGTCTCCTGTATTCAGAAGGTAGATTACTGTTTTCGGTTTTTTGGATATGATGTCTTCCGTATAATAATAAAAATCAGAAGGATTCATTGCCACATGAGAATAAAAATGCAGGTGCGGATTTTTCATCCCTGCTGTTTTCAGTTTTTCTTCTATCTTCTGAGGAGATGCAGAGTACAGTGCGACTGAACTTCCTGAAATCAGCACACCGTTTTCATCGGAAGAAAATGTCTTTAAGTTTTTTCTGCTGTGTTCGAAATTGTACCAAGGAGAGGTATCCCATTCCATTTCATTCGGAAAAAGGAAATACAGCTTTTCAAATAATACATAATCGAGCAGTCTGACAGCTGCAAGAAACAGAACAACCACTGCAAGTATTTTTAATTTCAGAGAATGCATGACTCAATCTATAAATAAAATCTCAAGGCAAACTGTAAAGCTATTTCTTCTGCTTTCGCTTTCTCTTCACGCCGTACCTAAATCTGAAGAAATCTCCAAGCCACTCCTCCGTGTTTTTCCTGTCTACAGAATGGAGGAATGTGAATGGGCAGTGCGGATGGATGTCTGCTGGTCCTGCATCAGGAAAAAGGAAAAATATGCTCAGAAAATTTATTTCCTGAAGGAAGGCGGAACATACAGAGAACATGGATGCTATACTGAAAAAAAAGGTTTTTCAGTGCTTCCCGAATAGACTGATCTCAGACGTTTCAGTATTGACTCTCATTTCAAAGGAATAAAACTGGATGTGAGATGTCTTTTGCAGGCGTGGGCTTTAGAGAATGAAAATCATAGCCGAAATAAAATCTGAAATTCTGCAGAGAATTCGGGAAAATGAGAATCTTTTTCTTTTTCTTGAAGATGAATTTACGGATGGATACTGGGTTTTTGATCCGGAAAATAAAGATACATATTTTAATGCAAGATTCTGCAGAATTCTGGGTTATTCCGATTCGGATACTTCACTGAACAGAATTCTGTCTTCATCTGAACTTAAGAAGCTGGAAGAGTTCATTCACGGATCAGTCTTGAATGCAGACAGTCAGAAAAACATTCATCAGATTCGTTATATTCATGCTTCAGGATATTCCATCCCTTTTCAAATCAGCATCATTCCTCTGTCAGAAGTCAAAGGCAGGAAACTGCTTCTCCTCGCAAATCAGGAGATCATTTCAGGGAAATCATCCGCCGATAAGATCAAAACATCGGCAATGGTGGAAAAAATTCCTGAGACAGTCAATTCCGTTTTCTGGGTCAGAAACGGAGAAAGGTTTTTATATGTGAGTCCTTTTTATGAAAGTATGTGGGGGCGTCCGAGAGACAGACTGTACGAGAATTTTCAGGACTTCATTGAATCCATTCACTCAGATGACAGACAGTCCGCACTTGACAAAATCAGATCATCGATTCTGCATCCTGAAAGATATACAATAGAGTTCAGAATTAAAAAGCCTGACGGTCAGATCAGATGGGTTTCCGTAAGATCATTTCCTGTATTCAGTGAAGAAGGCGATCTGGAGTATTACATAGGAACTGCAGATGACATCACTTCCATCAGACAGTTTGAGAAAGAAATTGAACTGGCCAGAAAAAAGGCAGAGCAGGAAAGCAGATCCAAGTCGGTGTTCCTTGCAAATCTCAGTCATGAGATCAGAACTCCGTTAAATGCAATTTTAGGATTCAGCGAGGTTCTTCAAAATGAAATTGAAGATGAAAAACATCAGGAGTATCTTGATTCAATCACTCGAAGCGGGAGAAATCTTCTTTCTCTCATCAATGAAATATTTGATCTTTCTAAAATAGAAGCCGGCCGTCTGGACATAAAAAATGAAAAAGTGAACATTCACGGAGTCATTCAGAATATGAACAGAATCTTTGCACACCAGCTGAAAGACAAGGGGCTTGAGTTCAGAACGGACGTCAGCGGCAGCTTTCCTGAGACTATACTGTTTGACGAGAATAAGCTGAACCAGATACTCCTGAACCTTGTCGGAAATGCGATTAAATTTACAAATATCGGATTTGTAAAATGCAGTGCTGATGTCCTGAAAAGAAACGGGGAATACATTGATTTTGCCATTCAGATCATGGATACGGGTATAGGTATGTCTCAGGAAATGCAGAATCAGGTGTTTTCCGAATCATCATTTCATTCCGATTCACTGGAATATGGAAGAGCAGGACTTGGGCTGTCCATATGCATCAAGCTGACGAAACTTCTCGGAGGCAATATCCGCCTTGTCAGTACGCAGGGAACCGGAAGTACTTTTATCCTGGAATTCAGAAATGTCAGAATACTGAGTTCGGACTTTGCAAAGTCAGGTCAGTCCGATTATACTGGAATCAGAATCATCAGATCCGAAATTCTTGTAGTGGATGACACTGCTCTGAATATTGAACTGATTAAACAGTTCCTGAAAAAAAATGATGTGAAGGTTCATTCCGCTTCGTCTGGGGAGGAAGCAATCTCCCTTCTTGAATCGATACACCCGCATCTGATCATTATGGATCTGAAGATGTCAGGTCTGGACGGATTTGAAACCACTAAGATCATCAAGGGAAACCCTGCCACTCAGAATATCCCAGTCCTCTGCTATACAGCATCAATGATGAACACAGGCAGTCTTGACAAGTATAAAATATTCAATGATTTTCTGGGAAAACCTCTGATAAGAGCGGATCTTCTCCGTGCACTCTGCAGATTTCTTCCCTTTGAAAAAGTCTGAAAGCCTACTTATCCAGTTCGGCCATCTTGTTTCCTATGTCTGCATCATTATAAATTGCAGAATTTTTATCCATTTTTGAATATATTTTCATTGCTTTTTTTCTTGAGGTTTTTGCTTCTTCAAGCATTGAGTTGCGGATGGCAAGTCTGAAAACGGTCAGATAGACCTCTCCGGCAAATGCGGGGTGCAGAACTTCAGCATACTGTTCAATTTTATCCATCAGAAAGCGGATCAGGAATTTCTGCAGATTTTCATCCTGGCTCACTGTCGCATTCAGCTGATTAAAAAGAGTGAACACCCTTTTTTCCTCAAAAAAAGGAAAGGACGAATACAGTTCAAGAGAAGGAAAAAAACTCTTTGTGAATGAACTCATATTGCCGAGCATAAGTGCAGCATGAGTGTAACTCAGTGCAGCAGGCGGAAAAAATGGATTGATGGAGATGGACTTTCTGAAGTACTTCCTGCTTTTTTCATACTGTCCTTCCTCAAACAGTGATTCTCCTTTTTCATAATAACTCAGATAATCTCCCTTGTTCATCCAGAAATCGGATCCGTACCTTCTGCTTTTTTCCATATACCATTTCAGAGAGGCATAGGCCATATGATGGGAGAAATCATGTTTGTGATTCTTGAAGCTTTTGAATGTTGAATCCGTCTTTTTGGAAAAGAGCTTGGACTTTTCTGAAAGATACAGCTTAATTTTCTTTTCAGCATCCCCTGTATCTCCTGCAAGAAAGAGCACTTTCAGTTTAGATACATTTTCCGAGTTTTTTTCATCCGGAGTGATGTTTCCGCCTGATACATTTGCGGAAAACGGAAAGAGGTCGGGGTTTCTGACTGCTGTCAGAAGTGCCTGACTTGCTCCCTGTGAATACCCGATGAGAAGGGTTTCCGGCATCAGGTTGTACTTGCTTCGTATCCTGTGAACTGTTTCCAGAATATAGGATTCACTTTCAGAGTAACCCCATTTCCTGGCGTTCCTTTCCGGATCGGGAATATTTCCGTCAATGCAGAGAAGAACCATATTCATATATCTGGTATAATTAGAAAGTACACCAGCCATTTCGGCACTGTTCCCGCGAAGACCGTGAAGACAGACAACCAGAATGTATTTTCTGGAGGAATCAAAGCCGACCGGCTCAACTACAGTGTAGCTGTATTTTCTGTCGTCCGCTGCCCGAAGCGGCTTCTGCTGAGCCAGGACAGAGACGGAAAGAAATGCAAATATAATGAAAAACTGAAAAAATTTCATCAAATGTCCCATAACGATGATCCGCTGCTGCAAAAATCCTACTGAACCGGGATTTCCGATCTGAATACGACATCCTCAAAAAAACCTGTTCCTTTGCTGCCCTTTATCCCAAGAATTTTTTTTCTGATCTGAGATTCTGTGATTCCGTATTTTTTTACCAGTTCCCTGTTCAGGCTGATCTGTCCTACTGTCATAAAAGCAGCAAGGGACTCTTTTTCCTCAGGAGGAAGAAGGCTGTTCAGTGCTGAGAACACCTTGTTTACGGTCAGCCTCTGCCCTCCCGAAATCTCAGGGAGCGGTGCGCATCCGTGATCTGCAGTAATCATTAAAATATATTTATCTCCGAAATTCTGATCCAGGAAGTCCTTTATCTGACCTATCTGTGAATCTATTTCACTGAATGTTTCCTTGGCCTCTATCGACTCCCATCCGAATCCATGACCGACTGCATCACCCGCTTTCAGAGTAATGTATGCCAGATCCGTTTCATTATCCTTGTTCTTGCCCTTGTCCACAATCACCTGCTGAATGACCTTTCTGAAAAGTTCGCCTTCCAGTCTCGCTTCTGCCGGTGCTGCCATTACAGTGCTCCAGTGTTTTTTCAGATCCTCAATCCTGGTTCCCGTATGTCCTTTCCAGCCTTCCGGATAATTTTTCAGATGAGTTTCATAAGGAAGGAAATCCTTTGCCGCTGCCGGAAGCTGATAGTACCGAGTATCCGTGGTCCATTTCCCGTCCTTCTTGTCGAGCCAGTAGACAAAATCCTTGTCCGGATTGACTGAGCTGTTCTTCAGACGGAATGCACCATGACCTGCCATTCCTATGGAAGCCCTGAGAGCGTAACACTGACTGATCACCTCAGGCCCGTTTCCATTTTCACTGTCCAGAACATCCGCAAAACTTTCCGTGTGGAGTTCGTCCGGGTTTACTTCTGTTTCATTCAAGGCATAAATCTCGTTTGAATGAACGATACCGCCTCTTATGTGAAAGAATGTGTTCCCTACAACTGTACTTTTTGAAGGATAGGAACCTGTGCCGATTGCCATATGACCGACTGCAGTATGTGCATCGAGATGACCGACGTGAGCATTCGGAAAATAGGCTGAGGATTCCTTGATCTTTTCTATATTTTTAGGCACTCCTGGATGAGCCTTGTACACCTGCTGTCCTCCCTGGTCAATAACAACAGTCACAATGATTTCCGGCTTTTCCCGGGGACTCTGAATTTTCAGGATATGGCTAAGTGCAGGAACCTCCACTCCGTTCGGATTTCTGACACCGGTAATTTTTGCCAGTGTAGGTACAATATTCTGCTGATGAATCAGATCCTGGTATATCCCTTTCTGAATCCAGCGGGGACCGTAAAATATGACAGGGATATTTGTGTCATATTCATAAAATGTAGAATGAGAAGTCTTTGCCACATTCATTGTAATGATATCATCTTTTTCTCTGTATTTTACTGAAGGATCATTTTTCAGCATTTCCAGATTCCTTCCGTAATTCTTCAGATGACGGATCAGATCGGACTTGAGAAAGCTGGAATCATCCCTTGTCTCAACCCACTCGGATTCCATTATATTAAATTTTTTTGGGATAAGAAATATATCGACATCGCTTCTGAGCGAATTCTGAAAAAGTTTTGTCCTGCTTTTGTGTGCACAGAAGGAGAAACTGAGAGTAACTGCCGTGATGAGTGATAAAATTTTTTTCATTAAGGTGCTCCGTTCAGACAGAACCGATGATTTCTATTTCATCCGATTCCCAGATTTTAACAAGTTTAGTGGAATTCTCCGCCGCAGCCTGAAGCATCGCTTTTGCAACGGTGGCCGCCTGGATAGGTCTGTATTTTGCGAGAAATCCGATAAATGCAAATGAAAACAGTCCTCTGAAAAATTCAGCCGCTTTTTCTCCCGGTCTTTCTTCTTCCCTGTTTCCCAGAAGAAGAGAGGGTCTGAAAATTCCCAGAAACTTAAAGCCCACTTTTTTCAATTCCTCTTCAGTCTCTCCTTTGACCCTGTTGTAGAAAATAAATGAATCAGGATCAGATCCCAATGCAGTGACAACCAGAAATTTTTCTGCATTTTTCTGCTTCGCAATGCGGGCAGAATTTACGACAAAGTCGAAATCCACCTTTCTGAAATTATCTTCACTGCCTGCTTTTTTTATTGTTGTGCCCAGAGCACAGAGAACTGCATCTGCTTCAAATCCCTCCGATACCGACTGAAGGTCGGAATAATCGGTAATGTATTCTTTCAGTTTGGGATGAATGATTCCCGCAGACTTTCTTACAAAGATAGAAACAGAATCAAAAAAAGGATCTTCCAGAGACTGCCTGAGTATTTCTTTTCCAACAAGGCCTGATGCGCCCAGAATTGCGATTTTCATTGGATTATACTTTTAAAATTCAGCTATTTGTCAATGAAAATCGTTATAGAGTTTCTTAAATAGAATCTTTTCGAGAAATGCAGGAGCAAAAAGCCTGAGCCATTTGACGACTATGCCTGATTTGTCCATTGTGACCAGTCTGGAATTTGGATTTTCCATTGCCTTGACCATTTCCTCCGCGACTTCTTCGGGAGTTTTGATTTTGCCTTTTGCCTGTTCTTCCTGAAGTTTTTCCCCCTTTGCATCCAGTCCGGATGTTCTGAGATTTGTCTTGGTATACGGAGGACAGAATATGATGGAACGTATTCCTTCTTCTGAAAGTTCAATTCTTAGACTTTCGAAGACTGCATGTAGAGCCGACTTTGAGGAGGAATAGGCGGACCGCCCTGGAATTCCGTACAGACCGGAGACAGTGGAAGTGACCATAATCGCGCCTTTTGCTTTTTTTACGAGAGGCAGAAGTCCTGAAGTCAGATGAATTGTTCCGAAGAAATTGACCTCAAAAGTCTTTCTGAATACCTGAACATTCATCTGATCAAATCTGCCGTGAGTGGTGATCCCTGCATTGTTGAACAGGAAGTCCACACGATCTGTGATTTTTGCTATTTCTGAAGATGCTTTTTCCACAGAATCGGGCACAGAAAGATCGCAGATGACTGAATGAATTTCTGCTTTATCCGATGATACAGTTGCCGGATTTCTGTCTACATTGATAATCCTGCATTTGACTGAAGAGAGTTTTTTTACAAGAGCCTCGCCTATTCCGCTGGATCCTCCCGTGACAACTGCTGTTTTGTTCTGCCAGTAATTTTCTTTCATTCTTTCTCCATTTTTGGTAACTTCTCAGCCTGGCGGCAGCTAGCTTCAAAGCCAGCCGTCGCAGTTACAAATATCCTTTTTCAGCGTCTGCTTTTAAAAAAGCAAGAAAAGGTTTGTCCCTGACGGGAGGATTAGCCTCTTTCTCGGATGGCGAGGGATTAGCACCCGCAGGCTGTGAAGCCCTGATACCCTGTTTTTCGAACTGTATCCATAAATTCTATTATAATCTGTTTTCCACCCAGCACTCGCCAATTTTATCAGGTCATCTTGTGCAGAACTTCTGCACTCACTACCTTTCTGACTTCTGAAAAAAGTGTGTTGATTTCAGATTCTGTGTATTCTCTTCCTGGTTTGAATGAACTGAATATCGTCTTGGAATAGGAGTCCTTGTGAAACAGTGTGAATCCTGCGTCTTCCATCATTTTCCTGACTGTGTGTTCTCTGTTCTTGTTTGTGACGACTGTAATCGTATCCAGTTTGTTCTTTTTATGATCTACGTGAAAATAACAGACTACTTCATCGCCGTCAAGACGGTCAAGCTCTTCCCTGATTTCATCAAAACTTGTTTCAATTCTTGGTCCGTCGGGATATTTGTAGTTGATCATCACTCTTTTGAAATAGTGAATCCTGTTCCCGTTTTCATCCACATCCACACCGTTGATAATCTGTCTTTCATCAGAAATTTCTTTCATCAGAAATTCTCCGCGCCCTCTAGGGTTTTCAAAATCAAACTCTTCTGAAGTCACATCGCCTTTCTTGGCATTTTCTTCAATCTGCGCCAATGTGTATTTTCTTCCTTCCGGCATTCCGTGTTTGAATGAAGTCTTGAAATAAGGGTTCGGGCCGGTATTGTTGATTTCCAGTTCAATTTCTGCATACTGACCATACCCATGCTCAACGATATTCTGGATTGCCTCTGTCACTAAGATTCTGATGGAATCAGGGTCAAGTCCAAGAATCGGTGCATACTTGCGTATCTGATTTTTGATTTCGAAAAGTGAGCCTTTTTTTTCATCTACTCTGGATCTCAGTTCGTTTTTCAGAATTTCTTCTCTGTGAAGTACTACTTTGTAGGTCAGTCGGGCAACAGTCTGGGGAAGATAGGGAGATTTCGCCACAGCCAGGACTTCATCATTCAAGACTGTGTTCTCAAATTCCAGCTTCTTGATGTACTTCAGAAGTTCTTCTCTTGTCATTTCATCTGTTGTCTTAATCATTTTTTTCTCCCGAACTTTTCCGACTGAAGATGCCTGCTTTCTGTCCATTATGCCGAGACAGTTTTTACTTGGCAATTCCTTTCCTTTTATCGTACTGTCCTCTTGTGAGGCAAGCCTTAATTATTCTGAAGAAAACGAAGTTCGAACTCGATGAGGAAAGATATCCTGACAGAGAATTCTATGCAAAAATCACTTCTCTTCAGAACAACTGTTATGACAGAATATATCATTCACATCTGCGTCAGCTGGAAAGCAGAAAAATTCTGCAGGAAATTTTCGGACCGGAAAACTGTGTATTCCGAGATGAATTTGACAGAAAGAATCCTGCGGACTATGAATATCTGATTGCACTCGGAGGAGACAATCATTTCACGTATGTCGCTCATCATGCAAACGGTACAAAAGTCATCGGGTGCAATTCAGATGTGAAGACATCAAGAGGCGTTCTGCTCGGTTTCAGTCCTGAAATGCTGAGAGATGCAGTAGAAAATAATTTCCAGGACACTGAGGTCGTGGAATGGGCAATGATTTACGGAAGACTGGAATA
>DAORDI010000233.1:0-9354 GCA_035345895.1 Leptospiraceae bacterium
GCTTTGGTCTACTCCGGAAATTGTGGCGGGGAAATCAAAAAGAGCCAGATTTTTCGCGAGCTCATTTGCAAGAATCAGTGGTTCGGATGTATTTGTCGGATTTGTAGTGTCCTTTGTCACCGATGTCGGTGTGATGATCAGTTTTTTGACCTCTGTATAAAGCTCTGTGAGTGCCTGAGCGAATTCACTGGAAAAGCTTGCATTGCTGTATTCTGTCGTGTAGGAACTCCCTCCCACTGTATAGTATTTCTCCAGGTTGATGATCAGTTCCTTAAACACAGTCTCAGGGGATTTTGTGTCGCTGAAGCCTGCCTTTACATTCATCATATCCCCGACCCCGTAAAGAATTCCGGCAACACTTGAGCGAAAGGTTGAGTCTTTGATGATACTGGCATCCATAAATGCATTCATTACGGATTCTATTGCAGCTCTGACAGTGGTATTGGTGACCAAGGCTTTATAGGTAATATCTTCGCCCTTTGTAAACAAATCCTTGACATTCTGTGATTGGAGTTCCGATGCAAAACTGTTGATCCTTGTCTTTAAAGTTTCTGAATTTTTGGAAGCATATTCACTGAGCAGGAATTCTGCAGAAATCGGCATCAGTCCTCGAAGGATAGGCTTGGAATAATTTCGCAGCTTTTCTATATATTCATTGAGTCTGTCATATGAACTCGAATCGGCAGTCTTGATCCTTGTTAGAATTTCGGAGACATTGAGAAGGGTATTCTGAACATTGCTTCTGCCCTCGAGCAGGGTGCCTTGAACGGCACGGAGGGCTCCTGTTACATCGTTTCTGTGAATATTCTGCAAAGCGGCATTGAGCCTTGCATTAAAATCGACTGGGGACAGAGATTTGAACCCTGATTTAATGACAGGATAACCGTCTAAAAGGTTGAAAAAACTGAGTCCGCTGACTGCATTTAGTCCATCCACGAACAGGTTGTCTTTCCAGAAATCCTTGTTTCCGTTTTTTCCTGAACAGAAAGAAACTGCTGTGAATATAATGCAGGCGGTGAGTGTTTGTAAAAATCTCATTTCCAATTCTCCGTTTTCCCTTGTGAACGGTGTTTGTTAAACACCGGCTTCTGGGATAGCAATGTAACAAAAATATCTACATTTGACAATAGAATTTTTTCCAAAGCAAGAATTTTTTTCTAAAGATTTTCAGATTATTTTCGTCTGCCTGCAGGAACGGAATAGAATTTCATTTTCGAGAAAACTACTGAGTAAGGGCTGATCGGTCAGCCTACGCAAAAACAATACAATGCTGGAGCCTGTAATTTTTAAAAAACCTTAAAGAAGTTCCATATAAATCAATAACAGCAGCGGTTTTCAAGCCGGAGGGCGGCCGACTTCAAGATATTTGATATGTTTTAAGCCGAAAAAAAGCCGTGCGGTTCAAGGAAAGTCATTATATATGCTGATTTCTATGAAAAAAATGAATTCTGCATTCAATCCAGGGGAAGGATACTGAATTCACGGTCATGATTTTTTTTCGCAGTCTCAGATTTTTTATAAGAGAAATCTACTGTCGTTACCATTCTTTCTCTCATAAACAATACTGAAAAAGAAATTGACTGTGTTCATTTTATCAGTCATAAATGAAAAATGAACGAATCTCTTTTGTCTGAACGTCTGGAGAAAATTATTCAGATCAGACCTGATATGGAAAATTCAGTCCTGAAACTGAAGGAATGGATCATCCAGTCCGATATTCTGGAAAAATACAGAATCAATCCTTACAGACTTGTTCCTCTGCTTGGGGTCCCCGTGCAGACAACTGCAGCAATTCTTCTTTACGGAGTAAAGGATGCTGTCTTCAGCCTGCATTGGGATGTGCACTGTCCTCTATGTGATATGGTCACTCATCATTACAGCAGTCTGCACTCAATGAAGAACAAATCGAAATGCAGGATGTGCAATCAGGAGTTTCAGCCTGATTTTGCGGAAAGAATAGAGGTCAGTTTTTCGATGCATCCTGAAATCGAGAATATTGATATCCCCCCTTTCTGTCCTCCGCCTGACAGCCTCAAAGTTTATGCAGAGACAGGTGCTGAATTCGGACAGATCGGTGAAACAGAGACAGTTCTCCGTACAGGAATTTACAGATATTTCTGCCCGATTACAAATGCCAAGGGGGTTCTGACTGTTTCCGGCGAAGAAACTCAGGATCTTCAGGAAATGAAAATTCATCAGAAAGAAGATGCATATGAAGAAACATCTTTTTCACTCAGGCCTGGGAGAATCAGGATAGAGATTACAAATCATAAGGTTCCTGCCTGCGGGGTATTTGTCATTGATGAGAATCTTTCTGAAGCCATTCCTTTCGAAAAGCTCTCCTCACGTCTCACCGGTCTTCAATTGATTCATATCCCTGAGTTTCAGGAACTCTTCGGAGATGAAATTCTTTCAGACAGAGAAGGACTCGTAATTTCGTCCGTGACAATCCTGTTTACTGATATTACCGGTTCGACAAAAATGTATGAGGAGCTGGGTGATATAAAAGCTTATAATATTGTCAGGGATCATTTTGAAATACTTGCCCACTGCATTGAAAATGAAGGGGGAACTGTGATCAAGACGATCGGGGATGCAGTGATGGCATCCTTTCTGTCTCCTGAAAAGGCAGTGAATGCTGTCTTTGATGCAGTCAGGCAGTTTCAAAAATATAATGAACCCAAGTCTGTGAAAGAGCAGATTTATCTTAAGATAGGAATTCATTCCGGTCCTGCAATACTTGTGAATCTGAATGAAAGGACCGATTACTTCGGGACGACCGTCAATACTGCAGCGAGGATTCAGTCTATGTCTGAAGACAATCTCTTCTGTGTTTCTGAGAATGTATTTCGAAATCCTAATGTGATTGCTGTAATGAAAAAATACGGAATCCACAGAGTGAAAAAATCAGATCGGGAACTGAAAGGACTTTCCGGGAAATATCCGGTTTATTTTATTCCCATGATTCTGGAATAGATGCTATCGGATCAGTCAGAGGAATGAAAGGATATAGTGTAATTTTTTTAAATTAAATTTTAAACAATCAGCATAAACAGAGAGAAAGGACGGAAGTCATGAATCGCATAAACAGAAAAACCTTTTTAATCGGCTCGGGAGTGATGCTCACAGTGCCTGCATTTCTGCAGAACTGCAGTTCAGTTCCTGGAAGGCTTTATGGAAAATCAGGCTCTGATCCTCTTGAAAATGCTGATGCCGAGGGATTTGATAAGCCGATACACAGAGTGATCAATGCAGGAATCACTGCTCCCAATTCTCATAATGTTCAGCCTTGGAAGTTCCGAATTCTGTCAGATACGGAAATGATTCTTTATGCAGATGAAAAAAGACTTCTGCCGGTGACAGATCCTCCTGCAAGACAGATCCATATCAGCCACGGATGTTTTCTTGAGGTACTGAAGATTGGAGCATCACAGATCGGATATGATGCTGAGATAAAAATTCTGCCTGAAGGGGATTATTCCTTTTCAGAAATCGGCAAAAAACCATCAGCACATATCAGACTTCGACGCAGTTCTAAATCAGGGCACCCGCTGTATGATGCTGTAAGAAAAAGAGCTACAGACAGGTCTGAATATAAGGGGGATTACATCACTGAAAAACAGACGGATGAGATGAAAAAGCTCGGGAATTCGGTTCATTCCAGTCTTCATTTTATACTTGGGAGAGAGAATATAAGTTCACTGATGAATATTTTTTATGAATCAATGAAACTTGAATCGTTCACATACAGAACCAATGATGAAACCAGAACCTGGTTCCGTTTTAATGAAAAAGAGATACAGACCAAGAGAGACGGTCTTTCTCTTCCCGGACAGGGAGTCACCGGCTTTACCAGATGGGTGGCAGAGACATTTTTTATGGGACCTGAACCGGAAAAATTTCATAACAGGGGCGGTCTGGATATGTTTATGGAAAGATACAGAAATAATATCGGATCAGCCAAGGGGCTTGTCTACTGGAAAACGGCTGGCAATACAAAAAAAGACTGGATACATACAGGAATGGATTATGCCAGATTTCAGCTTGCACTGACTTCTCTCGGTTATAAAATGCATCCGATGAGTCAGCCTCTTCAGGAATTTCCGGAAATGGATTCTTATCGCAAGGCCCTTGATTCTGCCCTGTCTGTGAAGCCTTCCGAAAAAATTCAGATGATTGCCCGTCTTGGAAAAAGCAGTTTCGCCTATTTTTCCCCCAGACGCTCTCAGAAAGATATGCTGCTCATTCCTGTGTAGGATCTCCTAAAAGAATAAAATTTGCATTCTTGTGCAAAAAGAGTGCTTATGATGAAAAAGGGTGATCTTTTTTTTCTGATACAGTCATTTTTCATACAGGTCATCAGTGAGGCTCTGATGACTGCTGATGAAATAAATTTGGAAATGTTCAAAGAGGAGATGGAAAAAAGATTTTCCTTTAAGAGTAGAGGAGTTTCCACCTTGCTGATTCCTGCTTCGTTTATGAAGCATTTTGAAATACAGTCAAAAATTTTTCGCGGAAAACCTGAATACCTGTCATATCTCCTTAGGCGATTTAGAATTGCAATGAGGAGCTTTGCCCGAGATCCCGAGGGATTGAAAAACCTGTATCAAAGAAAAAATCAGGATCTAAAAAAAGTTAATTTAAGACCATTTGATGAGGATTGGGCTGAATTAGGTTCTTTTTCGGTGGCTTCAGGCAGAAGTCGATGCCTTCTTTTTGTTATCCTTATGCTTTTTGATATGGGAGGTTTTGGTTCAGCACTTAAGCAGGCTGGAATCGTAATGAACGAGCCCTTTTCTCCCGAAGTTTCGTGGGAACTCATCGGTAAATTCGGAGTGGAGCGGGAGGCGGGATATTGTATTCGGGGATTTGAGCCAAGGCAGACAAAAGGAAAGACTGAGCAGGAGAAATTGGAATGAAAGGCAGGATTGCATTTATATTAATTACATTTTCTATATTCTTTATTATTATAAAGTATGTAAGCATAAGAAGTATTATAGGAAAGTTCTTTTCTAAGAAGAGTACATCGGATGTCCTGAACTTTCTTGAACCTAAGGTGAGACTTAAATATGCAAAGATTTTTTCTGCGGCGAATCTTTCTTTTCCGCCGCGAAAAATCATTTTAACTGCATACAAGAAGGAGAAGGTTCTCGAGCTTTGGGCGAAAGATGAAGACAACTATAAATTTATTTATCAATTTGAAATAAAGAAAGCAAGCGGAAAGCCCGGGCCTAAGCTTAGGGAGGGCGATCTTCAGGTTCCGGAGGGAATTTACAGGATTCTTTATCTCAATCCGGCAAGTCAGTTTTATCTTTCATTCAAACTTGATTATCCGAATGACTTTGACAGGAAGAAAGCTGAGTCCGAGGGCAGGACATCCCTTGGTGATGATATATTTATTCACGGAAAAGAAGCTTCTGCGGGATGTCTTGCAATGGGAGATGATGCAATTGAGGATCTGTTTGTGCTTGTAGGCATAACAGGCATTGAGAACGTTACAGTTTTCATTTCACCGAACCGAACTTTTGAAAAGGATAATTCAGTGCAATACCCGTCCTGGACAGATGAACTTTATGAGAACACTTATAATGCGATCAAAGCAAGCTTGAATTAATCTGACTGTTTAATAAATCATGAATTTGAATAAAAAACCCAATATTCAGCAGAAAAATATTTCCTTGAGAAATTTCGTAAATGTCTAATATTAGACCTTCAGATTAGAATGAATGCTGATAAATTTTCTTTTATTGATCGGTTAATAAGTTGAATTTGAGGCAGGATGTTGATGCTGATACAGGAGAATTTCATGAAGATTATCAAAATGGGCATGGCTGTATTTTTCAGCCTAGGAATACTCTGGGCAGGGGATAAAGAAAACCCCAAAGCTGTTTTGAGCTTAGAGCAGAATATTTCAATCTCTGCAGGCGAATCTAAAATTGTTGATGTAAAAGTCAATGTACCGAAGGGATATGGGCTGGTAGTCGGCCATTCCGGCAAAAGTCTGAATATGATTGCTAATTTTGCACAGACTCCGGGGTCTGGAATTCAGTTTGATATTGAAAACAGACCGTCTGGAACCAAAAAGGGAAACAATCTGCTTGCCATTGGAAATGTAAATTTTGGAGTACGTCTCTCCGAATTAAAGGGAGCAAAATCTGGAACTGTTTTTAAGTCAGATATAGTTTTTAATTATCAGCTTTGTGCAATGTCCGATGGAAAATGCCTTTCGCCTGATGGAATTTCGCAATCAGTAAGTGTTAAAGTATCAAAGGATAAGGAACATAGATTTGCCGGTATTAGAAGCCGTTCTGCTGATGCAATCAAATGGGCTGGAACCTATGAAAATGCTCTTAAGGCAGCAAAGTCCTCTGGTCAAAATATCTATGTGATTGTAACAGCTCCTACATGGTGCGGGGCCTGCAAAATGATGGAAAGAGAGACCTTTGAAAAATCCGATGTCCAGCAAGTTTTGAACAGTGATTTCGTTTCTCTGCAGGTGCTTGATACTAGCAATGATCTTGACAAGTTTAATATTCGGGGATTTCCCACATCTTTTGTCTTGGATTCCAGCGGGAAAGAGCTTACTCAGATGGTTGGCGGAGTAAGAGCTCCTACATTCTTGAATTTTGTAGCAAGTTTCAGGAAAGCAAAGAAGTCTGACAATACCGACATTCCAGTTCCTCCAGATGCGCCGGATTCACCGAATACTGATATTCCAGTGCCTCCCACATTGGATGACAGTACAACTTCTGCAAAAACGATTTCCTGGGAGGTCAAAAAAAACAGTGCTCAGTACGGAGGAGCTGACTGGTCAGGTTTTCTAGGGACAATGTTTGGAACGGAAGAACAGTGCAGAAAAGCATGTTCAGAGGTAGAAGAATGCCATGCTTTTTTTATTGTTTTAAGAGGTTATTTAGATCTGGCCCCGACTGGACCGAACAAATTCTGGAGGCATTTTCGACCGGGAGAGTGTGTATTTCTAAAAGGAAAACCTTGGCTGGGAGAGGCTGGGCAGTCAGATATGCATTATAAGAAAATAAACGGCAAAGATGCCTTTGAAATCGGCAAATAAAATCTGATTTCCTTTAATGAACCGGAGATTACTGAAGTCACTTTTATGCCGCCTCCGGTTTTTTCTTTTCTTGAGCAGGATGGAAGATATTTTTCAGTATTGAAAATTTGATATATGCAGAATAGATGGGAATAAATGCGAAACGCAAAAGCAATAATATACTTTTATAATTATATCATTTTGCTGTAAAGATTCCAATTATCACAGTCAGCAGGCTGACAAGAGAATAAGAGTCGTCCATAGAATTCTTAATCTGAATGAATGAGAAAGGTTTTTATAAAAAATTTGTCCGTTCTGTAGGAACTCCCAATTCAGGAAAATAGACAGTCTAACAAGTTATACTCGTTTTCAAAAGTCTTTGCGTATTTATTTGTTCACGACTCAGTAAAATCAAGTCTGTCAGCCGGAAAAGGCGCAATTATTTATGAAAATGAGTATATATTTTCGGAAGAGGCAGAAATCTGATGACTAAAAAGAATTGAAAAATCAGAAACTGTTCTCATTTTGAAAATAGGAGAATTTAATGAAGAAAATAAAAACAGCAGCGGTTGCATTAATATGTGCAGGCATACTTTGGGCAGGAGACAGTGAAAGTCCAAAAGCAGTACTGAGTTTGGATCAGAGCTTTTCACTGTCGGCGGGACAGTCCAAATCAATAGATCTCAAAGTGGGTGTTCCTACAGGATACGGAATTGTTGTCGGTCACAGCGGAAAGAGTCTGAATATGATTGCAAATTTTGGTCAGTCAGCTGTAAGCGGACTGCATTTCAGTATAGAGAAAATGCCTGAGGGAATCAGGAAAGGTAATAATTTACTGGCGGCAGGAAATGCAGTTTTTAAAGTCCGTCTCTCTGAATTGAAAGGAGCCAAGGCAGGTTCCTCTCTGCAGTCGGAAATCGTATTCAATTATCAGTTGTGCCCTCTTTCATCAGGAAAATGTCTTTCTCCGGACGGAATTACAAAATCAGTCACAGCAGTAATTTCAAAGGACAGAGAACTTAAGCTTGCCGCATCAAAAAGCAATTCTGCTTCTCCTATCAAATGGGCCGGAACATACGAGAATGCACTGAAAACGGCAAAATCCTCAGGTCAGAATATTTACGTGATTGTCACAGCTCCTTCCTGGTGCGGGGCTTGTCAGATGATGGAAAGGGAGACCTTTGCAAAGGCAAATGTTCAGAAAGTTCTGAACTCTGATTTTGTTTCTCTGCAGGTGCTCGATACAAGTTCTGATATGGAAAAATTCAACATTGAAGGATTTCCTACTTCCTTTGTGCTGGATTCGCAGGGCAATGAGCTTTCTCAGCAGGTCGGCGGAATCGATGCATCGCAGTTCTTAAGTTTCCTTTCTGATTTCAAAAAAACGAAAAAAGGCGATGATGACAGTGATGATTCTGATCCGGTTCCGCATAAGGATGCCACAGATAAAAAAATCACTTGGGAGGTTCGTAAAAAAACAACTCATTCAGGCGGAGCGGACTGGTCGGGCTTTTTAGGAACAATGACCGGCACAAAGGAAGAATGCAAGCAGGTCTGTGATGCTGATGACGAATGTCATGCGTTCTTCATAGTAAAGAGAGGGCAGCTCGATATTCCTCCAAAAGGACCCAACAAATACTGGAAACATTTCCGTCCCGGTGAATGTGTTTTTCTCCACGGAAGACCGTCCTCTGCGGATGTCAAGCAGTCGGATATGTATTATAAAAAAGTAAACGGTAAAAAAGCTTATTCTATCGGAGACTGATCTTCGAAACTTTTTCATTCAGGCGGCCATATTCGGCTGACTCTGCATCTTAGCTCATGTGTGAAGGTGAGCTAAGCAATGATCTTGACTTTCTTTTCGATCCCCGAGATCTCAATGCTGTACAATTAGCTTTCATATCTGTTATATGGAATGATACCTCGACTTGTGCTGAGCGATGCCCTTGAGCTGTGTAGAAGGGTCATATCGAAGCATGCAAACCCAATATTTTCAGGGTTTTTCGTATGGATTCGATCAACTTACAACAAGTCGAGGTGGGCGGTGAAAATCATGGTTCGGTATACTCCTGCACCGCTCGCCAACCGTTTCTTCTGAATTAAGAACCTTAATGTTTCAGTATCTTCCCGGCTTGCGTTGGTTTCGCAAACATACAGCCGTTAAAATTCCTGCTTTTTGCCTGGCTGCCAGGCGACATTCAGTGTCGACTGGAATTGACTTTTAACCAATACGTCATTGATCTTATTTACTCACCTTACGCAGGTGGGGCGTTTTTGGCATAAGCCTACCGGCGGTTTTAAGG
>DAORDI010000234.1:0-9239 GCA_035345895.1 Leptospiraceae bacterium
GATATATTACCCTTACAACTCACAATTCCAAGGCAAATGAAATCAACAGTTTCAGACTGGAAAACCTGCCGGAAAAAGAATTCAGCTTTGAAGCTTCTGTAGAAGGGGAATTTCCGGAATACTCCTACCCTGCCGATTTCAGGCTTGTACTGAAGGAAGGCTCTCAGGTAATGTTTGTGAAAAATGACAGTTCCCGGGAAAAGCTTTTTTATAACGGCAAGATAGGAATCATACAGAAAATAAACCCAGGCAGCATCGAGGTATTAAGTCCGGGAGAAGAACAAACTGTGACAGTGGAGAAAGCTGTCTGGGAAAATATAAAGTACCGGATAAATGAAGAAACAAAGGAAATTGAAGAAACAAAGGTCGGAACTTTCTCTCAGTATCCTCTGAAGCTTGCATGGGCAATCACGATTCATAAAAGTCAGGGGCTTACATTCGAAAAGGCAGTCATTGAAGCAGACCGGGCATTCACTCACGGACAGATATATGTGGCTCTGAGCAGATGCAAGTCACTGGAAGGTCTCGTACTGAGTTCACCCATCGCTGCCAGAAGCATTATGTGCGATCCGGGAATACTGGAATACAGCAGGGAAAGACTGAGCACAGGTCCGGATGAAAGACAGTTTGCGGAAGCAAAAAAACAGTCCGAACGAAAGCTGATTATGGAACTGTTTGATTTTTCGAAAATGGGCAGGCAGCTTGGATATTTCATCCGACTGCTCAGCGAAAACCAGGGCAGCATACTCGAAAGCCTGAGTGAGCCGTTTTTTCTGCTGAATCCTGTTTTCAAAACTGAAATTCTCGAAACTGGAGACAAATTTAAGCTTCAGCTCCAAAAATACATCAGACAGGATAATGAGATAGAAAATAATGAAATTTTACAGGAAAAAACCCAAAAAGCAAGTCTGTATTTCAAGGAAAAACTTGAAACAGCATTACTGCCTGTTCTTAAAAATGCCGATATAGAAACAGACAGTCAGTCGGTCAGAAAAGTCCTGACAGAAGCACTTCAGAAACTGAAAAATGAAGCAGTGCTAAAACTTTCCTGCATCCGCCTTTCAGTCGACGGATTCAGTGCATTTAAATATATGGAAACAAGAGCCAAGGCTTCCCTGGATCTGCGGACAGAAAATGAAAATCTGAAAAAAAAGAAACCGTCAGGCATTGAATCCGTCAGTACAGAGAAGGCAAAGGATCTTTTTGAAATACTGAAGAACTGGAGAAATAAAAAGGCAGAGAAAAAGAATACACAGCCGTTTATGATACTGCAGCAGAACGTATTAATATCATTGGCAAAGAATCTTCCTCTCACAATTCCTGAACTGAAAAAGATTCACGGGATTGGAGACAAAAAGGTCAAGGAATTCGGAGAGGAAATCATTCAGATCATCGGCCTTTTCTGCAGTACGGGAGGATCTGCTGAGGAAATCAGAAATGCAGAAATATCCGAAAACAGGGAAATGTCTGAAAAAAACACAAAGGGCATTACACTGGAAATGTTCAAATCAGGAAAATCGCCTTCAGAAATTGCGGAAAAAAGAAATCTGACAGTGGCCACAGTGGAAAGCCATCTTGCATTCTCCATTGAAACAGGTGATCTGGAAATAACAGCACTTATGGATCAGGATAAAATAAAATTCATTGCAGACTATTTCCGGAGAACTTCTTTGAAGGCACTGGGCCCGGCAAAGGCGGAACTGGGAGAAAATGTCTCCTACGCTGAATTGAAGTATGTATTAAAACATATGGAATATGCTGAATCCGTGAATAAGGCAGGCTGAAATTCCCAAAGTCCACTGAACAGCGGACCTGTCAGAGGTTTGAATGCCGCTTTTTCGCTTCCTCATTGCAAGTCTGACGGAAAATCGGATTTCTAAAATATTCACCTTACGCAAATACAAAATGCTGTCTAGACGCTCTATTTTTCATAAAGCATTTGGAAAATCCAGCAGTTTAAAAGTTTGCGATGAATCAGTAAAAAAATACAGATTCTAGGCATTGTTTTTTTTTTGCTCAAGGTAAGTGAATAATCTTTCCGATGAATAAAAAACTGCTCCAAACTGGAGAAGAAGAGATATTTCATAATAAAAATAACTGGAAAATATTTTTTCATATCCTTTAGGAACAGACCATGAGAGGTTCAGATTTTCTGCAGGAGGGCTGACAAAATGAGACAGGATCTGAAGAGTTATAATCAGCCCCAGAGAAATAATCCATGAATTTCTGAAAATTCCGGTTCCCCTGATTCCGCAGTAAGCAGTCAGTATGCCGCCGATATGAGTGAGAAAGGAACTGAACAGAAACTCGCCTCCTCCCAGAAGAAACAATATCCAGTATATATTCCCCATAATGAGCCAGAGAAAACCGACAGAAAAAAGAAGCTGAACAGAAAAAAGAACTCCAAGCCCTGAAAAAAGACATCCCAGATGACAGGCCCAGAGAGGATCAAAAACATTTCCTTTTTTTATTCTTTCCATTGAAAGGAATATATAAAAAATAATGCCGAAGATTCCGAAAATTTTTGAACTGTTTTTTTTCATTGAGATGCATCACGGGCAATTTTGGAAATGACAAAGAAAAAAAACCTGCTGTCGATGTATTTATTTACTACAGTTCCTTTGGAGTAGGAATCGCCTATTTTGTAGGCATTATAAGTCTGCTCATCCACCTGCACAACAGATTTTGTCTCAGTATAATGTCCGATCAGGGCAGCGATCTTGTACTTTGAGCTCCTGCGCTTCTGATCCCGGAAAGGATCAGTTTCGCATCCCAGAAAAAACATAAGCAAAATAACCGATAAGACTTGCATAATCCCTGCCTTTGCGCGGACAGAATATTCAGGGAAGTATTTCGCCTTCCCGGAAAAAATTGTCTTCTGATTCAGTCTGTCTGCAGTCATTCATTAAACGCTGTACTCATATCCTGTCAACCGAATTAATTACAGTTTAATCATATGATCATGAATTTTTACAACTCCGCTCAACTACTTTCGTAAAACGTAATCCTCTGAATTGTACGGCCCTGATTTTCGGATGAACAGTCTTCTTCTGGCCTCTATCCCTAGAATTGTCTGGAAAAGATCGGTGAGAACAGGTCTGGAAGAATAATATCCGTGACCGAGTCCGAACACAGGCGCATCCACCTGATTCACATTGATCATATCCACTCCTGGAATCTTCTCGCAGGAGCCCACTCTCTTATTGCTGTTCACTTTGCTTGATGCAACAAGGGCATTGTCTCCTGGAGAACAGTACACAGTAATCCTTTCCGCACTTGCCTTCAGATTAGGTGCAATATTTGCAAATTCCACAGATTCAAAATCAGGTGCATTCAGAACAAGCTCCTTGATGAATCTTTCCTTCTTCTGAGAATATACCTTGTCTATCCCCCGGAGCACAACTTGGTGTCCCATGGAATGCACAATCACATGAGCCACCTTGCCCAGATTGGAAATTCTTGAAAGAAATTCCTTAAAGTGTTCTCCAGAACCCATCGCATTTGCAAAATTATTCTTGTATGTATCGTCTATACGGATCTTGCTCAGAAAGCCGTCTTCAGACCCTGCCGGCCAGGTAAAAAGAACAACAGGTCCTGCAAACTTCAGATCGTATTTGATCTGGGCTGCCCGAAGCACTGCTTCCTCAAATTTTACATTGAACCCGTGTACAAATACAAGAACTTCCGGAAAAGTTTCCGCCTTTATGGAATTGAAAAAAACATCCTTATCCATATTGGAATGGCTTTCCAGGATGAAGGATACTTCCTTTCCCTTGGACGGTTCAAGAAAAAGATTTCCTATTTCATGCTCTGCAGGGACACTGACAGCGCAGGCACCGTAACGTTCAGTACCATCTATCTGAACACCATAATGTTCATTGGAACAGGAAGGATTCGGACTGAGAATTTTTCTGTTTGTTTCAAAGTACACTTTCAGTGTCTGAGTTGTATCGGAAGGATTGGAAATCCTCTCATTCAGCTTTTCACCGAGTGTAGTTTCCTTGACCGGTGCCGTAGTAAAACAGTTCTGCAGAAAAAATACAGAATATGCCAATACCATTATTTTTGTGATGTTCATATTTACCTCGGGTAATATCCTTTTATGTAGTCCTTGGGATTCACGGAAACCCCGTTCTTTATGATTTCCAGGTGCAGGTGGGCTCCGAAACAGTATCCTGTGCATCCGGATACTGAAATCTGTTTTCCGCCCTGAATGTATTCTCCCTCTTTCACGATGATCCTGGAATTGTGCGCATAGAGGGACTTCAGCTCCTTCGTGTGCTCAAGAATCACTGCATTTCCATACCCCCCCATCCAGCCGCTGTAAATCACCTTTCCGCTTTTGACTGCATATACAGGTTCATAATTCGCCTGAATGTCCCAGGCCTCATGAAATGCAGTTCTTGGGTAAGTTCTCCATCCGTATCCTGAAGTGATCACAGTGGACTTGACCGGGCGGTACCAGACCGGAGGCGGATCAGGAAGATATGCATTTGGAAGAAAGATTCTTTCATCCACACTGAAAAAATCAGGATTCTGAAGTTCATTTTCTCTTACTATATCCTCTATGGGAACCCTGTACAAAGAAGCTATCTTGGCGAGAGTATCCCCTGCCTTGAATGTGTAAAATATTCCGGGCTTCTCAGGAATCATCACATGCTGGCCCTCTTTCAGTTCCTTGTCCAGTTCAAGATCGGAATGGATTCCTACAATCTTCGGATCCACCTTGTATCTTTCCGAAATTTCTCTGACAGTCTCTCCTGCATTTGCTCTGTAGAGTTTGAATTTCTGTCTCTCTGAACCGGAACTGAGAATTCTTTTCTTCTGCTCCTCTGTGTCTGAAAGAAATTTTTCATCACCTGCCTTGGCCTTCAGATCCAGAACCTCCATTGTTTCCTCGGGAGTGATTCTTTTCAGATTGGGGTCTTCCTCAGCTGAAGGAAGGACAGGAAGAAAATCATTATAATTTCGTGAAAATATATAGATGGGAAAAGAAAGAAATAGAAGAAGAACCAGTGAAGCCTTTATAAGAAATGACTTTGTGCGAAAATGACCGTACATCATTCCTGATTTTCTGACAAAACTGTAGTGCCAGTTGCCTGAGCCAAGATAGATCAGAAGGAAACGGTCAGTTCTGACAATTTCCTTCCCGTAAGGCAGGCTGTTCAGTTTTCTCGCGGTATTCAATCTATCTTTTCGTCTCCCTGAAACATATTTTTGTTCTTGGATTTTTTCTTTTTCTTCTTTTTGTTCTCAGGTTCGCCCAGATCAGGCGGTTCAAGCACATCGGGAGGCCCGAACAGCCCTCCATGATCATTACAGACCTCATCAGGCACAGTATCCTTGATGAATACTTCTTCAAACGTTTTTCTGCAGGATGATCCAGGCAGTTTTCCAGAGAGAGCACATACCTTCTGTCTTTCTATTTTGAGATTGCTTCCAAAATCAAATTTGGATCTGACCTTTTCATTCTTCAGAGCGGTAGAAACAAACTTTCCCCAGATAGGAGTTGCAATGACTCCCCCAGCCATTCCCTTTCCAAGGGTCAGTGTTCCCAAATCATAACCGATCCATACAGAGGCAACCAGATCAGGAGTGAATCCTACAAACCAGGCATCCCTGAAATTGTTCGTTGTTCCCGTCTTGCCTGCCACCTGAGATTTCAGTCCGTAATTTTTGACTGCCTTCCCGGTACCTTTTTTAATGACATCTTCCATCATCGAAGTGATTACATAACTTGCTTCCGGACTCAATATCTGCTTAGGAGTCTTTTTCTTCAGATCCTCCCTGTAGTCGCTGAGGATATTATCGGACTGATCTGTAACATAGAGAATCGAAGAAGGAAATACTTCCTTTCCTGCATTCGCAAAAACTGCATATGCTTTAGTGAGTTCAAAAGGAGTGACCTCAAATGTTCCGAGTGCGACAGAATAGTTTTTAGGGATAGTTCTTCCTGAGGGCTGCAGAAGTTCAGTCAGAGGGTCAATGATATGCCCCAGTCCTACTTCGTCCACAACCCGCACTGCAACCGAATTTCTGGATGTCTCGAGAGCAGTTCTGAGTCTGACAAAACCGGAGTATTCCTGACCGTAGTTTTCCGGATTCCATTCCTCTCCGTCATCAAGAAGGAAGTTCAGAGGTGAATCCAGAAACTGTGTGGCTGCAGTAATGTTTTTTCCCTTGGTTGGATTCTTTCCGAAATAGTCCAGAGTCACTGCATATACAAGAGGTTTGAAGGAGGAGCCTGGCTGACGGAATGACTGAAAGGAACGGATCTGCTGATTGTCGCTTCGGAAACCTGAACCGCCTACAACTGCAGTGACATACCCTGTGTCCGGTCTCATACTGATGATGCTTCCTTCCACGGGAAGAAGATGGTCCCTTGTGCCCTGACGGATATAGTTCTCCTCAAACACCTCCGCCACTTCCTCAGACCCTCCCAGAAGATTCAGTACATTGTATATGTCCCTGTATTCTTCCTGATATGCACTGATGAATGTTCTTTCTTCCTTTGTAATCTTGAATCGGAAATCACTCAAATCATGGATGTTCAGAAGCATTTCATATGTGCTTCCGTAAACCTCGTCAAAAAGATCAATCTCCTTGAAGGCTCTCTGATTTGATATCTTAGTCTGATTTGCCAGTCCCTCGTACAGGACTGATTCTGCCGCTTCCTGATGCTGTATGACGAGAGTCGAATAAATTTTCAGACCGCCGCTGTAGATCTGATTCTCATTGAATTTTTTCAGAAGCTGGCGTCTTGTCCATTCAGTAAAATAAGGGAATCTGTTCAGTCTGTCTGAATAGGCAGAATCATTCGGGGATCTGTTCAGAGTACTGTAATACTCAGAGAATTTATCATATTCTTTCTCGGCATCCTGAACAGTGAGAATCCCGTTTTCCACAAGTTTCATGAAGTTCACCCGAACTTTGCTCGAAGAAAGATTCGGATTTACCAGAGGACTGAATTCTCTCGGTCTTGTGGTGAGACTTGCAAGCATCGCAGCCTCTCCCCATTCCAGCGCAGAAATATCCTTCCTGAAATAGAACTTGCTCGCCGCCCCCACTCCGAATGTTCCATGACCCAGAGGAATTTCATTCAGGTACATTTCGAGAATCTTATCCTTTGGATAAAATCTTTCCATAAGAAGTGCAAGCCAGGCCTCTCTTGCCTTTCGGAGAAATGTTCTGCTCACGGACAAAAACTTCAGACGGGCTACCTGCTGAGTAATTGTAGATGCACCCTCTTTCACTTTCCCGGCTGCAATGTTCACCATCATCGCTCTTGCAATTCCTCTGAAGTCCAGTCCGAAATGCGAATAGAACTCATTGTCCTCTGCTGACAGAAAACTGCGGATGACTTTTTTCCCGCCCACGTTTCCTTCTGCAGAAAGATCGGAAAGTCTCTGCACCTGCTTGGAAAACTTGTAGTATTCCGCAATGGGCTCAAATTCTCCCTTTGCATTCTGTCCATAAAGAACGGAAGGGATCTGGTAGGAATCTGCAGTTCTGATCAGAGACAGATCTCTGTAATCTGCCACTATGACTAAGCCGGTAAAAAAGAAAAAAACGGATGCCAGAAGAAAAAGTCTGACAGGAAGAGTTTTTCTCACGATCCAGTCGGCAGATCTGATAAATAGAATAAAAGGTTTTAAAAGCATAATTATACCAGAGGAGAAAATTCCTTCATGTCTTCAATGCGCGCGTTGCGGACTCCTGTATCCAGATTGTATCCGCCGTACGACTTTAAGAATGCTTCCTTCCTGATGTTTCCGGAAAGGAATTCAGACGCCATCATTACTGCATTCAAGGTAAAATCTGAAGCCTGATTTACCAAGTCTATAAAACTGTCTCTTTTTACAATCGAATTGTCTACTGGATAGTACCAGGGACGTCTAGCCTCGTTCATTATCCTTTCATCCACTGATTCGGCAGTCGGAAGCATCAGAACGGAGGACTGGAGCTTGTTCAGGGTCAGAAAATCCACCGCTTTCAGAAATCCTCTGACAAACCCGCTTCTGGAATCCAGAATCTGATGAAACTGCAGGTATCCCAGATAGGAGTCATTGAGAATATCGCCTGGAATAATCTTTTTCCTGGAACCGATGTAATGTCTTCCAAATTCGGATTCAAAAGTCATTTCCAGTGCAGAAAGCCAGAAAGCCCAGAGAACGGAATCCATCTTGTTTTTTCCAAGAACGTTCTTTTTACGGATTTCTATATGCTGATTGAAATCGTAGACCTTCGGACTCATCCCCCATCTGAACTTCAGAAGAAAAGAGTCCAGTGCAAACTCCACTCTCATATGGTTCTGCTGTGCTGCATAGGCAATCTTAGGGTCTTTGCTGTAGTAGTCTCCGGAAATATAAAATATATAAGGATGAGTGACAATGTCTGCAGCACAGTGGCAGATATAACCGAATGTAAATGCCTTCAGTCTGTTCTGAAACTCTTCCTCCTCAGTTTCCAGAACAAGCTCCAAAAAATTGAGAATGAGTTCGGCAGTATTCTTATGATGATGAAGATCTCCCCAGACCTGTGCTTTTCCGGATCTGATCGGGGAAAATATATGATAATAATAAAAAATGTCCGGTGCAACCGAGCCCAGATTGGCATATTTGGAATAGACAGGGTGAGACAGAAGGGATGCAATTTTTTTCTGCACAGGATTTCCGTGATCCAGATGTTTGACCGTCTGCGCCAGTATTTCCAGATGAGTAATTTTTCCTGCCATCCTACGTCGAAAATTTGCCTTTCAAAAAAATAGGCAAGGAAAAACTTTTGATTATGTCTATAGAGTTTCTACGTTTTTTAAAGCCGGAAGAAGTAAGGAAAGCAGCTTCTGAATTCGGCACTCCGATCTACGTTTATTCAGAAGAAGAAATAGAAAAAAGATGCAAGGATGCACTTTCTTTTCCTGCTGAATACGGACTGACAGCCAGATATGCAATGAAGGCAAATCCGAATTCCTCCATCCTGAGAATAATGAAAAAGAACGGCATCCATATTGATGCCAGCTCTGAATATGAAGTGGAAAGAGCAATACTTGCTGGATTTGCTCCGAATGAAATTCTTCTCACTTCCCAGGAAATTCCTGAAAAAGAAAGACTGAAAAAGATTGTGCAGAGAGGAACGGAATACAATGCCTGCTCACTGCAGCAGCTCGAAATTTATGGATCGCTTTTCCCGGATTCCTCAGTTTCCATCAGAATAAATCCAGGTCTGGGATCAGGCTCTAC
>DAORDI010000235.1:0-9208 GCA_035345895.1 Leptospiraceae bacterium
TGAATATTTGTCCAGAGTCTTATGTATTTTGAGCTTCTGCAGAATCTGCAGGGCCTGACTGCTGTATATAAAAAAGTATTGAATGGAATATAATTCCATGATGACTTGTTCTGCATCAGACAGTTTAATATATTCTGAATACAGTTTTTCCGCGTCTGATGCAATTGAAGTCATTGCTGCTCCTCAGTCTGCAAAATGGTGTTCCTTCCGAATCTCATATATACAGGAAAGAGATTCTGAACAATGCTGTAAATTATAAAATGAGTTTTCTGTGTAACTTAACTTTCAGTATACAGACTGATAATGGCTGAAAAGTGCATTTTATCTGATGCTCAAGCCTTTGCACGCCTGTCAGACGGAACACCTTTGAATATACTGCTGAACGACAGAATCTTCCGGATGAATATCTCTGCACTTACTGAACAGTCTTTTTGCTTCTGTAAAATTTTTCTGCTTAAAGCATAGCAGTGCTTCTTTATATAAGGAACCTGCTTTCATTATTTTGGAAACAGTGTCTGTATCTGCTCCTGCAAAACACTCGAAAATTGTGAGATTTTTTTCCCTTCCGCGAATCTGTGTATTGTCCAATTCTCTGATGTATTTCATCCATTTTTCATCCAGACCGGAATAGACCGTCTCTGAAAGAATCACTTTGGTTCTGTAGTCCTTGTTCAGATTTTCCAGTCGGGAGGCTATGTTGACTGTATCACCGATGACAGTTGTATCCAGCCGGTCTTCAGTGCCTACAGTTCCCATACTGACTGTCCCGGTATGAATTCCAATTCCCGCAGTAACAGGCAGAAGTCCCTCCTTTTTACGAAGCCTGTTCCATTCTGAAATTGCCTCCATGATCTCCATAGAAGCCTGAACTGCATCGTTTGGTGAACTTGGAAAAATCGCCATGATTCCGTCACCGATGATCTTATCCACAAACCCGTGATTTCTGCTGATGATGGAAATTGTCTGACTGAAATATGTATTCAAAAACTTGAACACATCCTCTGAATTCAGCTTTTCGGCAAGGCTCGTAAACCCGCGTATGTCTGAAAAGAATACAGTCATCTCCTGCTTCAGATGATCTCCAAGCCTGACATCGACAATATTGTTCCTGTTCAGAAGGCGCAGGAACTCAGAAGGAACAAATCTGGCAATGGAATAATTTGTAATGATGAGACTTTCAGTAAGTTCCTCAGACTTCAGGAATGCTCTTGAAAAACGGGAGGCAATGATTGTTGACTGAAACAGAATGAAGGCGGCAAGTCCATAACCGAAAATATAAACCGTATGAAGAATATGAGATGCAACCAGTATATCGTGCACAACGGAAAACACAATGAACAGCATCCCCAGGAAAAAGAATATGATGTCTTCCCTCTTTCTGAAAAGTGCCTTGAGAAGTGCAAAAAACATATACACTACTGTAAGCAGAGTAAATATCTGAAAAATAACATTTATTTCAGTAAATAATTTTACTTTCGTGAAAATGACAAGCAGAATGAATACAGTACTGACACCGAAAATGACCTGAGCAATTCTTAAGGAAAATTCCTCTTTGTATAAACTGTATATAAACCCTGAAAAAAGAGGAACACTCACATAATAAGTCAGGTATTCCGCAGAGAAAAGGAAATCCCAGCTGAATATTGCAACATCATTATGAAGTATCCGTTCTGAAGTAAGAAGAGTTCTGAGCCCGATCATCATGCAGAAGATTCCGAAGTAAAGCGGAGAAAGATCCTTTCTTCTCAGCAGAAAAAGTGTGATATGATATATCCCCATTACCATGAGCGTGCTGAAAAGAAATATATCCATCATGAACTGAAATTTCCTGGAAATGAGCACGGACGCTGTGTCTCCGACAGTCATGCTTTCCCAGAGGCCGCCGTTCGGATCGGAAAAATTTGCTATCTGCAGTATGATCTCCGCCTCGGATCTGCTGTCCGGATAGACAGGCAGCACTGTAAAGTGAAAACCCGGAACAGTTTTCTCTTCCGTCTGACCGATCTGCCCCCCTCCTAAAACTTCTTTCCCGTTCAGAAACATTTTATAGGAAGTTCCTACAGTCGCCGTCTTCATTGATATATGAGGGTGATTTGGAAGGCGGATTCTGAGACGGAAAGTTCCATAACCGTGGCCGGAAATTTTTGAATCGCCCGCTTGAAAATTTCTCCAAGTTCCCGGAAAATTGATATACCCGGTCAAATGCCCCCTGCCCTCAGCAATATCCTCCGAAGATAAAAACTGCTGATAATAAAACTCCCACTGACCGTTCAGTTCAAGATTTCCGAACTGAACAAAGTCCCATTTTTCCAGATTCATCAAACCTTGTACAGCAGAAGGAACGGCAGACTTTCTGCTGCAGGAAGAAAACAGAAAGAACATCCAAAAAATTAAAAACAGAACCGATCCCCGAACGATAAAACCCATGCTCCAAGTCAATATTATTCCACTGCAATTTCAGCAAGCAATTTTTAGAATAGAATTTGTTTCAAAAATGACGGTGGAACCGATCCGGCGGCAGGCGTTTCCGCTTTAGGAATGTATCATTTTTTTTAATTATTTTCCATCCGTATCAGCCTCGACATCAGCCCTCTGATAAATTTACTGACTGCCCTCTCCACCCCGAAGATCCCTAGGAGTTCCCACTGTATGTTCGGGGTGTTGGGGTAATCATAGGGAAAGCCGGAAAGGCTGAGGAGATCACCCCAGCCGTTCAGATCCATGAGAAGAAGGAGAACAAACAGCAGACACCTGCTTTTACCGGATGCGATAGAAAAAGCACCAAGCTCAGCCCAGTCCTCCGCTATAGGACGGAAATTGACCTTCTTCAATTTGTGACTGCTTTTCTGATACTCAGTAGTCATACTGGATTCATCGTGAGCAAACGACCTGAGCATCATTCGATACTTGGAAATCAGATGAGAGAAATATTGAGTCTTTCCTCCAAACTTCTGCTCCTGAGTTTCATAGCGGAGCATCAGATCTTCAGGAATGAGAACAGTGGAAACTCCGCTTCCGGAATGTGAAATATTCTTTTGTATTTCTTCTTGGTAAAGTTGTATATCGATATCTTCCATATTACTTACCTGTATATTTTTTATTCAATTGAGCAGATTTTTTTTAATTATTTCATCATAGAGTGAATTTTTCTTCAAAGAGGTATTTCACAGAAGAGAAAGCAAGAAGAATTCCTGCTCCTGATTCAAGAAATTTAGTAAAAAAAGTTGACTGATTTAAACGGAACTGTAAATTTCGGTACATGTGCTTACGGACACTGCTGATTCTGCTTATCTTGAACTGCAATACCAGCATTAAGAAAAGTTTTCTTGAATGGACAAATGCATACGCTATATTTCGTCTTTCTTCTTCAATCACATGCAGTCAGACATCAACTTTTACGGTCAGCCCTCCAGTTATTGCCAATCTGATAAACAATTCAATTTTTCAGACTGGATTTCTGATTGGCACAGATTCAGGAACTGTTACCTCTATAGAAGTAAGCTTTGATAATGGCACTTATTCAACGGCAGTCGGACTGCCTTCTGGAAAATGGCTTTCCCTACATACTGATATTCATAAATAATTGCGTCTTTTCTTACTGGCTACCTTAATGCTATTGAGTCGATAAGGAATGAATGCGCAATGACTTTTGAAAATGAGTATAAGTATACTTCGGCCTGGAAAGAGGACAGCCGACATTCTCTCAGCGTCAGAGCCGTCAACAGTGAGACTATTCCTCAATTGTTTCTATTTCTGTTTTGAAGGAAAAAATAAGGATATAAACAGGGATAGATATCCTGATCTGGCTGTAGGAACTCCTTCGAGAAATGCGGGAGCAGGCGGGAATCAAGGTGTTGTTACACATTTAATTCGGCTGATAACAGGAAATGCTTCCTCCAGACCGATTTGGAAATCTCTGCCGATGAATTATTTCAGAATATTTTTTATCTGCTTTGGTTTTATTTTCATTATTATAGTCATCCCTCCTACGAGACATAGTCTGACCTGAAGGAGTTCCTACAGTCAGGCGGAGCGGGATAGGGATGGAGGCGCGTCCGTTTTTTTGCGTATGCAAAAAATGGACGAAAGCCGAGAGCCCGGTCGGCGTGCATAGGAGTTCCTACAGACAGAGGACAGTCACGCCGAATCCCCCAAAAAATATCAGAAGACACCTTTTCAATTTGACAGTTAACTGATGATGAATAAACTTTGGTGAATGAAAATTTGACGATAGGAATGAATTTTTATGGAAAAAAGAAAAGCGGCCAAGGAGATTTTTTTGGCTCAGACTGCAATGGAGGATGATTTTGACGAAGCGGAAGAAAGTCAGAATTTTTATGACCCCGCTCCTGCCGGTTCCCCCGCATTGCAGGACAGTATTCAGAATGAGGCAGTGAGACAGGTGATCACTGATATCTCAGAACAGATCTCAACTCCCTATAACAGTCCAGAACAGAAAGGCGACTCTATGTCCAGAAAATCAAGAAATTATATCCCAGATATGTCACTGAAATCATCAGAAGAAATGCAGCTTGAAAAAGATCCTATTCAGATCAGAATCACAGGAAACTGGTTCTGGAAAAAAGTGATCGTTCCCCCCAACGTCTATGTTGTGCACACCAGGCTGAACAGAAAAGAACCTGTGACTCTGGGTCTGGGCGTTTCCTTCCGTTACAATTCCCAGAAGGATGCCTATATTGTCATTCCTGCTGCCATGCAGACCATCGGTGTCGTCGCAAACTGCATCAGCAAGGAAAAACAGGGGGTCAATGTTCTGGCCTATGTTCAGTGGCAGATCGCCGATTTCTCCATCGCATACAAGAAACTGGATTTTACAAACACGAAGGATCCTCTTGGCATAGTGAATGCTCAGCTTCGTGAGCAGGCTGAGGCCGCGATCAAGGACAAGGTTGCTACGATGAGTGTGGAGGAAGTTCTCACAGACAAGGCTCCTGTCATATCGGAGCTTACTTCCAGACTTCGCGATGTCGCAGAAGGCCAGGAAGGTCTGGGTATCAAGATCATTACGGTTCAGATCCGCGAGGCTGTCGTCAGTTCCTCCAGTCTCTGGAATGATCTCCAGAGTCCTTTCCGAAATGAACAGAAAAAGAAGGCCAGGATCAGTCAGCTCGAGATGGAAAATGAGATTCATACGAAAGAACTTGAAACAAGAAAGCTGAAGGAGAATCGGGAAGCGGATACAAATCTTGAAATTGAACAGAAAAAGCAGCAGAAACTCACTGAAGTCATTGATCTCAAACTCAAGGAAGAATTGAAACGTTTCGAAGAAGAGCAGAAAAGCAAGCAGACTAAGCAGAGTCTGGAAGAAGAAACGATTATGCGCAAGAAAGAAACGGACGACAGGATCGCAACCAAGGAAAAGGAAATACTTCTTCGTCAGTCTCTTGAGGAAATGAAACGAAGGGATGCTCAGATTGCGGAAGAAACAAAGATTCAGCTGGAAGCCGAAAAGAGGAGGCTTGCTCAGGAATCGGAACAGAAGCTCTTTGAAATGAAAGAGCAGGAAAAACAGCTGAAGTCGGAGCATGAAGTTTACCTTCAGAAACTCGACAGAGAGAAGCTCACTGCAGAAAAAGAATTCAGTATGGATCAAATCAGAAAGAATTTTGAGTATGAAATTGAGCAGCTCAGGGTCCGTGCGGAACTGAGGGTACAGGAGGTGCAGAAAGAAATGGAGCTGAATCTGAGGAAAAAAGAAAATGAAATCCAGCTCCGTTACAAGGAAGAGAAAATCCGTCTGGAAAGATTTATGATGGAAACTGAAAACCTGATGAACGGAAACCATTTGACTTCAAAGATGATCGCAGCTCTTCCTGAAATTGCGGCACAGATGCCTGAAATCAAGGAGCTGAAAATACTCCAGTCTGACGGTTCTGATCCTATGTTTGACGGTCTGACTGTTTTCATTCAGAAGATCTTAAGTCTCTCTGAAAACTTCAGTCTCAGAAGAAAAAAATAATTTTCAGACTGCCTCCTCATTCAGGGAGGCAGTCCCTCCTTCTCCCTGACAATTTATCATTATATTAAATATTTATTTTCAATATAGCTTTCTTAACGCCGGACTTATGCTAATTCCCAAAAGTTTTTGCGCATTTATTCTGTCTCGACTCAATAAAATTAAGCCTGCCAGTATGAAAAAACGCAATTATTTTTGAAAACCAGTATATGCCTCCTTTTGCCTGCCCCTAAAAGCAATTGAGCTTTCGACGCTGGAAGACTCTGACGGATTTGGAGTCCTCGCACCTGAAGAGGAGCAGCACGCATACCCGACCTTAGTTCTCAGATTTCTAATTACATCATAATAGGATCATTGAGATACCGCTTAAAGTCAATTCCAATTGACACTGTATGTGAGTAAATGCGGGGATTGAGGTTGTGTAAAAGCATACCTCGATACAATTTTCACCGCCGGTCACCGAGCGATGTGCCGAGCCTGTCCATTAGATTTAAGGGTGACATTTTGTTGGATCTGAATCAGGTTTGACAGAAGGAAATCCGGACAGAATGCAGATTTCGAATCGAACGAAGTGAGATTGGAAATCTGAGCAGTTTAATATATAATATATTTAACTTATAAATTAAAAAACTTAAAATATAATGATTTTCATTCTCAATTTGAAGAGACCGACGTTCTATAGTGATTGACGTCAAAGGGTGCTGCAAAAAACTGATAATTGGAGGGTGACAATATGAAAAGTATTAGAGCTTTGTTTTTTTTAATTCCTCTCCTTCTGATGTTAAACTGTGCTTCGCAGAAGTTTTATATCAGCGGTATGCCTGCCACGGTTGACGAATCAGCTCCCGATGCAGAAGTCAGGATTCACTTTTACTTTTATGGAGTATTCCAGAGCAGGGAAATCGACGTAAAAGCAGTCTGCGGAAGCAGACCTCCGAAACTCATCATCACGTATTACAAGTTTTGGGAAATATTTGTCGGTTCAGTGCTTCATGGAATCTGGAGACCGAGCACTTACAAGATCTACTGCGAGAAATAAGTCTGGAGAAGGGAGCTGCTGATAAAATCGGGGGTTACCATTCCCTTCTTTAAGTTTCGATAATTTCTGCAATCCGCAGATCTGCAAAGATTCTTTACCTGATAGGAAAGGACTGGAGCAGTTTTGCAGCGAGTTCCACAGGAAAATTTGCAATTGAAAATATATTTGACATTGTGTCTTTTGCGGTAGTCTGAAGACTCAGGAAAAGAATCCCCCCTCTGAAAAAACTGGCCAAGTATTCTGAGATCTGGGGAATGGAAACCTTATCCGGATAGAATACCAGATCCGCCAAAAATTCAAATACTGTCCCGAACAGAAGGATGGTGATAAATTTTACAGGAAAGGGAGGAATCTTTCCTTCCTTAATTGCCTGTGCGATATCCGCTTCGAGGGTATCCAGAATACCCGTGATTTTTCCATTGTATCTGAGAGCTCTCACATACTGCTGATTTTTCGCAAAGAAGAGAAGATAATCGGGTCTGTCCTGAAAACTGTTGAAGAACTCTTCAAAGGCCGATTTCATTGCGTCCCCGCCCTGCCATGCCTTCAGCCAGATAGTACGCGATTTATTGTGAATGTCCTGAATGATTTCATCCAGAAGATAGTCAAAAACCTCTTCCTTGCTTTGAAAATAATTGTAGAATGTGCCCGGGGAAAGTTCGCTCGCACGTATAATGTCTCTGACATTTGCTCCGTCCAGTCCGCTTTCACCGAATACCTTCAGGGCTGCATTCAGAATCTGCTGCTTATTTGCTTTTTTCAGTTCCTCTCTCTTGGAGAGTTTTTCAGATTCTAAAGCCGGTGTTTCAGATTTGGAAATCATTCCTCGTTGTCCTATTGGTCAGTAATACGGAACTTCGTCCAATTTAACAAGTATTTTTTATTTGCTTGATGAATGCCTCTGATGCACATTGTATCGACGGGAGAGGAGAACAGGTAAATCATCTGCCCGCATCTGCATACCCGCCAAGAGTCAGTTTGACTGTTGAGAAATCAGAGAAGACGGTCAGAGACTGGAAAATTGGTTAAATAAACAGGAAGACGATCTGATTGAATAAATATATTATCATTTTTTGTATCTTATCGGGCTGCGAGACACTGCTTCCTCCGGAAAACAGAACATATCCAAAGCCGGTCACGCTTATCGACAGTGAGAGTCTGGACACCTGGCTGAAGGCAAGGCAGAAAATTCATTCCGAAAGAATGTTCCTTAAAAAATACTCCGACACTGAGTATTCGATCAAATATTACAGTCAAAAAAAATTCAGCTCCGGTTCTTATATGGTCTGCAGCTTTTTCATTCGGCCGGAAACGGACCGTACATTGAATCTCAAAGGATCATATTTTATAGACTATGGATGCGACGGCGGGCGGGGGACTTTCTGGGGAGACAAGTGCGGACAGGTCAGATCAGAAGTCGGACCCACCAATCAAAAAGAATATGAAGAATATCTGCTTCCGTGCTTTGAAGAATTTCTGAAAGAGAACTGAATCTTTTTTTTGCATCAGATTCCGACAGCGCAATTAAAGCTCAAAAAGCGACTCTTTTTTCATAAAATCATTTTGTATTTTCTTATAATCAGCCGACAGTACTATTTGATGAGAACTTTTTTGACTGCGTTTGCTCTGATATCCATTCTTTTTCTGTTTCCGTCCAGTTCAGAAGCATCATTTTCTTATTCCTGTGAAACGACTGTACAGGTTCTGGAATCGGTTCCGGAAGGACAGTGGCTCAAGTTTGAAAATATGTATGATGTAAGAGTCAAAATCAAGCTGGACACTGAAAACCATTGTGCGATTACTGATGAGTCGGAAAGATTTGTGAATCTGAGAAGGATACCTCTGATCACGGCCAAGTCCATTCTGAAAAATCCAAAAGTATTCATTCGATATGAATATACGGATTTTGACAATACAGGAGAAAAACCTAACTTCATTGAAAGCTGGACTTTTTTAGCCATCGGAAGATAATGAAACGGCAAACCTGGATCTGGCTGTTCTGTTTTGTTCTGATCATCCATCCTTCTGTTCTGAGTTTTGCAGTCTCTCTTTTTTTCTGCAATATCCTTACCGGCTCCTGTAATTACGGAATATTCAATTATATGAATATTAACTTTCTTATCGGCGCCGGAAGTCTGATTCATACTCTGCTGATTTTTGGAACGGCGGCTCAGGTTGTCCGTCTGGGAAAG
>DAORDI010000236.1:0-9183 GCA_035345895.1 Leptospiraceae bacterium
GGAATAGGAAGAGCATTTGCATCAGGAGCACCGCCGGTATTGATGGAAATGAATCCTCCTGCCTGCATAATCCTGTCAAATGCACTTCTGTCAACAATCAGGTCGCGGAGCACAGGAAATGCTTTTGCTCTCCATGGCTCAATTACGAGTTCATCCCCATCCTTGAAATTGTGCATATGGAGCTGACATGCAGTCGTGCCTTTTCTGAATCCGTGAGCAAATCCGTTGATGAACAGAGAACAGGTTCCGCAGATTCCTTCGCGGCAGTCATGGTCAAAGGCTATCGGTTCTTCACCCTTTGATTCAAGTCTTTCATTCACTATATCGAGCATCTCGAGAAAGGATGCATGTGTGCTGATCCCCTTTCCTTCTTCTATATAATCAACAAATTTACCTTTGTCGGAAGCGTTTTTCTGACGCCATACTTTCAGTTTGAGATTGATTTCAGCCATTTTATTTGTAACTCCTCTGAGCGAGTTTTATGTTTTCAAACACAAGTTCTTCCTTGTGTTCAACGGGTTTTTTCCCGACTCCCTTGTACTCCCAAGCCGAAACGTAACAGAACTTATCATCATTACGCTTAGCTTCACCGTCCTCAGTCTGATATTCTGTACGGAAATGTCCTCCGCAGGACTCTTCCCTGTTCAGAGCATCAATGCACATCAGCTCTCCGAATTCCAGGAAATCGGCAACTCTTCCTGCCTTTTCGAGCGACTGATTCAGTTCTTCATTCTTTCCTGTAATCTTCAGATTCTTCCAGAATTCTTCACGCAGTTCGGGAATCTTCTTGATGGCTTTTTCGAGACCGGCCTTGTTTCTTGCCATTCCGCATTCGTCCCACATAATCTTTCCGAGTTCCTTGTGGAAGGAGTCTACAGTGCGTTTTCCGTCGATAGAGAAGAGTTTTTTCACTTTCTCTTCAGTTTCTGCCACAGCCTTCTTGAATTCAGGATGATCAGTATCAGGTCTTTTGACTGTATTGTTTGCAAAATAGTCACCGATTGTGTAAGGCAGCACGAAATATCCGTCAGCAAGTCCCTGCATCAGTGCAGATGCACCGAGTCTGTTGGCACCATGGTCAGAAAAGTTTGCCTCACCGATCACATGGAGACCTGGAATATTGCTCATCAGGTTGTAATCCACCCAGAGTCCGCCCATTGTGTAATGCACTGCTGGATAAATCCTCATAGGAGTCTTGTACGGATTTTCATTTGTAATGCTGGAATACATATCAAAGAGGTTCCCGTATCTGTCGCGAATCACATCCTCACCGAGTCTTTTGATTGCATCGGAGAAATCCAGATATACACCGAGTCCTCCAGGACCGACTCCTCTTCCGTCATCACAGGCTTCCTTCGCACTTCTCGAAGAAATGTCTCTAGGTGCCAGGTTTCCGTAAGAAGGATATTTTCTTTCCAGATAATAATCTCTTTCTGAATCAGGAATGTCGAAAGGAGAACGTGTATCGCCTTTTTTCTTGGGAACCCAGATTCTTCCGTCGTTACGGAGAGATTCGGACATCAGTGTAAGTTTAGACTGATAGTCTCCGGCTACAGGAATGCATGTAGGATGGATCTGAGTATAGCATGGATTGCCGAAAAGAGCTCCCTTCTTGTAGGCACGGAATGTAGCAGTGACATTGCATCCCATTGCATTTGTAGAAAGGAAGAACACGTTTCCGTATCCGCCCGTAGCCAGCACAACTGCATCCGCGGCGTATGAGGATATTTTTCCTGATACCATATCCCTGACAACGATCCCTTTTGCATGACCGTCCACGAGCACTACATCAAGCATCTCAGTTCTCGGATACATTTTGACTGTTCCAAGTCCGATCTGCCTGGAAAGTGCGGAATAAGCCCCCAGAAGCAGCTGCTGACCTGTCTGTCCCTTTGCGTAGAAAGTTCTCGAAACCTGAGCTCCTCCGAAGGATCTGTTGGAAAGATGCCCTCCGTACTCTCTTGCAAAAGGAACTCCCTGTGCCACACACTGATCGATGATATTTGCAGAAATTTCAGCCAGTCTGTGCACATTGGCTTCTCTGGCACGGAAGTCGCCGCCCTTGATCGTGTCATAGAAAAGGCGGTGCACGCTGTCTCCGTCATTCTGATAGTTCTTGGCTGCATTGATCCCGCCCTGGGCGGCAATACTGTGGGCACGTCTAGGTGAATCCTGGTAGCAGAAACAGGATACATTGTATCCCAGCTCCGCAAGTGTCGCAGCCGCTGAACCGCCGGCAAGACCTGAGCCTACGATAATTACACTGTATTTTCTTTTATTGGCAGGATTCACAAGCTTCATATCAAACTTGTGCTTTTCCCATTTTTTTTCCAGAGGACCGGAAGGAATTTTAGAATTTATCATTTCTTCTCCTTATTTAATTACACCGGCAGCAACGGCCAGAGGAACAGATGCATATCCGATAAAAATCAGTACAGATATGAGCAGAGCGCCGCCTTTCAGTTTCGGATCAAGCTTTGGAGAGTTTGCTCCAAATGTCTGAAACAGACTGGACAGACCGTGACTCAGGTGAAAGCAGAGCAGAAATACTGAGACAATATAAGAAACAAGAACTGCAGGATTCAGAAAAGCGGTGACAAACATTTTATATACGTCCGCTCTTCCCAGACTGTCCTTGAAATCATGATACTCAGGATTCGTAACGCCTGCTGTAAAATGCAGGAGATGGTACACAAGAAATGCAAGCACAAGCATCCCGCTCATAATCATTGTGCGGGAGGCATATGAAGCCACATTTGTTCCGTATTTATAATATCCCACAGGACGCGCCTTTCTGTTTTCCATAGTCACGCGAATCGCAGTTCCCACATGAGCCAGGAAAATGACGGCAAGAACAAAACGAATGACCCAGAGCACAGGCCCTAAATCTTTCAGCATTTTTGCATAGGAATTGTATTTGTCGGGTCCGGCAAACATCTGCAGATGACCGAGCATGTGTCCTATTACAAATCCGAACAATAAAAGACCGGTCACAGCAAGAACGAGTTTTTTCCCGACCGAGGAGGAGAGATACCCCCCTGTTTTTACGGATTGATTCATTTAACTTCTCCGAAATGAATTGGGCATTGCCCTTTTGTATTGGTTCTATTAAAAAAAATGTGCCTATTATGTAAAGCGAATAGCTTAACGTCGGGCGGTATCAGAGGCAATTCATGACAAAAAACTTCTCATCACGGCTATATCCCGCCTTATTGATTATGATTCTCAAAGCATCGGAAATGCAGATATTTTCAGTTCAGTTACGGATCTGAACGGGCACGGCTTCCATTTCAGAACCAGGTTCCAGCCTGACTTTTTTCGCTTTACGCACCAGGTTGAAAATATAATTTCATTCAAAAAACATCAGCACAGTCTATGCAAGGAAAACAGTTTTGAAAAGGTCAATCACATTTATTTTTCTGATTCTGTCCGTGACAGGATTTCTTTATGGTACCAATATTCCGGAAAGTGGAGCACAGGAATTCTACGATGCGGCACAAAAAAAGGTACTTAAGAACCCTTTCTTTATATGGCTCCTGCCTGACGGAAATATTGTGAATATCGGAAAATTCGGGGGCAAAAAACTTGTTCTGCCTACGGCAAACACATTCACGGAATCGCCGGGATGTTATGCTGCATGTTATTCCAGATCATCAAAGGGTTCAGTCTATGCTGTCGGCGACGATATCTACGTGATGGGACAGATCCGTGTTCCTGGCAAATATTCCAAAAGGATCTGTCTGCCGAAAGGATATGAAACGGCAGACATCAGCAGTAAGAAACATTTCAAAGACCTTTGCAAAAAAATTCCTTCCTGTTCTGATGGAAAATGCTGGGCAGGCGGTGACACAGGCGGGTGGTTCGGAATTCAGGAAGACGGCTCTGTGGAATTGGACGACTGATACAGAAGGGATTCAGCAGGATTATTTACTTGAGGAAAAGAAGGCCTCACCGATAGTAATCCTGAATGAACGAGAAAACAGAAAGCACACTGTTCAGACTGAGAAAAACTCTGCAGTCTATGGTAGAAGAAGCCGGATTCTGCGGACTGAAGGGCGGAACTGAAACAGAGGATATGGATCATGATGAACTCCGTCTCCTTCATCTGTTAGGAAAGGACATTCTTCCTGTTACGGTGAAGATCGGCGGTCCGGAAGCCAGAACAGACATTCGAGCCTGTATGGCAATCGGAGTCGATGGGCTTTCTGCACCGATGATTGAATCTGAGTATTCCCTCAGAAATTTCATAAATACACTGAAAAGCTTATACTCTGCCCCAAATTACACAAAACTTCGAAAGTCTATGAATCTGGAAACAATTACCGGATACAGAAATATCATTGAAATTGCAGACTCAAAATCATTTGCAGATCTTCAGAACGTGACAGCTGCAAGATCCGATCTTTCCGCATCCATGGATATGGCACCTGATGATCCTGAGGTAATGAGAGTCACTTCGCAGATTATCAGAATCGGAAAGGAAAGAGGAAAAAACACATCAGTGGGCGGTACAATCACCAAAAGCAATTTTTATACAATTGCAGGTCAGATATCCCCCGATGTCATCAACTCCAGACATATCGCAGTCAGCCTGAGCACAATTGAAGAAAAGAAGCTCAGTGATGTTCCGGATGCAATGCTTTTTTTTGAAATAGAACTTTATGATCTTCTTTCTCATTTCAAACCCGAAAGAGCATTCTACTACCAGAACAGAATCAGCATCAACAGAGAAAGACTTGGAGAAAAGAAAGTCGTATACTCTATCCGTTAAACACTGATTAATAATATTTTCATTTGAAATGAAAATTGCTTGTAGAATTCCCCTCTGTGAAAATTCTATTTATGGCTATGCATGAGACTGGAGCTGGGAGTGCATAATCTGTAAATCATTTACGGAAGGCAGGATTTTCAGAAGACTCTTCCTCGATGATATCATTCAGGTTTCCAGTAAGTTCGTCTGCAGGTCATAAGGTGTCTAGGGATGTTCGCAACAGAGGGATTCGAAGCAGAAACAAAAATTCATATCGGCTCAGATGTAGAAATCTACAGAGGGCGCTCCACAGCCGACGGTCAGCCTGTAATCATCAAATATATTCCGGTAAGTGACGAACTGAGTCACAGTATTATCAATATAAAGAACGAATATGAAATCATCAACTATCTGAACTCAAATGCGATATCCAGAATTTTCAGATTCCAGAGAGAACAGAAAGGATTCGTATTGGTTCTTGAGGATATCGGGGGAGTATCACTGAAGGATTATATTCAGATTAAGCCGTTCAATCTGGAAATATATCTGAAAATCTGCATAAGACTTGCAGATATCCTTTCAGAAATTCATAAGAAAAAAGTCATCCATAAAGACATCAAGTCGGACAATATCATTTTTAATGAAGAGACCTCTGACTGCAGATTTATAGACTTCGGTATTTCTACCAGGCTCTCCAAGGAAGAGACTTCTGCTTCCCCTCTGGGAATTCTGGAAGGAAGTCTGCAGTATATTTCTCCTGAGCAGACAGGAAGAATGAACCGTGCTCTGGACTACAGAACAGATTTTTATTCTCTGGGAGTGACCTTTTATGAACTTTTCACAGGAAAGCTTCCCTTTGAAAGTGAGGATCCTCTTGAACTGATTCATTATCATCTGGCAAAAAATCCCGCTGCTCCTGCAGAAATCAATCCGAATATTCCTGAGCAAGTCAGCAAGATCATCCTGAAACTGATGGAAAAAACAGCAGAGGACAGATATCAGACTGCTTTTGGACTCAAATATGATCTGGAGAAATGCCTCGATCAGCTGAAGAAAAATTCTGCTGTGTTTTCATTCGCTCTCGGTGAAAAAGATATTTCAGATGAATTCCGCATCCCTCAGAAACTGTATGGAAGAGACAGGGATATAGAAAGTCTTCTGAATGAATTTAAGACAGTGCTTCACACCGGACATACAAAAGCACTTCTGATAGGCGGTTACTCAGGTGCAGGAAAATCCAGTCTGATCCGTGAAATAAACAAACCGATCACTGAATACAAAGGATACTTTCTCACAGGAAAGTATGATCAGTACAACAGGAATATGCCTTTCAGTGCAATCATACAGATTTTTTCGAGTATGGTGAAAATCATTCTGGCAGACACTCCGGAAGAGATAGCAAAATGGAAAATCCGAATACTCAATGCTGTCGGCAAAAATGGAAAAGTCGTCACAGATGTCATCCCTGAGCTGGAATTCATTATCGGTCAGCAGCCGGAACTGCCTGAGCTGGGGCCTGCCGAAGAGGCCAACAGGTTCAATCTGGTATTTCAGAAATTTGTATCAGTACTTGCAAGCAAGGAAAGACCAATCGCCATTTTTCTGGATGATCTTCAGTGGGCAGACAGTGCTTCTCTCGGATTCATAAAAATTCTTCTGACTGAACCTACAGTAAAGTCCATATTTCTCATCTTTGCCTACAGAGACAATGAAACAGATGATTCGCATCCTTTCATTATCATGCTCGATGAGCTGAAGAAAGAAAATATAAAACCTGAAAAAATCACTCTGAAATCGCTTTCTCAGGATCATATTCAGGAACTGCTTTCCGACACATTCCGCACAGAATCTGAATCGGTAATTGAGTTTGCAAAGATAGTCACCGCAAAAACAGGAGGAAATCCTTTTTTTGTAAACGAACTTCTGAAGCATCTTTACAGAGAAAATGGGATATCTTTTCATTATGACAGCAATTCCTGGATCTGGGATCTGGATACAGTCAGAAAGGCAAACATATCGGAAAACGTTGTAGACCTTCTCATAGGCAGAATACGCAAACTCTCCAATGAAACCCAGGAAATCCTGAAATTTGCCTCCTGCATCGGAAGCGAACTCGACCTGGGAGTTCTTTCGAAGATCTCCGGAAAGGATCCGAAAGCGACTGACAGATTCTTCTTTGAAGCGATTCGGGAAGAGCTTGTTGTCAATGTCGGTGACAATTACAAAAAACTGATGGTTTCTGATTCAGGCCCGACAGTCACTACTGCAAGAGAGATTAAATACAAGTTTCAGCATGACAAAGTGCAGCAGGCAAGTTATGAACTTCTTTCGGAAGATCTGAAAAAAAATCTCAGGCTGACAATCGGACGGATTCTGATCAAGGAGTATTCAGGCAGTCTGGAAGATAAAATATTCGAAATCGTAAATCACCTTAATATAGGATATGATTACATTGAAGACAGGGCTGAGCAGAAGCAGCTGATAGAATACAACATACTCGCTGCCAAAAAAGCGAAGGCCTCCACTGCTTACAAACCTGCGCTCTATTATATAATGAAGGCTGCTGAAATTGCTGATCATTCCAAAATGAACGACTGGAAGGACAATTACAGCATCATATTTGAAATTTACAAGGACAAGGCTGAACTGGAGTATTTGAACGGCAATTTTGATCAGTCGGAAAAAGACATTAACATAATTCTGGAAAACTCAGATTCGGCAGTGGACAAGGCCGCAGTTTACAAGATTCTAATTATGCAGTATACCCTTCGCGCCAAATACAAGGAAGCGATGGTGATTCTCAGGAAGGCACTTTCGCTTCTGGGAGTATCTCTCCCTGAGGAAGATCTTCAGCAGAATTTTCTTTCTGAAGTGGAAAAAACCAAGACACTTCTCGGCACAAGACAGATAGCCTCGCTGATCAATGAAAAGGAAAACAAAGACAGGGAAAAGGTTCTTGCAGTGCAGCTTCTGACAACATCCACTTCGGCATCCTACCTTTCGAGCCCTGACCTCTGGTGCGTGATTGTGATGAAGACAGTCAATCTGTTTCTTGAATACGGAAACAGACCTGAATCTTACGGATATTCCTGCTTTGGTATTCTGCAGGGTGTTGCTTTCGGAAATTTCAAGCTCGGCTATGAGTATTCTAATCTGGCTTACAAGATCAGTGAAAAATTCAACAATGCCAGTGAAAGATGCAAGGCTGCAAACGTTCTGGCGAACCTGACTATGCCCTGGGTAAAACCGCTGAAAGAATGCGAAATAGTCAACAAGGAAGGTCTTCAGGACAGCCTCAATTCAGGAGAATACATTCACGGCGGATACATTACAATGAACGCCCCTGTGAATTTTTATTTTCAGGGCAAGAGAATGGACGAGCTTACGACTGAAATTACGAAACTCCATCAGCTCAGCCGGAAAATGAAAAGTAATGTTGCTGTCGACAACACTTTGGGCATTCTTCAGATCATAGGAAATCTGACCGGTGAGACATCCGATGAAACTGATTTCGATACGGAAGAACTGAAAGAGTCGGAGTTTCTTGAAAACTGCGGATCAAGAGAAAGTGTATTTGCAGTATGCATATATAAAATCATGAAGGCACAGCTTCTGGTGGTCTACGGAAAATATGAGGAAGCACTAGCCATTTTTGAAGAAACAAAGTCAATGCTTGCATTTGTCACAGGGATTGTTGTTGTGGCAGAGCACAATTTTTATTATACTCTTGCCCTGGCTCTTGCTGCCCTCTATCCGAAAGCAAAGAGCAAAAAGAAAAAAGAATACTATACTCAAATAAAGGTAAACATCAATCAGATGAAAATCTGGGCAGAAAGCTGTCCTGAGAATTTTCTTCACAAACTGTATCTTCAGGAGGCTGAACTCAGCAGGATCAGAAACCATAAACCCTGGAAAACAATGGAACTTTACGACAAGGCGATTGAAGAGGCCAGGAAAAATGAATTTATCCAGTGTCAGGCTCTGGCCTGCGAGCTTTCGGGAAATTTCTGGAATTCAATAGGCAAGCCTGATTTTGCTGAAAACTATCTGGTGGAAGCATTCAACAGCTTCCGCTCCTGGGGAGCAGTCAGAAAAGTAGAGCAGATGAAGGAACTCCATCCGTTCCTGCGCCCCGACAGAAGAAAGACTGACAGAATCAACAAATCAATTTCCAAGACGGTAAGTGCAACAGAGGTATACACTGGACAGAATCTGGATATGCAGTCTGTCATTAAAAGTGCAAATGCAATTTCCGGTGAAATCCAGCTCGACAGTCTTCTTCAGAAACTTCTGAATATTGTCATTGAAAATGCTGGAGCGCAGAAAGGCATTCTTGTACTGAAAAAAGATGATGGACTTTATGTGGAAGCTGCGAGCACAGTCAAGGATGACAGTATAGAAGTTTTAATGAATATGCCGTTAAAATCCTATAC
>DAORDI010000237.1:0-9149 GCA_035345895.1 Leptospiraceae bacterium
GAATTTCTTCAATTGCTGCTTCAACGAGTGCACTGACGAGAAATACTTCCGATTTGACTTCCACATCGTAGACTCTCTCGCTTGTCTTATCATCTACTGCCTTGTAAATGCTTTTCCCTGTAATCGTGACGACCTTTTCGTTTCCAGGAGGATAAAAGCGAAACGTATGAATGCTCGTATTCAGGTCAAAAACCGATTCTTCAATCAGATTCGGGTCTTTCAGAAATGACTGAAGCACTGCAGGAAGGGACTTTGCCAGACTGACTTTTCTTTTTTGGAAAACCTTTTCGGCTTCCTGTCTTTCCTCAATCATCGTGACATTCTGAAGATCAGGAAATTTGTCCAAATGCTTATATCTGTTTTCGCGGGCTGCAAGAACATCTTTCAAAGGAAAATTGAAAGTGTGTTTAACTGTATATTTCATCAAGTTCAAATGACCGGAACAGACAGTTTTTTGCAAGAGAAATCCGCTAATTATTTAACTTTATGCAAAAAAAATTTGACAGAAATACACAGTACTGAATTCCTTGTAATGAAGTTTATTGTTTCGGTACGTCCTCGTAGTTTATTTGAGTGCTTTGTAAAGCCCCCCTGTTTGCTGTGAGTCCAGACTGGCTCAATAGATTAATTATTTTTTAAGAGGTACAGCATTATGGCCCTGGGAACTGTCAAGTGGTTTAATAAGACAAAGGGGTATGGGTTCATCTCAGCGGACTCCGGAGAAGAAATTTTTGTTCATTATTCTGAAATTATTACTGATGGGTTTAAACAACTCAAGGACGGCGAAAGAGTCGAGTTTCAGATCGTTAAAGGTAAAAAAGGTCCTGCGGCAGCTCAGGTGAAAGGAATAGCGTAACACTTAATTACTTGTCATGCCGTCAAACAAGATTATTCTTGTTTTGATGGCAGTCAAAGACATTTCATTTAAGATACTCATTCAGGAACCTCATCTTCACACTTATCAGGTGGAAATGAGATTCCTCTCTACCAAAAAAGGTAAAATTCCTCTCCGAATCCCCACCTGGTCAGCAGGTTCTTATATGATACGGGATTATGCCGGCAATCTTTTCGATTTCGATGCATTTGATGAAAACGGTGTCCGAATTCAATGGGTTCAGAATGATCTGAGCGAATGGAAACTTTCTGCAGAGAAACCCGGTTTCATTACAGTTAAATACAAAGTATTTGGATTTGAAAACACCGTCAGGACAAATTTCCTGAACTCCAGTTTCGGATTCATCAACCCCCCTTCTACATTCCTTCATCCAAAGTCAAAACTTCATAAACCGGTAAAAGTCAGCATTGAATGCGGCAGCCTGTTCTCTGAGACATACTGCAGTCTGAAAAGAGAAGAAAATTTTTTTACAGCGGAAGATTATGATGAACTCTATGACTCTCCTTTTCTGATCACCAATGCAAAATCGCATACATTTGAGGCATCAGGATGTCATCATGAAATTGTGATACAGGGAGATTTTCCTGAAAAAAAGAAAAAGAAGTTTTTCGAAAACCTCGAAGCAATAGTAAATTATCAGTCCGAAATTTTTGAAGGGAACCCGAACAGATATTATCTTTTCATTCTGAATGTCTATGAGGATGTATACGGAGGACTGGAGCATAAATCCTGCAGTGTAAATGCATTTGACATATCCGATATGGACACTGTATCAGAGTATCAGAAAATGCTCTCTCTTCTCTGTCATGAATACTTTCACCTCTGGAATGTAAAAAGAATCAGACCGGAAAGTCTGGTTTCCTTTGATTATTTCACTCCCAATCTCACCCGAGAACTCTGGATCAGCGAGGGAATCACAAGCTTTTATGATAATTATATCTTATATAAAATTGGAATCATGTCCAAAAATGACTGGCTGAATGAAGTTCTCTCCGATATCAACCGGCTTGCAGATTCTTCAGGCGAAGACTATATGAGTCTGGAAGAAGCTTCCTTTACAGCATGGACAAAGTATTACCGACAGAATCCCAATTCGCATAATGTCTCAATTTCCTACTACATCAAGGGATTTCTTCTCTCTCTTTGCATGAACATCAGCATACTGGAACAGACAGACGGAAGAAAAAACCTGATGCATCTTATGAGAGCTCTTTACAGAAAATATCATCTGAAAAAAAACAAGGGATTCACCAAACAGGAATTCTTCAGAACGGCAGAGGAAGAATTCGGGTTTGATCTTCAGGCGGAATTTGAACAGTATATATCCGAAAAGAAAAGAATCCCTGCCGAATTTTATCTGGACAAGCTGGGAATCAAACTAGCAAAAACAATGAAAAAAAGTGTCTTTCCTTTTGAAGTGAAGACTGAATCAGGAAAGCAGATTATTTCCAAAATATTCAGCCAATGGAGTATTCCCGATCTGGAAATCGGAGATGAACTGATAGGAATCAACTCGAGAAGGGTCAGCAGGGATGTATTCGAGAAACTGAAACTCTCTCTTCCGGACAGTTCCGAAGCTGAACTGATTCTTTCGAGAAAGGGAAGAATTTTTTATGCGAAGGTGGAAACAAAAATGATTTATACATACCAGATCCCTTATCCTGTCCTGGAAGAAGACTTTGAGGAAATATTCCGCACAAACAGAATCGCTGAATGCTTTTTCAGAAGAGAGGCTCTCTGATGCTTGGAACATCATGGATACTGAACACGAACGGAAAGACTGAAATTGAGTCTGACGAGGCTCTCCCTGTATTCAGGGTAAAAACCTGGATACATCTTACTCCCAAGAACGAGGAAGAGCTGACAAAACTTTTGAAAAACTATAATATACATCCACTTACTATAGAGGATCTTATGAATCTTCACAGCCGGATCAAGAAGGAGGAATTCCCCAATTATACTTTCGTAATTTTCAGAGGAATTCATTTCGATGCAAACATCATTTCTGCAAAAAACTTCAACTTCATCATTACAAAAAATGTGCTGATCACAGTTGCACTTGACCACCGAAACACAATCAATGACATCATTGAAAACTGGCAGAACGGAAAGGATCTTCTGGACAGGGGTCTTGAATTCATCATTCACAGGATCATGGATGCGGAAACGGATCATGTACTTCCGATTGTATACAGAATAGAAGATCAGGCAGAGGAACTGGAAGCGAAAATCTTCGGAAGCGACAGAAAACTGGACATAGGAACAGTGTTCATGCTCCGAGGAAATCTTCAGCAGATTAAAAAAATCATACTTCAGCATATTGAAATACTGAAGGAAATGGAGACTTCCGAGGAGGATTTCATTTCTGTGGAATCAGACGCTTTCTTCAGAGACGTAAAAGACCATTCTTACAGAATTCTGGACATCACCGAAAACGTGAAGGAGATGATTTCTTCTGCGCTGGAAGTTCATCTGACAGTTTCTTCAAGAAAGTCAAATGAGATTATGACAATCCTTACAATGATGACTGCAATTATGCTTCCTATGTCGCTTATCGCAGGGCTTTACGGAATGAATTTCAAATATATTCCTATGCTCGAAAACCCGAACGGATTTTTCATTTCCATCGGGATCATGGGAATCATAGGAATTTTAATGGCTCTGTATTTCAAATTGAAAAAATGGTTCTGATTTCCATTTCTCCAGGGTCTCAAAAAGAAAATTCTGATTGAAAGGTTTGGTAATATGATCCTGCATTCCGAATGAAAGACATCTTGCCCTGTCTTCAGCACTTGCATGAGCAGTCATTGCAAGGATAGGAATTCTGTCATATTCTCTCTTCTCCCTGATTTTAAGCGCTGTCTGATAACCGTCAAGCTCCGGCATCTGAATGTCCATCAGAATCAGATCAAAGTTTCCTGCACCTTCTTCATTCAGAATTTTCAGTGCTTCGATTCCGTTCCCTGCAATTCTGACTGAAATTCCTTCCTGCTCCATAATCTCCAAAGCAATCTGCTGATTGATTTCATTGTCTTCAGCCAGAAGAACTTTCAGTCCCTCCAGATGCCATTTTCTTCCTCTGACTGAATTTCTTCCTTTTTCCATTGCGGAAATCGAGACTGGACTTCCATGATGCATCCAGACAGAAAAATAAAATATGCTTCCTTTTCCAGGTTGACTCAGCACCTCAATGTTTCCTCCGAGCATCAATACAATCGACCGGCTGATTGTAAGTCCGAGCCCGGTTCCTCCAAAGCGTCTGGTAGTTGAACCGTCAGCCTGGCTGAACGGCTGAAAGAGTTTCTGTACCTGCTGCTCACTCAACCCGATGCCAGTATCGGAAACCTCTATTTTCAGAAGAGACCTGTTCTCTCTTCTTTCCAGGTTTCTTACCGAAACAGTCACTCTGCCGGAGGATGTAAACTTTACCGCATTGTCAGTCAGATTCAGAAGAACCTGTCCGAATCTCAGCGAATCCCCTCTAAGATACTCAGGAACATCTTTTGAAACATCAAAACTGAGGATAATATTCTTTTCCCTTGCTTTTCCATAAAGCATCATATGCAGATTCTGGAAAATATCATAAAACCGAAAATCAATATTCTCGAGTTCCAGTTTTCCTGCCTCAATCTTTGAGAAATCCAGTATGTCATTGATGATTCCAAGCAGAGCCGTTCCTGACTGATATATTTTCTGTATATAATCAGTCTGCTTATCGTTCAGTCCTGTCTGAAGCGCAAGATGCGAAAGGCCTATGATCGCATTCATGGGAGTCCGAATTTCGTGACTCATATTTGCAAGAAATTCGGACTTTGTTCTGGTCGCTTCTTCCGCTCTGTCTCTGGCAGCCTTAAGCTCACTCAGTGCCAGTGTCAGTTCTGCCGTTCTTTCAGACACCTTGCGTTCGAGAGTATTGTTCAGTTCGCGTATCGCTTCCTCTGAATTTTTCCTTTCAGTAATATCCCTTACAAATGCAGTGAACTCCATAGACTGTCCGAGCTGAACCGGAACAATTGTCAGCTCAACTGGAAAAACTGTTCCATCCTTTCTTTTTCCTTCTATTTCCACCCGTCTGTTCAGAATTTTGCTTTCCTTCGTTTCCAGAAACCTTTTCATTCCGCCGGAATGTGCATCTCTGTGAATATCAGGAATGACTAGATCCTCCAGTCTGCTCCCCACCGCTTCTGATCTGTTCCATCCGAAAATGTTCTCGCACTGACGGTTCCATCTGGTAACGATTCCCTTTTCACTTACAGAAATGACTCCATCCAGAGAAGTTTCCACAATCAGACGCAGATGCTCCTCGCTTTCATAAAGAGCCTTTTCGGAATTTCTTCTCTGAAGTTCGGCAGATACCCTTTCAATGAAAACATTGAAAAGATTTGTAATCATTTCATGATTTTTAATTTCAGAAGAATGCAGTGCGACCATGATCCCTACCGGCTGACTGTTCTTGTCTTTTACACTGTAACCCAGATAACTTTCTGCATTCATATGAACAAGAGCTGTATCTTTCGGGAAAAGTCTCTGCACTTCCGAGGGATAAATGCACATATTTGAAGACATCACATTCTCACAGGGAGTTCCGTCCAGGTCATAACTCATCTCAAAATACTTTCCCTTGTCAAACCCTCCGAGGACATTGACCCCGTTCTTCTCCTCATTCAGTTCACCGATAAACACACAGTCCACGGAAAGAGTCTCTGCGATGTGTCTGGAAACTGCCTTGAAAAATTCACTCCCTGAAAGATGAGTGAAGCTGATTGAGATACTTTTTAATGATTCTTCTGCCTTCTTTCTTTCAGAGATATCCAGAATGCTTCCTCTGACAAGGATCCCGTCCTCCGAAGGAAGTTTTGAAAGATAAACCTCGCATGGAATTATTTTTCCCTTCGAGTCCATATGCGCCCATTCAAAATGAGACGGTTTTCCTGTGAAGACTGTCTGGCTGATTTTTTCTGCTGCCGCATCTGAAGAAACTCTTCCATCCGGCTGGTAAACAGGACTCAGATCGGCAGGACCTTTGCTGAACATTTCCTCAGGAGTGAGCTGAAACATCCTGCATGCATTTTCATTAAAATCTACAAATTTCTGACTTGCAATATTCAGTACAACGATGGCTTCGGGAGCATTCTCCATCAGGGTTCTGAATCTGCTTTCACTCTGCTTGAGAGCATTTTCGGCATTCTTCTGAGATGTAATGTCTATCAGTGTAACCATCTCTGAAGGTTTTCCCTGTATCTGAATTTTTCTGGAATAATGTTCTGCCCACACTGTGGTTCCGTCCGGTTTTTTCAGTCTGCAGTCAAAATGAGAAAGTTCTGCCGAATTTGAGATGCTCCGTCTCGCAATCCTGTAAACGGAAAAAAAGAGATCCTCCGGATGAATCAGTTCAGCGAAAGGAACTTTTTTCCAATTCATAATCTCAGTCATACTTCTGCCTGTAATATCTGCAGCGGCCTGATTTGCATAGATGATCCTGCCTTCCTGAAAGAGCACAATGCCCAGCATGGACTGTTCAGATATCAGTCTGAAAAGATTTTCATTTCTCTCTAGAGACTGCTGGGCCAATTTTCTTTCAGTAATGTCTTCCACAACGGCAATATGAAATGACGGCTTCTCGCCTTCCTTCCACATAGGAGATACTGTAAGATTTACCCAGACAATGCTCCCATCCTTATGGAAGTATCTTTTTTCCATACTGAAGGAATGAATTTTCCCTAGAATGAGATTTTTCATATTGTTCAGGTCCCTCTGCAGATCGTCCGGGTGAGTGATCTGAAGAAATGTGGCACCGGTCATTTCCCTGATGCTGTATCCCACGATGTCGCAGTATTTCCTGTTGATGGATATGAATTCTCCTGTTTCAGAAGCAATCAGTGCAACGCCTACTGCTGCCTGTTCAAAAATGGCATGAAATTTTTTTTCTGTTTCGAGAAGATCTTTTTCCGCATCCTTTCTGTCTGAAATATTTCTGAAAGTAAAAGCTGCATATTTTTCATTTTCAATCTCGGAAACTCCCGCCTTGATTTCAAAAGGAAGAATGCGTCCGTCTCTGCATCTGCATATCATTTCCAGTTTTTCGGTTTTTTTTTCATTTTCATCCGAAAAGCATTCTTTCCAAAATATTGAGAATTCAGGCAGAAATTCTTCCATAAGTATGGAATGGACGAGAATATCCGTTTCTGGAGTTTTCTCAAATTCAAAAAACAGGAGCGATTTTGCATTATAAAGAAGTATTCTGCCTGTTCGGTCGCATAAAAACATAGGGTCAGGCACAAACTCCATAAAACTTCGAAGTGTTTTCAGACGAGAATCTTCTTTCATCCGGAACATACCTGTCTTATATTGTGACTCACCTTACACCTCCGGCTGCAGAGAGCCTGTCGGCGGTTTCGCAAACCTTGAGGCTGCTGAGGGCTCTGCCCTCGCGAACTTGGAAACTGCTGAAAATCCCGCAAGCGTGGAAGTCGCTGTTTTTACTGATTCATCGCAAGCTGTTAAACTGCTGGATTTTACTGATGTTTTATGAAAATTACAGCATCTGGACAGCATATCGTATTTGCGCAGCCTGAGATTGTAAAAAAAAATACTGTTATCTGCAGCAGCCATAGTTCTGTCAGGCAGACCCCGGCTCTATGATGAATCTTATGGGGTTTCCGGTTCTCCTGTAAAGATTTTCCAGGCAGTCATTCACTTCTTCAATCGAATGTCTGGAAGTGATTGAACGGGAAAGATTCAGTCTGCCCTTCTCATAAAGAGAAATCAGCTCCGGTATTGCCCTTTTATCACATCCTAATGATCCTGTAATGCAGATCTGCCTGTCGACCAGATTCATTGCAAAGCCTATGTTCAGTGAATGTTTCCCTATTCCTACCATAACCATTCTCCCGCCCGAATTCATTGTTCTGACAGAATCCTCAATGTTTTTATAATATCCGGAAAAATCACAGAATACATCGATTCCGCCGGAAACTTCCCGGATTGTCTTTCCCAGATTTCTGGAAGTCTTTGCATTGATCAGAACGTCTGCACCGTATTTTTCCGCATGTTCGAGTGCCCCGTCGTCTATGTCCACCGCAGTCACCTTTCCTGCTCCGAGTGCCTTTGCAAGGACAACCGCATGAACTCCCAGGCCTCCGCATCCGATCACTGCCACAGACTCCCCTGCCTCCAGTCTGCCCTGATACTTCAGTGCATGGTACGGGGTGGAAACGGCATCTGCCAGAATGGCTCCCTCATCAAAGGGAATGGAATCTGGAAGACGGGTCAGATATCTCTCTTCAGTCAGAATAAACTCCGCAAATGCACCGTCAGAATCAAATCCCAGCACTCCCTTCTTTTCACAGTAATTCTCTCTTCCGGAAACACAGAATCTGCAGACACCACAGGAGGTGCCTGCACTGATGACAACCCTGTCTCCCTTTCTGAAAGAAGAAACTCCCTCACCGGTCTCTTCCACGATTCCTGAAGATTCATGTCCCATTGTGACTGGAGTATTTTTCAGGCTGACCTGCTTGTGCACTGTGGCGTGAATATCCGAACCGCAGACCCCGCAGCATTTGATTCTGACCAGGATTTTATTGTTTCCGACTTCAGGAACAGGCACATCTTCAATCCTGAGAAGGCTTTCATTTTTATAAAGTCTTGCTGCTTTCATACACGGCTCCAATGTTCTGAATTTTGCAGATGAGGAATGGAATTTACTGTTACAGGAATGATTTTTCCATTGGCACTGTGCAGAATGCTGAGTGACGTGTTCCATAAGTAAAGAGAGATTTCCATTTCTCTTTCGGAACCGAATCCGAATATATCAGAGAGCATCACAGTCAGAGGTATTCCTGATGAAAATATATATATATTTTCATGATTTTTCTTCGAAATATCTTTCAGAAAATCTGTCTTCTTTTTTTTAAACTCTGCCCAGGATTCATTTCCGTTCGGCGTGATTCCGCTTCTCCAGGAATGCAGAATTATCCCTGTCAGACGGAAGAACATTTTTTTCACTCTCTCTGTCTTCTGTCCAGAAAATTTCTGAAACACTGAAATCAGTTTTCCGAATTCAGGATGAGCGGACCGCAGATGGACCGCCATATCCCGCCAGAGTTTTTCCGTAAACTCGTCAAGTGCACGGTCCTTTACTGTGCTGCAGTTTTTTCTGTCCCGGATAAACGGGGCAGCAGTTTCCTCATGACGTTTAAGAGAACCCATGCAGACCAGATCAGGCTCAGGAAAGTGTTTTCTCAGATACTCG
>DAORDI010000238.1:0-9113 GCA_035345895.1 Leptospiraceae bacterium
CAATAATGTCTTTTGCAAGAAGATATAATGTTTCTGCATGATTTTTATCCGGAACGGGAAGGCCTGACACAGCCATATAGGCATCCCCGATTGTCTTGATCTTTTCTGCATTGTGCTTTGAACAGAGTCTGTCAAATTCAGTGAAGAGATCATTCAGAAGATGCACAAGATCGGAGGGATTCATTCTGGCCGAAAGAGAAGTAAATCCCACAAGATCTGCAAAGAGAATGCTTGCCTCAGTGAAACTGTCTGCAATTGTATTTTCTCCTTTTTTCAGACGCTCTGCGATTTCTTCAGGAAGAATGTTCAGAAGAAGTCTTTCCGATTTTTCTCTCTCCTTTCCGATCTCGATCATCGCGGAGTCCAGATCACGGGACGTGTGATATAAAAAATTAGAAAGTATTGTCTTTTCTCTCTGCAGACGGATGATCTGTTCTTTCAGATCCTGCACTTTGTTTCCCGCCACTTCGTTCGCCTCGAGGATGCGGCTGACGTCATCTTCTGAATGCTTTTTTCTCTGCCTTTCCGCGGAAGGGCTTCCAATTTCAGTCAGAAGAGCAAGTGCAATCGTCGTATTGTGAAAGTCACAGGCAGACTTGGGAGTGCTTCCGATCTCTCCCCAGGAAGAAAAGCCGATCATAGGCACATTCCAGAGTTCATTGATCAGCTGAATTTCCTTCTGCATATGGATACCTAGAGATCTGGAACGGATTGCGCAGTCAAACAGGATCATCAGGCTGGGATTCTGCACCTCTTCATCCTGAATGAATTCATTCAGTTCATGTACTGTATTCTGAATTGTCTTTGCAATATTCGGTGTGCAGAATCTGATCTGTGAGCCTTCAGGAATATTCCCTCCGTAGTGAATTGCTTTTGTCTGAAAATCAATGGAGACTGCTGTGCGGATGGCCCTCCCTCCGTTTTCTCTGAGCAGACTGATCGGATATTCGCTGATGAGCATCTGTTCATCTGCAGTGCCGTAAATTTGAAAATATTTTCTGTAAAGGTCAAGAGCCGGTTCATTGTTGATTTCAAGAACATAGTTCTCATTTGATTTCGTAACCGTTTTCGGAGTCCCTATTTCCTGCCATCCGCTGATTGCAGTTCCGTGCAGCCTGTATTTTTTTCCGTCCAGAACCCAGGCAAGAACTCCGTCTTTTACGGATTCAGTATCATTAAAAATGAAAGGTTTATATATATCTTTTTTTGCACTGGCAAGAGCCCCGAATACAGGGTATTTGGGATGAGATTCAAAAAGCCCCTGCACCAGACTGTCTCCGAATACAGTGAGACCTGCACCACCTACAGTCAGAAGCACCTGAGGATCATTGAACTCTGAAAATGCCCATTTCGAAACTTTTCTTCCCAGCTCAGCTGAATCTTCCAGAGGGAAAAGTTTTACTCTGAAAAATTCTTTCGGTATGTCCATTAAAAGCACTGAGGCTGAGCCGGAGTTCAGACTGTTTTCAGAAATCTCTTCCCTGCTGCTCGAACCGAAAACAGAAATATTTCTGGATCGGAAAAAGTCGGACAGTTCCTGTCCGGAAAATTCATCAGATGCAAATACAGCTGCAAAGGTAGGATAAAAATCTTCTTTCTCAATTCGGATCAGGATTTCATAAAGTTCAGAAATGTCTTTGACTGAAACTGCTTTCGATTTCATTCTACAATCAGTTCAGATGATTGTAGAAAATTGACAACCTAAAAAAGAGGAACTATGGATATTCTCATCCTGGCACTTGCAGTTTTTTTTACTTCTTACATCACTTTCTTTTCCGGATTCGGGCTTGGAACAGTTCTTCTTCCTGTGTTCGCACTGTTTTTTCCTTTGGAAGCGGCTGTGGGACTTATCGGTGCTGTACATTTTTTGAACAATACATTCAAGTTTTTTATCATTAAAAAAGAATATGATTTTGCAGGAGCTTATATTGGAAATCGCAGACTGGAAAAGGTTTCCTTGAAAAGTATTCAAAATACAGTGACAGTTCTGCTTTTCCTTTTTTCACTCCTTCCAGGTGCCGGAATTATCTGATTTGCAGTCTAGTATAAGCCGAAAGTCTGCTCTTCCAGGTTTATTTCAGCAGGGAGCAGGACAATACAATGTTTTTATTCAGTAGATCTTTTATGCCGGATTGAACGTGAGGCTGACCTTCACTTTCGCAGTTGAGAAGGTTCAATGAATTTTTACCCTTATGAGTGGAATGTGCACTGATATTCACTTCGTAATTGTTTCCAAGTTTTTTCAGCTGCTTGCCTGTCAGCTTCAGATCCTTTGTGGAAAATTTTCCTCCCTTGTGTCCTTTCACTTCACGGGATGCTTGAACAGTATTTGTGGAATCCGGTCCAAGATCAGTTCCAAATTCAAAATTCACAGTCACAGTCCTTTTCGCCTGCTTGAGTTTCTTCTCAGCATCCGGTGTAAGATTTACCTCAACTGTAAAGTCCGGATAAAGGGACTCTCCTTTTTTTGAGGAAACATCCTTTGCTGAGATCTCTGTCAATGAAAGAAATATTCCCGCCGCAGTCAGAACTGACCATTTTAATTTAAGTCTCATTTTTATTCTCCTTTCCATCCAGTATTTCCCTGATTCTGAAACTGTAAATTCGATTATCATTTATTTTCAATGCCGGGAGAGAATGATCTGTCTTATCTTGCAGAGAAACTTTGTACAAGAGTCCCTGTCCAGCAGAGGGAAATCAGACCAGATACAGGCTCAGCAAGTCTGCTCGGTTCAATGAAAGTGATCAGTCCAAGGATTCCGCAGGCAAGATACAGAACAGTAAGGGGAATTCTGAATTTTGATTTCTCAAAATAATAAAATACGGAAATCAGGATGCAGGACAGAAATATGGATATCCATTTTATATTGGTCCATATAATTAAATTTTTAATACTCGAGTCGGAGATAGCTTCGGCAGTGACTGCCTCGGTAATTTTAAGAAGCTGGATATTTTCCAGAATATCTCCCGTACACATCAGCAGCGAAAGAACAGCTCCCAGATATAAAATAATTTTATTTTGAAGAAAAATATTCTGTCCGCCAGATATTCTTGATCTGAGGAAAAGCAGGATGGCCATCGTATATGCGGAGTAGGAGATAATAAAAGGAAAATCATAGAGATTGGTTTTGTCCAGTATCTGCCTGGTTTCCTGTCCTTCCTTTTCTCTATAATCTCCTAAAAGGCTGTAAGCCTCAGATTTTGAACGGACTAGTTCGAAATCCAAAATCACGCTTTGAAATCTTGCGTTCGGCTTCGGTTTAGGCATCCCTGCCTGGATGAACATCAGTACGAAGAAAAAGAGTGTCAGAAGGCCGAAGATTCTGACCAGTTTCAGATACATCAGTTCTGTTCCAAGGTAGCCGTCATGGAACCCTTCGATTCAGCCATTCTGGGGTCAGGTCCATATCCCAGAACTTTTTCCTGAATGAACTCGGCATGTTCGAGTTCTCCGGAAAATATGACTGTCTTTTTTTCTGTATCCACTTCAACAGCATGACCGTAGGCTTCTTCCAGTCCCATATTGCAGACTTCCATCAGCATTTCTATGACATAGTCATATGTATGTTCATCGTCATCCCAAAGTACCACTCTCCAAGGACCACCTGGCTTCTTTTCCTCAATCTTTGTTTCTTCTTCTACATCAGGCAGTGCTGTCGGCATATCATTTTCCTGATCCTTTTCTAAAATTCCAAGCCGGATAAGTCAAGCAAAATGCATCCTTTTTCCTGCCGTTCTTTGTCATTAGACAGAACAAAAAGAGGAGAAGAATATCATTCCTCCATTCCGATTAATTTTTTGCTTTATTTTCCATTCAGGTTCCGGCAATATTGGCTTTGAGGCTCAGGGGGTTCCCTGCAGAATACGATGGATCCGAAAAAAAGGGCAGAACTGATTCGGGAAGGCAATGCTGCCTTCAATGAAAAGAATTATACTAAGGCTGAAAAGATCTTTATGGAAACCGACTATAAAGACGGATTGATCCGTCTTGGCGACTACTATATGTACGATCTGAAAATGCCTCTCCTTGCCTATACCTACTACAAAAAGGCAAACCACCAGCAGAAAATTGATGAAATCTTTCAGAGGATGCTGATGGCTTTGAGTGAGTGGATTGGGAAGGACAAGTTCAAAATCAGTTCTCCGGCTGCCGCTCCCAAACCGGATCTGAATCCTGATGATTTTACTGTTCACCCAATTCTGAAAGCAAAGGCGATGGAAATCCTCAAGAAAAATGAGACTGCCCAGAAGGAAGGCAGTGCGGGAAAAAGAAAAATCTGAACTGATGTCAGAAATCCTAACACCCCTGATACAGAGATGAAATATATTTTTTCATTAGTTTTTATTGTGATATTCTGTGCGGCAAACTATCAGATATACTCAAACACAAAAAAAAAGACGGAGATCTATAGAAAATCACCTCCTTTTTTGGCCTTCGATCATACCCGCTCCAATTCATCAGGTGCAAGCTCTTCCCTGAAAAACATCATTGACAGAAATCCTTTTACTGCCTGGGAAAAACAGAATTCCAGATCGGGTGACTGGGATCTGGATGTGGAACTGGATCTGACTCACAGGTGGAATGGAGAATTTTTTCAGTCAAACCGGCTGAATGAAATTGTGATAGTTCCTTGTGCTTATGATTCTGCACCCAAAACACTGAAAGTATTCGCATATATCCGGGAAGCAATCAATGTAGACAAGGATCTGCGTCTTCCCGTGGAGCAGGAACTGTATTCGGATGAAATTGAACTTGAAGACAGGCCTTATGTGATTGATCTGGAAGACCAGCTGAAGCTGAATGATTCCAGAGTGTTTCCGGAAGGAATCTATATTGCAGGGATCAAACTGGCTTCAATGGAAAAAACATTGCAATACTGTATATCAGATATTTATATGAAGTAGACGAGTTCAGTCGTCCGAGGCATCGTATATATCCTGTAATGATATCTTCATATCACAGGTTCTTATTTCAAGAAATCGATCAAGACCCTCCTGAGCACTGAAAAGCCATGAGTTTTCATTTTTTTTAATGAAACATTCCACAGCATGGAGGTCTTGAGAAACCAGAATATACTCTTCTAAAGATTCAATTTTCCTGTAATGATTGAATTTTTCACCTCGATCATATTTTTCAGTCGAATCAGAAAGAATTTCTATGATGCATTTTGGGTTCTGCAGTGTATCTTTATGGGAGTCCTCAAAATCTTCTTCTCCGCAGGTGATGACTATGTCAGGATAAGTGTAAAGATCCATTGATTTAATTCTCACTCGAAGGTCATTCATATAAACCCTGCAATGCCTTCCTTTCAGTGCTCTGTGCAGAATGCTGAAAAGATTTCCGAGTATAATATTGTGCTTTCTTGAGGCTCCGGTCATTGCGATAATTTCTCCAAAGATCAGTTCGTGTTTTTCTTCTGAATTTCTTTCGAATTTCAGGTATTCTTCCCGACTGACAGCGCCTTCTATTTTGAGTGCGGCAGCTTCTGTTTCTAGAGCGTATCCCATAGTGCAAATATGCACCTGCAGAAAGCAATGTCAAGAAAAAGAGATCCGGGTTTGGTCACAGAATTTTTGCGGAGATTCTCTTAAGTCAGAACTTCGTTTCTATAATACACGAAACTTGAATTCTGACGGTATCCGAAAACCTGCAGAGCAAAAGAACTGCCGTTCTGAATTTCTTCAGAACAGACCAATCCCAAATCTCTTTTACTGTCTGTACTTCAAGATTAAGAGTCTTGTGCTTTACCGTTAAGCTTCTTTTCCCTTAAGAAAAAGGTGGATTCGAACCACGTCGGGCATTGCTGGTTCATTTAGAATGCAGATAGGGAACCCGTCTGCACTGTCGGAAAACTGAGATCCTGACAAAAATGAAACAGCTCTCTGCCCAAAACCAGTAAAGACTTCAGGCAGAGGAAGTAAATAAGATTACTGTTCCACGCAGAGAAGATTTGTCCCTGTATCATTGCAAAGGGTGCCAGTATCCGCTGGGCCGTTATCATGAATAAAACGTGCATCCAGATAAGTGCTCTGAACACCGCCCCTGTTTCCATTTCCTGCTGTAGATGTCCAGTTGGAACATAGATTTGCAGAAGTTGTCCAGTCCTGTTTCAGTCCTGTCCAGTAAGGCCAGTTCCCTGGAATTGCTGCTGAAAGCGAGAATGTAAAAATTGCACTGGATGTAGTTGTCCCCATTACAACGGAACTGGTATTGATATACACAGTATTCGGAGTCAGAACCCAGTCCAGATTTTCCACGATTCCGCCTATACAGTTTGCGGTCAAACAGGCTTTTCTCAAGGGAGCAGCTATGAAAGCTTTTGCTATCGTGACATCAGCCGGTCTGTTTGCCTGACATAAAGCATCTGCTCCTGAAATTCCGCCCAAGTTTCCCCCAACCCCCCCAATATTATATGGGAACATTCTTTTTCCTGCTTTCACTGTGATATTGATCGCAGCGTTTGTGCTTCCATGAGGATTGCTTGCCGTGATTGTGTAGGCAGTTGCTCCCTGAGTGCCTGTGGGAGTTCCTGTCAGAATACAAGTGGATGCTCCCAGGCTGAGACCGGCAGGAAGAGCAGGACTGGAAGTACAGTTTGTGATAACCCCTGTAAAAGTCGGGATTTTAAGACCGATTGCAGTGTTTTGAACGAAATAGTACGGGGAGCCTGTATACGAAAGTGTTCCAGGCGGTGTGTTTGTAATCGTAATGCTGATTGTGGTGGAAACAGTACCTGTGCTGTTTGCAGCCGTTATTGTATATGAAGCGGCTCCCTGAACCGTTGTAGGAGTTCCTGCAATATTGCAGTTCAGAGCCGTCAGTGTCAATCCGGCAGGCAGGGCAGGGCTTGAGGTACAGGAAGTTACAGTGCCTGAAACTGCGGCAGGGATATTTACCAGTGCGAGTTGAGACAGAGTAAAGCTTGCTGCACCATAGCTCAGGCCGGTCGGAGGAGTTCCTACAGCAGAGACGGATGTGATGACTGTATTGTCCAGAAACTGTGTCTGTGCAGCGATATCATTGACTGTCAGAGCAGGGAGAGGTGTAGACACTGCATTCCCAATTGTCAGCTGGCCTCCTTCCTGAATATAGGCTGAAATTGCCGGGAGCAGAACTGTAGTCAGGGGATTTGAAGAAAACGTAATCATATTTGCACCGCTTCCGATTGTAATCGGTTTTCCGTCAGGGCCTTTTCCGTCAAAAATTCCATCTTCAAAATCAGCCGCAAAAGCATTGATCATTTCATCTATATCGTCTACCGAAAGCTCAGAACCCTTTTTCGATTTGTTTGCGAGTTGCGAAAGTCCTGCCAAAACAGATACAAATTTTGCAGTCAATGGACTGTTCGGTTTTTCCAGTTCAAGAATGATGTCGTCCAGTTCAGGATAACTTGCATCGGAAACTTTTGATTCTGTCGGAATGGATTTACCGCCAGAGGAAAGCCCTGAACTGAGTCCAAAACGAATTACGATTTCCTTGCTTGCCTGACTGTAGAGTTTATTAGCATCACCAGTCGGATTCTGTCCAAGAAGATATTGAAGTCTTCTGGCTACAAGTTTTGAAAAAGGAGATACAAGGGCATTTTTTCTCATATTGTTCTGAATTTTGCTTTCAGGCATTACTGTCACCAGCTTGAAAGAGGAAGAGGCAGGTACCGAAACATCTTTCTGAGTTTTTTCATCGTACATTTTAGTAATGCCTGTGGTGCTTGGGGTGACTGTAATGCATACTACAGAACCTGTTTTAGTGAAACTGATGGAGTAATTTCCTGTTGAGTCTGTATAACCGGAAGAAAGAATTTTAGAATAATCACATGAGCCGTCAGCTTTCAGGGGAGTGACTGTAACTGTCCCGTCTTTTATAATTCCTTTGACTGCAGTTCCTGTAACTGTCAGTTTATTATTTCTCAAAAGAAGAGTTCCGGCATCTGCAGTGATGGAATCCTTTTCTTTCTGGCAGAAGCTGAACAGTGAGAGAGTGAGAAGCAGAGTCATTTTTTTCATAAATTCATTTTCCTTTCTTAAAAAAAACAGTTCCATATTTCTATTTCACTGTACTGCATTGATTCAATAGTAATCTATTATATTATACTAATGAAAAAATAAAAAAATGAATAAAAACTGTACAAATTTGAGATGACTGGAAATTTTTTTGCACAGTTTTTGCAAGGTTTGACACTGCGATCCGTTCAATCAATTTTCAGATCTCCAGTTCTATATCAGATCTCGGGAGGGAATTACAGGCGGTGATCGTACATTTTTGCTGTGAGTCCTGATTTTCTCTCTGAGTTTTCCCCGAAATCTTCTTTACCTGGCAGGCCTTGCACATTCCCCGCAGACAGCCCGAAGGAATTCTGATGCCTGTGCCTCGAATTGCTTCGAGCAGAGTTGTATTTTCGTTAATGATCGTTTCTTTGTCCGATTTGATGAATTTGATTCTTCTGAAAGTCTTTTCGCGGGATGGGTCCTTTTCCGGAACAGAGGGTCTGAAGTTTTCAGAATGGTATTTTTTAAAGTCAAACCCTGTTTCATTCAGTATGGATTTCACTGAATTCATAAATCCTGCCGGGCCGCAGATGTAGATATGCCTTTCATTTATGTCATTTACTGCACTTAGCAGAAGTTCTCTGTTGACCTTCCCGTCCCAGTATCTTACAGGCCTGAATCTGTCTTTGACTGAATCGTCTGCAGGGTTTTCCAGAATATGGATCAGTCTGATCCCCATATCCGAGGCAAGCCTGTTGATTTCACTGTGAAAACTGATCTCGTGTACGGATCTGTTGAAGTACAGGAAACATACATTTGGGAAGATTGCAGATTTGCGGAGGCTTCTGAGCATGCTCAGGAGAGGAGTGATTCCTATGCCGGCACCCATAAAAAGTATTTTTTCCGGAACATGTCTCATTGTAAAATCTCCCTTGGGAGTTCCTGCTATAATGATTTTGTCATTTTCCTGAAGGCTGTCTGCAATATAATTGGATACAAGTCCGCCAGGAATCCGTTTTACTGCGATTTCATAAAGATCTGTATCTGCATAAGGCTTTACAAGACTGTACTGTCTTACATAGTCTTTTCCGCTGATATTGACCATTACAGAAATATAAGAACCGGGT
>DAORDI010000239.1:0-1470 GCA_035345895.1 Leptospiraceae bacterium
GCACTGTCTTCCAGATCAGTATCCTGAATGATATGACTTTTGCCGCCGTGTTCCACTAGATTGCGGATAAACGTTCCTCTAAAATCCAGCATCTGTTCTCTCTTTACAGTATTATCTTCACTTTTGAACAATGGAACATATATCGTATCCTTGGCAAAGAGATGTGAGTTGAAAGATATCGTAATGAGTAAGAATAAGTATTTCATTTGTCCTCCTGTGTCCCACATTTTATGACGTTGTTTAAGGGATTCGGGGGAGTTTTTTCAAACAGCAATGGAAGAAATGTTTCTGTAAACTGTTTGCGATTGACATAGTCCTGAAAGGTGTGACTATCTTCCTTTATCTTTATCTCTTGATTTTCTTTTTTTGTTTTCTCATCTCCTAGGAAATCAACACCGACAAAACTTTGTTCAGTTGATTTATTTTGAAGTTTTTTTGCCTCTTTGCAGAATAAATCTTTTCTTACTCCGAAACTTGAGTCTCCAAAAGTCGTTGTTCCAACATTAAAATATGGCAACTTTTTCCGCAAGGCACTATCTTTTTCGTTAATTCCAATAACGACTTGACTATAATTCTTTACATATTTTGGGAAATATTCAAAATATGTAATTCCTCCTATAGCCGGTGCCAGATAGCCTATTCTCACAGATTTTAAAGCATTTCTATTTTGAATCTGTTCATTATAGAATTCAATAGGGACTGGATAGCATTTCTTAAGAAAACGAAAACACACTGGTTCACAGTCTTTTATATCGTCAATTTTCCGTAAGGGTACATTCCATAAAGCGTAGCTGGCAACAGAGGCACCGCGACTATGAGTTATCACAGTCAGAGGGTTGTTTATTTCAGGGTCAATTTTTCGAAGTAATTCTCCAAGACCTCGACCTGCATGAAATGAATTCATTTGTGCAGGTGCCCACTCTGTTTTTCCCATCATTCCATCCCAGTAAACTTCCAAAAAGAAAAACTTTTTCTTAGGATATTTTTCTCGTATCTTGTATTTTATCAGGTCAAAGTATGTTTGCCTTTCATTAACTGTTGCTCCTTCAAAAACATTATATCCATGAATGAGGATTATAAATTCATTAGAGCCGCTTTTTTTGAATTCCTTTATAATTTTGGATGCAATTGTCTGCTGAGAAATCTTCGGATTTCTATTTCTCTGTGCGTATGCAAGAAAGACAGTATTATGAGCCAAAAAGCTTTCTTTTTCGATTTCAAAGTCATCAGGATATAAGTCCCCAATCTGATCAAATCCGATCCTGATTGTAGTTGGAGAATTCGAGGTTGGTTTGACAATGTCCCCTAAAAATTCATTTTTTTCTTCAATGCAGCAGGAAATGGGAACTGTAATGAAAACAAGCGGTAAGATATATTTTAGTAAATGGTTTCTCTTAACTGTATTAAGAAAATTTCTGTTCGCTGTTCGCTGTTCGCTGTTCGCTGTTCGCTGTTCGCTGTTCGCTGTTC
>DAORDI010000239.1:1570-9111 GCA_035345895.1 Leptospiraceae bacterium
TCAAATCAGCCAGTAGGGAACAGTGAATACATCTTCTGTAATCCAGCGGGGACTTTCTGCGGAAGAAATAATCATCCCTTTGGAAATGTTTTCGTTCGGAAACATTGTTTTGAAGGAGGAGAAGTTTTTTGCATCGTCTTTTGAAGGATTCGATTTCATCTTGATTTCTATTGGAAAAAGTTTTCCGTCAATTTCGAGGATCAGGTCCAGTTCAGCTCCTGAGTGAGACCGGAAATGGTACAGATTCGGCCTGACGGGAAATTCCTGAACTGTTTTCAGAATTTCCATAACAATATATGTTTCAAAAAGCCGTCCTTTCATCGGATGAGAAAGAACTGATTCAGGCGAACTGATTTTCTGCAGACTGCAGATCATACCGGTATCTGTGAAATACCCCTTCGATTTCTGTGAAACTTTTTTAACGGGATTTCTCGAAAAACTGGGAACAGTAATCCACTGAAAACTCTGTTCAGCAAGCATCATCCATCTCTTTGCAGTTTTTCTGTCGATTCCCAGTTCTCTCCCGATCTCTGAAGGATTGATTTCTGTTGAACTCAGACCGGCAAGAATTCCAAAAAAATTTCCGAAATCCTGCATGGAGTCGAGATTTGCAAGAACTCGAATGTCTCTTTCAATATAAGTTCTCAGGTAGGAATCATAAAAATAGGGGACAGCATCATCCGGCTTGTCGATCAGTCCGGGGAAGAAACCTCTCCAGAGATTTCTTTTCAGATCAGGGAAATTTATTTTCATTATATTCTGCAGATTTATATTCTCTTCAAAAAGATAATGATAAATGACAGATTTATTTTCAGTATTTTCATTGAGTTCTCTCTGGCTCATTGTATGCAGATCCAGAATGATCACTCTTCCTGCAAGGGATTCGGAAATATTCTTCAAGATTCCCAGGTTTTGGGATCCGCTGATAATGTACATCCCCGCCTTTTTTTCACGGTCAACTTTCCTTTTGAGGGAGGATAAAAGCTCCGGGGCATACTGAATCTCATCCAGAAAAACGGGAGATGGGTGTGTCTGCAGAAAAAAATCGGGATCTTTTCTCGCATCGTCAATATCAGTAACCGGATCAAAAGTGACTGTCGGAATTTTTCCACCAAATGTTTTTTCCACCAAGGTGGATTTTCCGACCTGTCTGGCTCCCTGTATGCATACTACAGGAAAAAGAGAAAACAATGTCTTCAGTTTAGTCTCTAAAAGTCTCTTAAAATACACCATAACTTGATATTTGGGAATAGTATTCCTGAAAATCAAGTCAGAAATTCTTTTTTCTTCACAAATTTGGATATACTTGACCTTTGTTGAGAAATACAGCAGTAAGGCATAACAAAACAGTTTAAAAACTTTTGAGGCGGAAATGCCGACTATTGGGGATGTTTAACATCCGACTTTCCGGCATTATTCCAGAACCTTACTGCTTCTTCCAGTTCAATATCCTTCCTGAACTGTAAAGCACATCCAGATATGTTTTCTGAAGAATGAACTTTGCTTCCAGAAGTCTGTTCTGGGCATCGAACCAGTTTCTCTGTGCGTCCAGATAGTCAATGATCTGAGTCCCTCCTTTCACATATCCGTATCGTACTGTCTGCAGGATTTTTTCGGAGGTCTCAAAAATTTTCTGTATTCTTTTATAATTAATTTTTGCTGTAGAAAATGACTCAATGGAATTGTCCACTTCTGCGAGGATTGTCTTTTTCAGACCGTCGGTCAGATATTCTGCTTTTTCCAGATCCGCCTTTGCCTGAAGAATTTCCCCCTGATTTCTGTTGTTTACAGGGATAGGAATATTTATGTACGTTCCGTAAAAATCTCTTCCGTTCTGAGGATTGGCCACAAATCCGAATTCGGGCATAGGGTAGGCCCTGGCATTCTGCAGACGGATATTTGCCTTTGCGACAGATTCTGTACTGATTCTGTACTGATAGTCCGGGCGCAGATCAAATGATTTTTTTTTCAGATCATCAGAATTGATTTCCTGATCGGGAAGTGCAGGAAGTTCTTTTGAGTCAATGGTGAAGTCCCCCTGTTCATATCCTAAGAGTGCCCGGAGATTCCGTCTTTCATTTTTGTATTCCTGCTCTGCAGAAATCAGAGTGGCTTCATATGTTTCCACGAGGTTTAAAGTACGGAAATACTCTGCCTGAGTGATGACCTGATTTTTCATCCTGAGTTCGTTTACTTTCAGAAGCTCCTTGGAGAAGTCTGCAGTTCTTCGGATTACACTCAGTCTTTCCAGAGTAAACCAGACATCCATCCATTTGGACGCAGTGATGTACAGAACGTTCCGTTCAAACTCTTCCACGTTTCTCTGTTCTGCTTCCAGTGATTTTAATGCTCTTTCGATTGCATAGGTTCTCTGTCCTGCGACCGGTATAGGCTGTGAGATCTGAAAATAACCTTGAGTATTCTGAGGGGAAAATCTGGAAGATCCAGGATCACTGTGGGGACTGACCACAAGCTGATTGTTGAAAACAGGATTCGGATACAGCCTGGATGTAACTACATCTCCGACTGCCTTTTTTACGCTCATCCGCTCTGCCAGAAGTTTAGGATTCTGCTTTCTTGCTATCTCCATTACAGCCCAGATATCCAGCTTCCCGTTGAGTTCATCTGCGAAAATCGAAAAGCAGAATGTGAGACTAACGATGAAATTTGCTGCTGATCTTATCAAGATATTCTCTCCATAGGATATGAAATTCTGCAGGGTCGGTATACACATAAAGCAGAGGCAGAAACACAGAACTGTATGCAACAGAAAAAACAAAACATCCGAAAATGACTGCAAGAAGAGAGGATGCAAAATCTGCACCAGGTCCGGCTCCGAAAAGAAACACCGAAAGAATTGAAACGGACACTGATCCGAAATACGTATAAATTCTTATGTTTTCAAATATGTTCAGTTTAATGATAAGATAATTATCCATATTGTGCTCAGAAGCTTCCATCAGTGTGTTCATAACAAGGATGGGCAGAAACATTCCCAGTCCGGATGAAAGTATGAGGCCGGCATACGAGGAAGTGTCCCAGTTGGATCCGAACAGAAGAAGTATGATTCCGCTTCCTGCGACTGAAAAAATGGAGCCTGCAAAAATCAGGATTACGTATCTCAGATTCATCTGGTAAATGACCAGCAGCACAATGAAAAGCACCATAAAGAGAAGAGGAATCGTTTCGGAAAGTTTTGATTCCAGTCGTTTCAGGTTTCCATACTGTCCGCCTGCATTGAAATATCTGGATTTGTCACCGTGTTTTTCTCTTATTTTGGCAGTCAGTTTTTCCGTAATATAACTTATATTTCTTTTTTTCAGGGTGGCTCTCACTGTATACAGTCTTTCTCCGTTTTCTCTGTAAATGACTGATTCTCCTTCTTCCAGTCGAATGTCTGCAATTCTCTGAAGAGGGATTCTCTGTCCGGATTTTCCCGGGATCAGTATTTTTCCGAGAGCCTCCGTCGTGCTTCTGATTTCTTTTGTATATTTCATTACAATATTGAACTTTTTCTCGTCCTCATAAAGATACGAGATTGGCACACCCGCGATGGCTGTCTTCAGAACATCGTTGATGTCGCTGACATTGATCCCCAGCCGGGCCGATTCTTCTCTGTTGATTCTGATTTTTACTACTGACTGTCTGCCTTCCTGTTCAATGTATGTTTCCTCCAGTTCTCCATACTGTCTTACTGCCTCAAGGGTGTCTTCTGCAAACTTTCTGTCGATCCCTGTCTTTGCATAAATGTCTATTGCTATGTCCGCTGAGGTTCCGGATGCATTTTCCATGAGAGTGTCTCTGATCGGCTGTGTCATACTGAATGCCATTCCGGGGAAATTGTTCTTCAGTATTTCGCTGATCTGACCGGATATTTTCGAGAAATCCGTAAAGACGCTTCTTTTCAGATTTACAAGGATTTCCATTCTGTTGAATCCGTATGGATCTGTTCCATTGTCGTTTCTTCCGAGCTGAGTCACTATCTGCTCAACGTCCGGGATCAGTGAAATATGCTCTCGGATTTTTTCGGGATAAATTTTTGCTGCTTCGAGAGATATTCCAGGTGAAAGAAAAACTCTGATCCAGAGACTTCCCTCGTTCAGTGCAGGAAAGAAGTTTCGTCCTTTCAGAAATGAGAAAGATGATATTATCATTGTACATATAAATACGGACATCAGTACGCTGGTCTGTTTTCCGGAAAGAATGTCCATTGCCTTGTTGTACCAGGAGACTCCTGAAAGAATGATTTCAGTTTCCAGGGAACTGTCCTTGTCGTGAAAAAATTTCAGACCTGAAAGGGAGGGGAGAATGAAGAATCCATACAGAAGAGAACCCAGCAGGAGTATTGCATACACTTTTCCAAAATGATCAAACAGATGTCCTTCTATTCTGTCAAACTGAAACATGAAAAAACAAGCCGCAAAAAAAATCACTCCGAGCAGGATCATTTCATTTCTGGAATGATGATATTCTTTTTTCCCTGAAAGAATGAATACAAGAGAGGGGAGAATGCAGAGCGCAGGCGGAAATGTCTGAAGAGAAAGAAGATCAACTGTCAGACTGGGCAGATTGCACATCAGCAGATAAAAGCAGTAGGAAAAAAGCACTGAGAATGAAAACAGCACAATCTTTTTCCATGCCCTGAAAAAGAGAAATACGAGAGCATACAGTACAAACTGTGACAGTATAAAGTTTCTATAAAAAGTCATTCTGACTGACTTCAGATAGTCGTCCCTGCTGTACATTTTTCTGATCTTGACTCCTTTCGGAAGTTCCCTGTTCAGTTCGGATATGAGCTTTTCAAGTTCCGCAATTGTGGCATGTGCATATTCAAATTTTCGGAGAAGCACTGTTCCCTGTATTCCGTTGCTGACATCCTTGTCGTCCGTTCTGTCGTAGTATCCCAGAAGTCCGGTAGGAGGGTATTCTCCCAGTTCAACCGATGCAATATCCTTGATGAGGATCGGTATTCCTTTTCGGTTTTCTACAATGATATTTTCAATGTCTTCCTTCTTTGTGATTCTCCCTGCGCTTGTGATGTTCAGCTGAGAAGAACCTATGCTCATATTCCCGCCGTCCGCATTTTCATTGTTGGATCGGATCGCTTCTTCAATATTGGCGGTGCTGATTCCGTATTTTTCCAGCTGAACAGGATTTACAATCACCTGGTACTGACGCATCAGCCCCCCGAAGTTCGATACTTCCACAATTCCCCTGATTTTCAGAAGGGCAGGAATTATGATGTAGTCCTGAATTTCTCTCTGCTCTGTCAGAGATACATTATCGGGAGCATCCAGTACATATTTGTATATTTCTCCAATGGAGGAAGTCAGCGGTCCCAGCGCATAGTCGGAGCCTGCAGGAAGTTTCAGTTTTTCAATCTGTTCGAATACCAGACCTCTCATATCCAGAATGTTTGCATCTTCTTCAAATATGAGCCGGATTACTGCCAGTCCGTACCCGCTTCTGGACCTTTTGGATATTACTCCTGAGATCGAGTCCATTGCTCTTTCAATCGGAATTGTAATCTGCATTTCCACTTCTTCTGCTGAAAGCCCGGGCGCTCTCACGATGACTGTCGCATCGGTGTCGCTCAGATCAGGATATGCAGTCACCTTGTCTCCGTTCCAGGAAAGAATGCCCAGTATAGTGACTACAGTCATTACCAGCACGCCCAGAGAAGGCCTGTTCTGAAAATAGGTAAACAGATTCATTCAGATACCGAAAGAAAGTCCCTTCAGAAGGAATACGTTCGAGATCACTGTGTCCTCGTTTTCCTCGAGTCCTTCTGCAATTTCAATCAGTCCCTCATGTTCGGACGAAATCTGCACTTCCCTTCTTTCGAATATATTATCATTTTTTTTAATGAAAATATAGTATTTCCCGTTTGAGCTGAAAAGAGCCGCCTTTGGAATCAGGAGTCCGTTTTCTGGCATTGATACCCTGACTTTGCCGTACATCCCCGGACGGAGTTTGTCCTGCGCATCATGAAGATATATTCTGATCCTTGCCTTTCTCGTTTCAGAGTTGATGACTTCAGCAATTGCCTCGACTTTTCCCTTGAACGTCTCTTTCGGGAAACTTGGGAAAAAGATATCGCAGTTGATTCCTTCTATCAGTCTGTTCAGATCCGATTCTGGCAGATCCGAAATCAGCCAGACTGTTCCGTTCGGGGCCTTGGCCATCCGTTTGGGGTCAAATCCGTCTCGTCTCAGTTTTGCTTCGTCTTCTGCAATAGAGGACTGTTTGTTGTAAAGTTCAGCAGACGCATCATTGAGCTCTTTTCCTGTGGCTGCTCCATGATCGTAAAGATCTTTAGTTCTGTTGTAATTGGACTGAGCAATCTGAATCAGTGACTGATTCTGCAGAAAAGAGGAATAGGATTGAGTAAGATCCGGAGATGCAAACAGTACAATGGGAGTGGAGCCTGATCTTTTCATTTTGCCGATGACTGTGGCAGGCGCATCCAGTTTCAGATCATAGGAGAGAAAAGATGCCTTGTAAATCGCGAAGAGACTGATCTGAGGAGAGCCTGAAGCAAATTCTACAGTCTTTCCCCCGTCTTTGATTACTGGAGGGGGGAATCTGCGGAATTTTCCATCGTCTGCGGAGTTTTGCTCTTTCTTACAGAATGCAAAACTGCAGAGTATGATCAGAAATAAGGCAGGCAGAGATTTTTTCATTCAGAGAAGTTCACTCTGAGATAATATACAGAAAGATTGCCGTCACTGCCAAGAAAAAAAAGAAATAGAATCTGCCTATTTTTTTCCAGTCTGACCTGTTCTCCAGATCCGTGATTTTCAGAATAGACTCCGCATCGGCATCAAGATAAGATCTGTCATAACCTATGCCGAACATTTTTTTGAACATAGGATGCAGTATTTCCTCTCTGTTTTCAGAAATGAATTTAAACGGTTCTGTTCTATCTCTATCCTTATTCAGCATCAGAACGATTTCAGGAATCTCATAGTATTTTGCCATAACCATTGCTGAAAGTCTGCAATAGATAATGTAATAGGGGATGGCACTGTATTTCAGAGGAATATTCTTCATAAATATGAGTATCAGAATATAGATAATAAGGAGTGCAGTGGCTCCGTATCCCAATATTCCTGAAATCAGTCCAAAAAAACTTCTTTCCTTTCTGTAATTTTCCAGAAGATTCATTTTTTCAGTCCAAGATCTATTTTGTCAGATCCCGATCTTTTCAATACCTCAAGTACCTTGAGAAACTTTTCAAATTCTGCCTGCTTTTCCGTTAACAGAATGTATTCTTCAGTTTTCGGGTTTTTTCTGACTTCCGTTTCCAGATTCTTGAGATCCGTTTTTCTGCCTGCATAAAGGATTTCTCCAGTTTTCAAAACAATGATTTCCTTTTTCGGCTTTGAATTTCCTGCATCCTGATTTTCTGATTTTGGAAGGTCCAGATCCATAGTTACAATCTTTTTCTGAAAGCTGATGCTGAGCATTACAAAGATAAGAAGTATGAACACTATGTCCATCAGACTGGACATATCAATTTCTGATCCTTTATTCCTGAA
>DAORDI010000240.1:0-9060 GCA_035345895.1 Leptospiraceae bacterium
AGGGAAAGTTCGGAAACAGATATGAGAAAATCATCTCACCGGTAAAGCAGATTCTCAGAAAAACCATCAGGCAGAACAGTGCAAAGTACAGAGAAAATTTTTCTTTTCTGATTTGATAATAAATTCCTAGATGATAAATTCCAATTATGAAAAGACTTCCTGCAAGAAATACATCCTGAAAAAGTTCCAAATATCTTTTTCGCTGGATGTCTTTTTTTCTTCCAAAGAGGATCTTTCTCCAAATGCCTCCCTTATTATGGTGATAATTTGTGATATGAATCAGTATCTCCAGATTCTTATCAGTCAGATGAGGAAGATCAACGGTATCAGGAAGATATGCTGCTGTTTCCAGGCTGATATCGCCGCCTGTCTTTCCTACAGAATGAATTTTCTTTCCATTAATAAACAGATCATAGGCTGATGAGATGCTTAAAAATTTGAATGACAGCTCTTCTTTTTCAAGACCGTCCTTCAGATGAATTCTCAGTCTGTATGTTGCTTTTCCCTGTCCTGAAAGTTCAGTTCCGTCAGAAAGTTTTTTACCGTTCCAGGAAGAGGGAACCGTAAAAAAGTCAGATTCATTCTGTTTCAGTTCCGCCTCGGAAGAACTGTAAAGTTTTCCCCAGAAAAAAGTCCATTTTCCTTCGAGTGAAACTATTTCCTCTTTAGGAATGCTGAATGCGGAAAGCTCCAGCACACCGTTTTCAATTTTTGCCGAATTCTGCTTTACCCCCGAACAGGAAAAGAGAAAGGAAAAGACAAGGATAAGGAGACAGACCGGTTCAGAAAAAAAAGCGGACCGTTTTTCCTTCACATCTGCCCTGTCCGATGAAATTCCTCTGACTGCTTCCGTGAAGACTGAGAATAGTAAAATCATATATAATAGAGGATTTTTATTTAAAGGGCTTTCGAAAGAAGATAAATCTGTCTTCCTTTCTGCAGGTATGGAAGCCTTAGGCAAACTGTCTGATGAAAATGCATACCTGAACAGAAGCATCTGTGAAATCCTCGTACTCGATGATCAGCATTCAGGTATGAAAGTAAAGAATAATTTCTGTTTTTTAAGGCAGTCTGAGATTTCTGAAGAGATTTTAGATGATTCTTTAGGGCTTCCCCTAATGTTTTTTGATTTATTGAGCAGAAAATATTTCGAATAACCCTGCTTTTGCCCGCTCCGCCCGACTTATGAAATCTTTGCATAAAGTGAATGGGACATATAAGACATTTCGGCGGCTTCTATACTGCAGGAAAGAGCTTCATTGCAATGTGAAAGCCGCCGAACAGAGATGTTTTTCAGATATAGCTCAGAATAAATTTCTTGATATCCGCGAGAACGGCATTTCTGTACTGAGGCAGTTCATTCATCAGTTCATGATACAGTCCAGGATATACTTTCAGTTCCTTTTTTGGAGTCTGAAGATGTGTAAAAAATTCTTTTGACCCTTCTACGTCAGCAATTCCATCCTGATCCCCGTGAATCATCATAATTGGAATGCGTATCAGATGAGCCTTGTTGTTCATAACGGAGGTGAGGTGAAAAAGATTTCTTCCCATTTGGAAGGAAATTTTGCCGTGCACCAGAGGGTCCTTGTCATATGCTTCAATGACTGCGGGGTCATGAGAAAGAAATTTTTTGTCCAGATTTGCATCCATTGTCACTGCAGGAAAAAAGGCACTGAGTATTTCAGCCGCTCCTTTTTTGATCTGTTTTTCCAGATCCATCCTGATTTTCAGTGCAGGGGAACTGATGAGAATTGCGCATAGATTGTCCTGATTGAAGCCTTCCATCGCATACTGAAGAGAAATTACCCCGCCGAGACTGTGTCCGATGAGCAGTACTTTCGCAGCATTCTGTTCGTCCTTTGCAATCCGGACAAGATCTCCCAGATCATCAATATAGTGCTGGAACTGGTCTACGTGACCTCTTTTTCCTTCGGATCGTCCGTGTCCTCTGGAATCCAGGGCATAAACATTTACAGGCTCGTCCTTTAATACTTCCAGTAAATTGCCGTATCTGTCACTGTGCTCTCCGAAACCATGCTGAACGATGATTGTCAGTTTTGCGTCCTGTTTTGTCCAGGATTGGTAAAAAATGTACTTATGGTCGATTGAAGATTGGAAACTGCTCTGTCGGTTCGAAAAGCTCATATATCCTGCCTAAATTTGCCTGTGTTAATAGGTTCGAGAAGGGAGTTTTTCGGTCAAGAAAATACTTCGGCAGTTTTCAGAAAATGCAGAATCCGTTTTTTTCACCTTTACAGGGAAAATGTTTCGGTCGAAATTAGAATTATGAGAATTCGTCTGTTCAGTTTTTTTCTTCTTCTTCCATTTTTCCTTCTTCAGTCGGAACCCGGGAAGAAAAAGAACAATAAGGATGTTAAAAAAGTTCTGCTTTGGCAGGGGGAAATATCTGCCGTTTACAAGGACAAGGGAAAAATCAGAACTGCAATTCTGTCCGATCCTGACTGGCTGGGTGAAGACTTTCCTGCCCTTGAAAAAAAGCTGAAAGAAAAAGGCCATTTTACAATTCGTCAGAAGATTACGGACAAGGTGATCGGCGAATTCGTTCTGAAACATATTGAACTGGAAAAAATTCTGGAAAAAGGGAAAAAAAAAGAATTTCACGTAGTTCTTTTGGGAAAACTGCAGCTGAGGCAGAAATCCTATTCCAAAAAAATATCAAACGATTTCTATATTGCAATGCACAAGACTGAGGATGCCTATCTGGACCCTTCGGTATTTTACAAGGATGAACCGACGCCTCCCGCATCTTCATTGATTCATCCCAAAGATAAAAAGGAAATGGTTCTGGTTCCTGCAGGGCTTTTTATGCACGGTCAGGGCACAGACGGAAGCGGTGACAATTACAACCCTGCATTCCAGGCTCCTGCTCATCATAATGTAATGGAACTTCCTTCATTTTATATAGATAAATATGAAGTTACGAACAGAGAATATGACAGATACCTCGAGGAAACCGGAGCATCCCCGCCAAAACATTGGCCTGGCGGAGAAATACCTTCCGGAAAAGAAGACCATCCGGTGACATCCCTGACCTACAGAGAAGCGGAAGGATATGCTAAATGGGCAGGAAAAAGACTTCCTACAGAATTTGAATGGGAAAAAGCAGCGAGAGGATCAGGAATCACTCTGATCAAGAACAGGGATGAATCATTTACATTTGATGTTCATACTGTAAAGTATCCTTGGGGAAATAAATTCAATTCCTCCTTCTGCAATTCTGCGGAGAGCGGAAAGAAGGATACTGTATCCGTATATGAGCTTTCCGAAAAAGGAGCAAGCCCATACGGAGTGATCGGGCTCTGCGGAAATGCACCTGAATGGACAAGCAGCTGGTATGAGCCGTACGAAGGCCACAACTTCAAATCCTCAGTCAAGGGAAATGCAGTCAAAGTCATTCGCGGCGGTTCCTTCATTGACAGTGCAAAAAACTGTACAGTGTACTTCAGAAATTACGGAGGAATGCCTAATCTCAGCGAAGACAGGAGAGCGGGCTTCCGGCTCGTCAAAGATCTGAACTGAGAATGAATGACACATCACCCGAAATTGAGCAGATGCTTCAAGAACGTTATATGAAGATGACCGGCGAGGAAAGAGTGATGATTGCTACGTCCATGTACGACACTGCAAGAGAGATTGTTCTGTCTTCTCTGCCTCCGAATCTGACCGAGAAAGAAAAGCGGGTTCAGCTTTTTCTTCGATTTTACGGGAATGAGTTTTCTGATGAAGGGAGAGAAAAAATAGTAAATCACCTTATGAACGTGGACTGAAAAATATGCTCTATTTTCTGCAGATGCTTCAGATGAATTTCTTTTTTCTAGTTTCTGCTTTTGCAGCGGCGATATGCGTTTCGATGGAAATCGGAGCAGTGTATTCAGTACTAACCGGCATCGCTCTCGGGTTTCTTTTCGGATATTTTGCGATGACAGTGGACGATGAAAAACCCTTCAAACTGCTGGAAAATCAGTCGGACAATTATTCAGTCATTCTTTCCGTTTATCTGACCGCAGTTTCCTTTATAGGAGCAGTGTATACTGTAGGAAAATTTTACTCCTATTTCGAATGCGACGACAAGGCACTGACAGTGAGTTTTGATCAGCTGAAAGTCCCTCAGAAAAAGAAATTCATTCATCTCGAAAACTATTATGCACGTCCGGTAAAAGATCTGAATCTTTATAAGTCGAATATACTGTATCAGAAATACCAGATCACTGAACTGCTTTCTGATTCTGTAAAGCAGGAAAGGACAAATATCTGGCTTGTATGTGAGGGGTGTTCTGAGGAAGAAGCAAGACACTTGATGAACGGGAAAAATGCGTATCTCAGAACTGCAGCTGAAGATCTTTCCGGTTTTCTTCCTCAGCTGGATCCGGATGCAGAAAGAGACTCTGCAATATTTTATATCCTTCTTCGCGGAAACCTTGAAGAAGAGAGAAATGCAATACTCTGGGATTTTTATAGAGCAGCAGGATATGCGAATCTTGGATTCTTCCTGATTGTATTGATTCTTGTCATTTGCAGAAAACTGGGAATGGACTGATTATTCCCTGCTATTGCAGTCCTGTCGGCGGAAATCCAGTCCCATTCATAGACTGAAATTACACTTTCTATATCACTGAATGTCGCCTTGACGGCCGCCGAGCAATGCTGTACAATTAACAGTAGACGTTCAAAGATGTTATGAGGAATGATGCCTCGATACAATTTTCACCGCCGGTCACCGAGTGAAAAACCCAATATTTTCAGGGTTTTTCTTATCGAGGTGGGCGGTGAAAATCACTCGGCAACCGTCTTTCCTGAATAAAGAACCTTAATTTGACAGCATTGGGCTGCTGAGACCTTCCAGATTTTCAGCCGGTATTCTTCGGGACAGGAGTGGCTGAATGCCTGATGAATTTTCCGCCTGCTAGAAGCAGAAATAACTGTTCATCCCCTCATTCAGTTCCTGCAGAGTTTCATAAGATATTTTATAAATATTACTCAGATTTCTAAACCCGCAAGCATTGACGCAGCTATCCCTGCTTTTTCTCACCTTCTGTGTCGACAAGAATTTACTTTTAGCAAGTTCTTTATTTTTATAATTATAATGTAATTAAAAAATATTAGTGTTGCATGCTTCAGGGTGTCCCTTGGTCTTTCAGAGAATTGCTGTCAGTGCTTCTTTCTTTTACGTCCATTCTTGCAAGTATTCAGGTATGTTCCGAAGGTGAAAACATCTGGTCAGCATTGAATATTTTATGCTTCTCTTTTTCAGTGCAAGCATAAGAGCGAGGATTCTGCAGTTCCTTCTTTGCGCGGAGCATTCCCGATGCAGCAGACTTTCAGAGAAATCAAACACTGTTATTTGCTCAGGTTGGTTCAAGTGAACACTTTTTTTTCTGAAACAGACAGGGATCTGCATCTCGTGCGAAAAGATTTATTTATGAAGTTTCGGTATATATAAAGTATTCTGTTTTCAGATACTCATTCTCATTATCATTTATATTATTTAAATTATATAATATGTAAAAAAATAATTGTCTTAAACATGTTCTGTGTCTAATCTGCATAAAAACTGCATGGCTCTGTCAGTCGATTGTCGGTCATCTGACAGGTTCTGCAAAAGGAATTTAAATGAATTTAAATTTTTATAAAAAGAACTTTGGAAAAATAAAAATATCATTGACTGTAATGATATTTTCGGCAGTGGGCTGTACAAAGAAGGCAAACGACAACAGCGATAAGATCCCTTGGCTTCTTGCAGCTGCATCCTTGCAGAAATCTGCCTCAACAAGCACATCAACTGCATCGACTTACTCTGTCGGCGGAACAATTACCGGCCTTTCTTCTGCAGGTCTGGTGCTTCAGAATAATTCAGGTGATGACTTGACTGTTGCCAGCGGTGCGACCAGTTTCACATTTGCGACGAAGGTGTCGGGAGCCTATTCTGTAACTGTGAAAACTCAGGCGACAGCGAGAAACTGTACATTGACTAACTCGAGCGGGACTGCATCTGCCAATGTGACTTCAGTCGCAATTACCTGCTCCTCTGACGGGTCATCCTGGACTTCGAAAACACTTCCCAGTGCATCCACATGGACATCAGTGGCGTATGGAAACGGAATTTTCGTTGCTGTAGCTTCCGGAGGAACGGCAGCTGCGAGTTCCCCTGATGGAGTCACTTGGACAGCCAGAACTCTTCCGTCTTCAGCATCTTGGAATTCTGTGACATATGGAAACGGAATTTTCGTTGCAGTTGCAGGGGGCCCAAGCACAACAGCTGCATCTTCAACGGATGGAATTACCTGGACAGCCAGAACACTTCCCAGCAGTTCACAGTGGAATCAGGCAGGATACGGAAACGGTGTTTTTGTAACTGCAGCGACTGGACCAAGTACAAACGGAGCCAGTTCGACAGACGGAATTACCTGGACTGCCAGAACAATGCCAGCCAGTGCGGGATGGATGTCTCCGGCTTACGGAAACGGAATCTGGACATATATCTGCAGTTCCAGTACAACAGCTGCATCCTCTACTGACGGAGCCAATTGGACAGCCAGAACGATGTCTGCTTCTGCTACTTGGCAGTCTGTGGCTTATGGAAACGGAGTTTTTGCGGCAGTTGCATACGGTGGAACTGCAGCTCAGACTTCAACTGACGGGATTACCTGGACAGCAAGGACATTGCCCAGCTCATCAAACTGGAGATCTGTTACTTTTGGAAACGGGATATTTCTTGCAGTCGCTGACACAGGTACAATTGCTGCAACTTCGGCTGACGGAATTACTTGGACAGCAAGAACTCTTCCGGCAAGTGCAAACTGGTTTGCGACTGCGTATGGAAACGGAACTTTTGTGACAATTGCTCAGGGAAGCACAAGCGCTGCTGTATCTCAGTGATTTGAATTTTGCGAGGGTTTTATGCCCTCGCAGTCAATAAAGTTTTAACATCTGAAAAACTCTTCTCAGTGCTTTTTCAGATTTCTCCGTTTGCCACTTTCTCGTTGTAATCTTCCCAGAGGGCAAGAGTGTCGTCATGCATCTCGTAAGCAATCTCGGCGAGTTTCCACTGACCTTTGACAGCAATGTAAAGTGCACCGATAGAACGGATCAATGATTCATCATCAGTCTTTATCTGAACCCCGACTTCAATGAGTTTCTCAAGAGCCTCAGTATACTCCTTCTTGTATGCTGCTGGAATCTTTTCGTCAAATTTCTGCCTTCCGATTTCAATCAGCAGAGGGAGTGCGAAATATTCAGAATGCACCTTTTTAGGATTTGCTTCCACAATCCGGGCAATGTGAGGAACTGCAGCATAAGATGCAGGATATACCGATCCCTGATGGCAGATGCATCCAAAAAGATCGGAAAACGGATCATTGTCGCTTCCCCATTTCGGGTATTTTTCCAGTTTCTTCAGAAGGTCGGGAACCTGGGTGTCGCCGCTCCCATAACCATGCTCCAGCTTTTTCCATGATTTTTCATCGTCTAAATCTATCAAAATGAAGTCCTTATAATTAAATTATATTGCATTTGCGGAACTTCTGTCCCGCTGCAAATATCCTTATAGAATTTCCTGTCTCTATGTCAACTGAAATTAGCCAAGTTATACCCAGATTTAACAGTGATGTGCCCCAAAACCTGATCCTGTCTGAAAGGGCCATATTCAGTGAAAATGCAGATCTGCTTTTCGCCGATGGATAATTTACTGATCGAGGTTTTGATAAGACAGAAGACTCTCTGAAAAATGAATGAATTTCAGACGCCATATCACTGCTGTTTTTGACCGGGACTGACAGATTTTATCGAGACATAAAGCAAAACAGTTTTATTTTGGGAATATGAATCATTTTTTAAACAGAATAACTGAATCCAGGATGTCCTGGAAAACTCCCGCACTTATCTGTGCAGTCCTGCTTCCTAATTCTCTTTTTGCCACGGATATGGGAGGGGTCATAATTGTCGTTGTCTGGCTGATGCTGGACATTCCGACTTTTTTACTGTATCTAATTCAAATGATATTTTCATTATATTTCCTGCGAAAGGAAAACATCAGCACGTTTGTCAGCATTATAAATAAGGTGCTGTTCGGTGCGGGCATTGTTTTCGGAGCAGTTCTCCTGTTCGTCCATCTGGTCTTCCTTCTCGATATGATCAAAAATGCAGGCACAAGGAATGCGATGGCATTTTCTCTTCTGATTTATGCAGTGATCCTTGCACTGAGTATTTTTTCAGGGAAGAAAAGCTGGGAACTGATGAAAAAGAAATCAGCAGAGGGATAAGATAGAGTTCTGAGCCGAAGGCGGTCGGGCGGATTTTGCAGTCAGGAATTCCATATAAGGAAGTTCCTGTAATTTTCAGAATTGACTGTTTCCACCGTGCTGCCTGGGTAAGTTTCCAGAAACTCTTCAGGAATCCTGTATCTGTTTTTTTTCCATTTGAACTCAAACCCTTCCAGTCTTCCGGAAAATTCTTCGATCAGATCAATTTCTTTTTTATCGTGCGTTCTCCAAAAATACTGCAGCCTCCTTTCCTGTTTTGCCTGCAGATATTTTTTTCTCTCCACTATGCAGAAGTTTTCCCAGATCTGTCCTGTATCATTTCTCAACTCCATCTCATTAAAATTATTTATTACAGCATTGCGGATTCCCAAGTCATAAAAATATATTTTTTCCTTTTTGCTGATTTCTTTTCTTAAGTTCCTTGAGAATGGCTTCAGCCGAAAAAGGATGAATGTTTTTTCCAAAAGATCAATGTACCGTTCTACTGTTCTGGAATTGATTTTCAACTGTGATGCCAGCTCATTAAACGACACCTCGCTTCCAATCTGAAAAGCCAAAAGCTGAAGAAGCCGCATTATGATCTCAGATTTTTTTAACTGTTGGAATATCAGAATATCTTTATAAAGATACTGCGATATCAGATTTTCCAGATAAACTACAGCTTTATCCTTTTCATGCGTGACGGCTTCGGGGTACATTCCAAAACGCAGAAAGTTTTCCAGACGTGCCGGGGCTTCCATTTCAGTATAAGTGTTTTGCAGTTCTGTTATGGAAAAAG
>DAORDI010000241.1:0-9060 GCA_035345895.1 Leptospiraceae bacterium
TTACTGAGAAAAGAGTCGGAATCTGCGGTCTCAACCCACACGCCGGAGAAGGCGGGAAAATGGGAACTGAGGAAATCGAAATACTGATTCCAGTCATCGAAAAGTATCGAAAAAGAGGCTGGAATATTGAAGGACCTGTCCCTGCTGATTCCATTTTCACAAAAGAACAGATAATAAAATATGATATTATACTTTGCTGCTATCACGATCAGGGACTGATTCCTTTCAAGCATATTGCAGGGAAAAACGGAGTCAACACCACTCTCGGCCTGGACTTTATCCGAGTTTCTCCTGATCATGGTACTGCTTTCGATATTGCAGGAAAAGGAATCGCTGATCCGGCAAGTTTCAAGGCCTGCCTGAAACTGATTGAGAACAGAAACACACCTGAAAAAAACTGATTCTAAAATTCAGAAGAAGATTTTTGCCGACTATAAACACTTTTTAGGAAGTTCGCAAAAACCCATCAGTGGAAAAAGAAGCCCATCCATATGCGTACAGACATCTGTTCCGTCTTTCACAAAAGAAATCCCGTATTTTTCCGGTGCATTTCGGACAGCTGATTCACAGATCAGGATAGATCTCAATTGACAGTTCCTTTTTTTCTTTCTTTCAGCATCACAATTGTTCAGCTTTTTTTGTACTTCACAGAAACTGAAAAGCAATAAGAAAATTACGGACAATAGTGTATAAAGACAGGATCGGTAATGAATCATTTTAAATCTCAGTTTTCTTGACTTCCCTTTAATCTTGATTGCCGGGAAGTTTAGCCTTATACCTGATAGCCGATAATTCAACTTCTCTCCAGGTGTCTGTTACCTGTTGCATATCAACACCATTATCAGCTAAAATCTTTGCAAGAGATCCTAAAGCCAATGGGGCGTTCCCAGTAAAGAATCCTATTAATCCTCCGAAAAGGCTTCCCAAAAAGTCATCATCTTTTTTCCTCATCTGCTTCACTGCATCTTCCCATGCGTAAATGTGCTTACGAAAAGATTCCGAAAAATCTGGTGGACAATGCTCTAAACTGATCATTTTCATCTGCTGAGTATACACAGTAAATACAGCAATCTGATTTTTTTTATTTTTGATTTCATTTTGAGCTGCAACCATTAAACTCTTATCTTCCCGTAAAACTGTCTCTATAGCATTTTTCTGCCTTTCTTCCAGAGAATTGCAGTTAGAAACACAAACGATAAGCAAAATTGAATTGAACAATGCCTTGACTATCTTTTTCACCAAAACCTTTACTCCTTCATCACAGCAGAGATATCCTCAAAATTCTATTGGCTCTAAAAAACCTTAATATAAGACCACTTAGTTGTACGCATTTCCGATCAGTAAAGCATGTTGTAACTGATTCCATTGTTCTTGTTTATAAAGAATATCCCTGTTATATCTCCGTTGGTAGATTTTTTTGCCAGGATTACATTTTTGAGCATAATTAAAGTGCCTTTAGTATCAAGGGTAGGCTCCTCAGGTCCCCCCTGCTGATACCCAGGCGGCATCAAATATTTTGTAAACTTGCAGTTCTCCTCAAATTTATAGTAAATAAAATGCTCACCGTTTGAAGCCCGAGCATAAATATCTTGAAATTTGCATCCAGTTATATTCTGAAATGCACTTTTGTATCCTAAGTAATAATCAAACACCCACCCATGGAGCGGAGTTTTGCCAATCTTATATTCAATTCTTTCGACGTATACCCATTTGCCCAGCAGACCATTGACTACAGTTTTATTCGAATACTTTGAAATAGTGAGAAAATCAGCAATCTTCAACTGACCCACAATTTTCGACTGGATGCTAGGCTCACTTCTTACATTTACCCCATTTTCCAAAGCATATGCTTCTAGCTCTTGAGTGTAGATCGCATCAACAGTTCCGAAAAGGGAAATACATAAAATCACGAAAACATATATTATTTGCCTCACCTTATCAGTAAAAAGGACTGTATTATTCAGAAAATGGGACAAAAGAAATCCTACCTTGACTATATATGCCATCATCAAGCCCCCCGCCATTTAGATTAATTACGTCCTCCTATTGTCAATGAAATTACATAATATTTCGGAGATTTTCTCAGTTTTTTACATTTGAAATTCTTTTCGACGCTGAAATACTTCATAAGGAAACCTCTAAAAACTGCCACTTTAGCAAGAGGCTGAAAATATCGTAGGAAATTTTATCCTCTGACTTTCATTTTAGAGTTTGATAGAAGTTTCCATACAGTAAAGCTAACTACAAAACCATTTGAGTGCCGATTCGATTCAAAAAAGGCGGCAGCATAAAAACCAGAGGATTGAAAATTTTGAGACTGTGTCAAAGAAGAGTTGGAACGCCGGAGTGGCTTCGGGGAGAATCGAACTCCCGACACAAGGATTTTCAGTCCTCTGCTCTACCAACTGAGCTACAAAGCCCCGGCAAAATCCAAATTATTTAAGCGGGTTTAGCTGTCAAGCGATTAAAGAGTTTTATGAGTCCCGTCACAGTAAGGAGCATTTTTGGAATGTTTGCATCCGCAGAGATAAGCCGTTTCAGATTTCTCACATTTAAAAATGACTGGTTTCATACCTGTTTCTTTTTTGGAGTGAGATCCGTCGCAGAACGGCTGCTTTTCTGAATAACCGCAGCTGCACCATGCTTTCTTATCGCCTTCCTTCAGTTCAATTTCATAGGGACTTTTTTGAGCAATCTTTGGAATTTCCATCTTATATTCTTCTCCTGTGCAGTTGACAGTTTCAGTTGAAACTGTCCTGTCACTTCTTTTTTAGAATCTTACCTAAATTCTATACTTGGGAGAATCGATTTCCCGAAATCTATTTAATGCATCTGTAATTCTTTTTTTTCACACGGTACTCGTTTTCAATGTCACCGTCTTTCAGTGAAAAAACCAGACCGAGCTCAGCTGTATTTCCGTCATCGGAGGCCCATACATCACAGTTCGAATCGCTGCAGTTCAGAACCTCCTTGATTTTTTCGGAATAGACCTTCTGCAGTTCCAGTCTGGAAGGAAGCCTGAATCCCACTTTCCGGCAGAATTTCTGTGCATTGAAAAAATCGGAAGGCTCCTGGATGGCAGTCCATTTCCCATGAGCAGTGTCAATCAGGCTCGAGAAGACCTTCTCAATGGAATTCAGACTCAGACTGTCCGGTTCACATTTTTTTAAATTCTGAATCTGCTCTGAGACAGACATACCGGCGGCTGAATTTTCGGAGGAGAACTTTCTTTCATAGAGAGGAGTATCGGACTTGACTGCAAGGAAAATTTTTGCATCACTTTTTGTCCTGTCCCTGTAGCGGAACATATAATTGCCCGGCGGGAATGTCTCATAAATAGGAGTTTTTTTCAGTCCGTAAAATTCAGCCTTGTTCCAGGTTTCGTCGGTGGAGAAAACTTCGATCTCATCCCCTTTTTCCGAGGAGAGAATTTTCACATTTCTAGGATCAACCAGGGAAACATCTTTCATTACAATGTTTTCATTTTCAGTGAATTCCACAGAGACTGCCTTTTCCGCAAATCCTTCTTTTTTCAGCTTTATATCCATTTTAGTCCGTGAAATATTTTTCAGCAGGAGAGGTGTGTTTCCCAAAAGTTCGCCTTTCTCCGAGAAAACCTGTGCCCCTTTAGGATCACTTAAAATGACTGCTGTATTGGAAGACTGCTTTGAACACTGCCAAAAGGGAATGACAATCAGAATCAGCAGAAGATGCTTCGAAAAGAATGAAGGTTGAAAGAAAAATTTATTTTTTAATTCAGAATCATAGATCATATCGGTGTATCATTTTACAGAATTTCCTGTTTTCAGTAAAGCAGATTCTCTTTTTTCGATTTAGAATTCTTGAATTTTCAGTAATGAAATAAATATTAGTTTCATGAGCAGAACAAAAGCAAAAGAAATGATTAATCTTCCTCAGTATCTGATAGAAGAACAGATAAAAATCCCTCATGCCACAGGGGACTTTACTGCACTGATGAGTCAGCTGGTCTATGTTGCAAAGATTATATCGAGAGATGTAAGGAAGGCAGGACTGCTGGACAATGTGCTTGGATCTACTGAAGATACAAACGTTCAGGGCGAGACTAGAATGAAACTCGATGAGTATGCGAACCAGCTCCTGATTGATGCAATGAAAATTTCAGGACACCTCTGCGTGATGGCGAGTGAGGAAAACGACGGGATAATCAGCATTCCGAGCAGTTATCATATAGGAAAATACACGCTTGCTTTTGATCCTCTGGACGGTTCCTCGAATATAGACACGAATGTATCCATCGGAACCATTTTTTCGATACATCTGAGAAAGTCGCCAAACGGCTCGCCCGGGACTGAGGAAGATCTGCTTCAGCCTGGCCGACTTCAAAGATGTGCAGGATACATATTATATGGATCTTCTACAATGATGGTATTTACAATGGGAGCCGGAGTGGTCGGATTTACTCTTGATCCTTCCTGCGGAGAATTTCTTCTTTCTCATCCTGACATTAAAATTCCGGAAAACGGGGACATCTATTCAGTGAACGAAGGCAACTTTGAATTCTGGTCCAATGAATTCAAAACTTACATAAAGACAGTAAAATCAATTGCGGACAATCATAAACCGAAAACAGCCCGGTACATAGGATCTCTTGTCGCTGATTTTCACAGAAACCTTCTGAAAGGAGGAATATTTCTGTATCCTGAAGATACAAAGTCGGAAAAATATCCCAAGGGCAAACTGAGACTTCTGTATGAAGCTGCTCCTATGGCATTCATTGCAGAACAGGCAGGAGGACTTGCAGTCACTTCCTCCGGTGAAAGAATCCTCGATATGAACCCTAGGGAGCTTCACGAAAGAACAACACTGATTACAGGAAGCAGAAAAGAGGTGGAATACTTTCTGAAAATTACAGGGAAAAAATAGTCCGGAAAAATATATCTGTCCTGCCGATGAAAAAAAAGATTTTTTATTTTTTTATCATTATCCTATCGGCAGGATGTCTGATCTCAAGAAAAATTCTTTTCTACCCTGTCGGTTCGGCTGCAGTTCCTCAGATACGAGGGAAAATCATCACCGCAGAGAACGGCAGACGCAAAGTCTATTCCTATTTTACAAGGGGAAACAATAAGCTGATTGTTCTCTTTCACGGACAGCACGGAACCATCAGCAGCTCCGCACAGTGGGCTGGAACTTTTGCCTCACTCGGATATTCCACTCTGCTTGTAGAATATCCCGGCTACGGGATGGCAAAAGAATACTTTGCTTCTGAGGACAGAATATACAGTGATTCGGAGACAATTATTAAACTTGTCCAGACAAGTGAAAAATTCACTCCCGAAAACACTGTGCTTGCGGGTTATTCTCTGGGAACAGGGCCTGCGGCAGAAATTGCCCTCAGAAAAATCGGTCACAGGCTGATTCTGTTTGCACCCTATACTTCCATCCCGGATGTCGCAAGCTGGAGGTATGTAAAAATACTTCCTCATCTGATCATATTTGACAGATTTTCAACAGCATCGAAGGCCGAAAACATAAAATCAAGAACTCTGATCTTTCACTGCACAGGAGACAAAGCAATCCCCTTCAGAATGAGCGAGGAACTGCAGAAAAAATTCCATAATGCAAAACTCATTAAAATATCAGGCGGAAGTCATTCCATCCTCGGATTCCTGAATGCAGATCACTGGAACCAAATCAGAACTTTCATTCAATGACTGAAGTGTCTGCAATAGGATAAGGCAGATCATTATTCTGCAGCGGCTTTCAACTTGCAGCAGCGTTCAAGGTTGCGATGTCAATCTTCTGCATTTTCATCATGGCCTCTGTGGAGCGTTTTGCTTTTTCAGAATCTTTGTGAAAAATAAGCTCCAGAAGAATTTTCGGTGTCACCTGCCACCACATTCCGTATTTATCCTGAAGCCAGCCGCACATACTTTCCTTCCCACCGTCCGCAAGCAGTGCATTCCAGTAATAATCAACTTCCTCCTGAGTTTCCACACTGATCATAAATGAAACTCCCCAGCTGAACTGAAATCCAGGTCCGCCGTTATAGGCAAAAAATTTCTGACCGTTCAGTACAAACTCAGCCTGCATGGAATCCGCTTTGATAATCTTGGAATTTCTGAAAATTGAAACATAAAACTTCGCTGCTTCTTCTGTATTCGCATTGAACATAAGGAAAGGTGTGATGCTGTGTGCAGGTGCGCTCCTGAATTCAATTTTCACATTGTCTTCTTTCGATTCTGCAGGTCTGTCTTTCTCTGTCATATGATTCTCCTCTGAGCTCTGCTGCTGTACAAGCACTGCCTATGCTGACGGGCGCCGATACTGGCGAAATGCTTTTTTATATACAGAATCGGACTCAAGATAAAATAATCAACCGGAAATGCAGTTCGTGTCAGAAAAATATGCCTGCAGATTTTTTCAGTCTGCAGGTCTGCGAAGAACTATTTGTATCCCAGATAAGGAGAAAGCCATCTTTCTGCTTCCTCGAGGCTCATTCCTTTTCTTTCTGCATAGTCCTCAATCTGATCTTTTGCAATTTTTCCGATCGCAAAATATTTTGAATCAGGATGAGAAAAATAAAGGCCGCTCACCGATGAAGCTGGACTCATTGCACAGTTTTCCGTCAGTGCCACTCCTGCATTTTTCTCCGATTCAAGAAGCCTGAAAAGTGTCCTTTTTTCAGTATGTTCCGGGCAGGCAGGATATCCGGGCGCAGGCCTGATCCCTCTGTATTTTTCTCTAATTAATTCTTCATTAGAAAGATTTTCGTTTTCCCCAAACCCCCAGAGGATTCTGGCTTCCCTGTGGATGTACTCAGCAAGTGCTTCTGCAAACCTGTCTCCCAGCGCTTTTACAAGAATGGAATTGTAGTCGTCGCCTTTTTTCTCAAATTCAGAAGCAAAGTCATCGACTTCCTTTCCGGAAGTTACAGTGAACCCTCCGATATAATCTTCATACCCTTCCGGTGCGATATAATCAGATAGACTGTAATTAAACTCACCCTCTTCTTTCGGCATCTGCTGACGAAGCATCCTGAATACTGCCGCAGGTTCACTGTCTCCTTTCCTGCTGAAGACCAAAATATCATCGTTCTTTCTGAATGCAGGAAAAAAACCGATCACAGCTCTCAGTCGGATTTTCTTCTCTGAAATAATTTTCTTCAGAAGAGTCTGTGCATTTGCAAAAAGTTCTTTTGCTTCCTTTCCTACAGTTTCGTCTTCGAGAATGTCAGGATACCGCCCTCTGAGTTCCCAGGCATGAAAGAACGGCGACCAGTCAATGAATCTGCTCACATCTTCGAGGGATACATTGTCATATATTTTAATGCCGGTAAATTCCGGCACAGGAGGCTTGTAGGAATCCCAGTCCGTCTGAAAACGGTTTTTTCTTGCATCGGAAATGGAAAGAAGGTTTCTGTCTCTCTTGTTTTTTTCATACTGCAGCCTCAGTTTTTCCTGTGCTTCCTCATTCGCTTTTTTGAAACCTGCTGAATTTTCTGCACTTAAAAGACTGGAAAGCACTCCCACCACTCTGGATGCATCAATCACATGAGTGACTGTTCCGTTCGGATATTCAGGAGCAATCTTCACTGCAGTGTGTGCAGGGCTGGTAGTTGCGCCTCCGATCAGGAGAGGGATATTCATCCCTCTTGCATTCATTTCCTTTGCAACATAACACATTTCATCAAGAGACGGAGTAATGAGGCCTGACAGCCCGATTGCCTTCACATTCTGCTTTTCTGCTTCATTCAGAATTGTTTCGCAGGGAGTCATCACTCCCAGATCAATGACATCATAATTATTACAGGCAAGAACTACAGCGACGATGTTCTTCCCGATATCATGCACGTCTCCTTTCACTGTCGCAATCAGAAATTTTTCTCTTTCCTTTTCATTCTCAGACTTGTCCTTTTCCATAAATGGGAGCAGATAGGCCACAGCCTTTTTCATAACCCTTGCACTTTTCACAACCTGCGGAAGGAACATTTTCCCTGCACCGAAAAGGTCGCCCACAACTTTCATTCCGTCCATCAATGGGCCTTCTATGACTTCGAGAGGCCTTGCAAACTTTTTCCTGGTCTCTTCAGTGTCCTCGTCAATATAGTCAGTAATCCCTTTGACCAGTGCATACTTCAGTCTTTCTTCGGGAGAGCTGTTTCTCCAGGCAGCTTCTTTTTCCTTTGTTTCAGGATCGTCCTTTTTGTAGCTTTCTGCATACGCAATCAGTCTTTCTGCAGCGTCGGGCCTTCTGTTCAGAATCACATCCTCAGTCAGTTCGAGCAGATCTTTCGGAATCTCCTCATAGACAGTAAGCATTCCGGCATTTACAATTGCCATATCCAGGCCCGCCCGGATTGCATGATAAAGAAATACCGAATGCATTGCTTCACGGATCGGATTGTTTCCCCTGAAAGAGAAGGAGATATTGCTCACTCCCCCGCTCACCCTTGCCTTAGGACATAACTGTTTGATTTCCCTGACAGCCTCAATGAAATCGACAGCATAATTATTGTGCTCCTCGATTCCTGTTGCAACAGTGAGAATGTTCGGATCAAATATGATGTCTTCCGGCGGAAATCCGATTTTTTCCACAAGCAGATCATAGGCTCTTTTACATATTCTGACCTTGTCTTCCTTGGTCGCAGCCTGTCCGTTTTCATCAAATGCCATTACAATGACTGAGGCTCCGTATTTTTGAAGCATCCTCGCCTGATCCAGAAATTTTGTCTCTCCTTCCTTCAGACTGATGGAATTTACAATCGCCTTTCCCTGTATGCACTTCAGTCCCGCCTCAAGTACTGTCCATTTGGAACTGTCAAGCATGAAAGGAACCCTGCTGATGTCAGGTTCTGCGGCAATGAGATTCAGAAATTTCACCATCGAAGCTTCACCGTCCAAAAGGGCTTCGTCAAAATTGATGTCTATGATGTTTGCGCCTGCCTCCACCTGCTGAGCAGCCACATGAACAGCTTCTTCAAAATTTCCTTCCAGGATGAGCTTTTTAAACTTCGGTGATCCTGTGACGTTAGTCCTTTCGCCGATCATGATGAATCCCTTGTCCGGAGTCAGGTTC
>DAORDI010000242.1:0-9033 GCA_035345895.1 Leptospiraceae bacterium
TCGCTGAAATCGGAATCGAAAGAAGATAAAGTTGAACTTATCATATCTGATCCGAGCAAGAAGGCAGAGGGTTCCTGGGGGAAGGAAGCAGATCAGGTGGAAGCCATTCAGGATATCAAAATCATTGATGAACTGAGTGAAGAAAGTACAATTGCCAGAATGCAGGAAGCCAGAAATCATTTTAACACTTCTCTTGCCACTTTTAAAGCGTCTGAAAAACAGATCAAAGACAAAAGAGAAGCGGCTGCAAAGGAAACGAATCCTCAGGACAAGTATGCCTGGCAGAAAAAGACCAGGGAGATGGAGCTGGACAGGGAATGCAAAAGAATTTCCCAGGAAGGCAGAAAAAATGCTGTTCTGGAACTTGTAAAAGGAATGAATACTTTGGACAGAATTGAAAATCCGAGCACTCTTTCCTCGCCGGTCTATATTGATTTAAAGGGATCCATTTACAGAGAGTATATCAAGCATCAGTTCAGGATGAAGAACTATAATCAGGCAATGGATATGATTGAAATGTATCTGCAGCTGGGTGACAAGTATAAAAATGAAGCGGAGCCTCATAAACTCCTTGCAATCTGTTATGAGTCCAATGAAAAAGTGGCTACAAAGTATAAAAGGGAATCAGTTGCGCTCGAATTCAAGACAAAAAAGAATATTCATCTTCTGAAATACGCAGAACTTGCTTACGGGAAAGACTCCAACCAGTACAAACGAATCTCTAAAAGAGTAGGAACTACTGCAAATCCAGGAGGCACATCCAAGACAGGTGACAGTTTTCCAGGATCTCCTTCCTTGATCAAGGAAATTCAGGATGATCAGTCTGTACCTTCACAGCCGTCTTCTTCTGCACCCGCAAAAACTGCTCCTGTAAAGAAATGACCGAGCCTGAGTCCAGTGAAAATGAGGCGAAGGATATAAGAAGATTTATCTGAAAATTGATACTCTGCCAGAGTTAAAAGTTTTTTGAACGGTTTCTCCCGTAATGGAGAAAGTGTATAACCATCAGGACAGTGCTGTGGGCACCGTCCTAAAATTGTCTGAAATCAGTCTTCCTCTACAGGAATTCCCAGCCTTTTCTTCAGTTCTATATTTTCTCTAAGAAGTTTTTTAAACTCTTCTTCGGAATATTTGAAGAGCTTTGTATGTGCCTCTATTATTCTGTCCATATGAAGTTCTTCCTGGCGTGAGTAGAGAAGTGCAGCCTCAGTGGCTTCCTTGGTCTTGAGTGCCTCTCTCAATTCCTGTTCTCTCAAAAGCTCGAGATTCTCGGTGGCTTTGATTCTTTCATAGAGATCGATCATTTCCTGGTCACGGAGATGATTTACCGTTTCCATTGCATGATTTACCTGCTCCTGACTTTGCTTCATCTTGCCTTCATATTCCAGAATGTTTTCCAGTGCTCTGACCGTTTCCTTGCTTTCCTTCTGTTCTTTTCTTGCAAGGTCAAAGAGGCCTTCAAAGAATCCGATGTTTTCGAGACAGCTTGCACCCATATCGATAGACGCCTTTTTATATGCTTCAGCACTGACTGTCCTTTCAATCAGATAACGGATTTCCCTGATTCGGGCGGGACTTTCCAGATGCAGCAGTCTGGATGCATCTCCTTTCAAAGGAAAATTTTTGGCAGCCGAAGATACAGCAAGTGTAAGAATGACTTCCGGATGAAATTCAAACTTTTCAATGAACTTGTCGCCCAATTCCTTCCATTCAGATTCATTGAATTCAGCAAAAACAAAATTTAAGGCTGTCTTATCGAATTCAAGATTCTTCCAGTCTTTTGTTTTCAGTTTTTTTTCAGTGATCTGCAGTTTTTCGGGTTTGGCAGATTCATACAGAGCTGTGTCAGAAAAATTCCAGATGATGATATTTGATTTGTTCACTTGTACTGTCCTCGATGGCAGTTTTCAGGATAACTGAGTATTTTTCCAGTACATTTTTCTTGGTTGTTTGCAGAAGACTTGTTTGCAGACTGGAACTATGGGAGATTCCATTAAAGACTTGTCATTCCTCGAAGAAGATGAGGTAAGTTATTTCTACTCGCTTCTGACTGAGGAAATCACGGATTTTGACTGCGGGACGCTCTGCAAGGGTGACAACGAGGGAATTCCTTTCTGCTGTTCCGTCGAAAATGCGGTTCCCTTTTTGTACAGTGCAGAATTCAGTTATTTAAAAAAAAGGACAGACCTCTGGAAGGTCTGGAAACCTGTTACAGAGCAGCAGAAAGAACTCAAAAAAAGCAATGAAGACCGTTCTACAATATTCTGTGAATGCAAGGGCGTGCAGTACTGTGAAAGGGAAAACAGATCCATCAGCTGCAGAACCTTTCCTATGGAGCCTTACATTGACAGGAGAGGCGTGATTGTAGGACTCGTGTTTATGAAAGAGTTTACCGGAGGCTGTCCTCTGACAGGAAAGCCTGAGAAAATCCGTCAGGAATACATTGATTCCAGTTTTCTCTTCTGGGAAAAGATGCTTCTGAGAAGACCTTTGGAATATGATACATATAAAAAATCCTCCAAAGCATACAGAATATCCCGTACTAAGTCAGGAAAGAATTTTCCAATCCTTTACCCTTCTCATCTGAAGGATAAAACTTATCTGAGGAAATATGTCTAAATTTATTGATGAGGTTCCAATTACTGTCATTGCAGGCCACGGCGGTCCCGGTGCTGTTTCTTTCCGTCATGAAAAGTTCGCAGAGTTTGGGGGACCGGACGGAGGCGAGGGGGGATATGGAGGAAATGTAATTCTGAAGTCTGATCTGAATCTGCAGACTCTGGACAAGTTCATTCCTCTGAAGCATTATTCAGCAGGTGCAGGCTCTCACGGAGAAGGGAAAAACAGATCGGGCAAAAAAGGTGAGGACATCATTCTGAAGGTTCCAGTCGGAACCCAGGTGACAGATATTGAAACGGAAGATGTTCTGTTTGATTTCGTCAAGGAAGACCTTGAATACATTGCCGCAAAGGGAGGAAGAGGGGGAAAAGGAAATGCTTTTTTTAAATCCTCCACTCATCAGGCTCCTAGATTTGCGCAGGATGGAGAGGAGGGTGAGTCCAAGGACATTCTGCTCACTCTGAAACTTCTGGCCGACGTGGGTCTCGTCGGTCTCCCTAATGCAGGCAAGTCTACACTGCTCAGCAGAATCACTCATGCTCATCCCAAAATTGCTTCCTATGCATTTACTACGCTGAGTCCCAATCTGGGCGTTGTGGACAGGGAAGACAGTTTCAGGCGCTATACCATTGCAGATATTCCCGGAATCATCGAGGGTGCAAGCAAGGGACACGGACTGGGGCTTTCCTTTCTCAGACATGTAGAAAGAGTGACAGGGATCATATATATGTTTGATGCAACGTCTCTCGACATAGAAGAAGAGTACAAAATGCTTCAGAACGAACTGAAGACTTACAGCAAAACTCTTGTAAAAAAGAAATCGATCGTCGTTCTGAACAAGTCCGATCTTGTGGACGATCAGGATTTTCTGCAGGAAATGGTAAAAAACTTGAAAATAAAGGAAGAGATAATCTGTATTTCAGCAGAAAAGGGCACAGGTCTCGATATTCTCCTGAATGCAATTGACAGAGTTTTCTTCGGTGCAAAAAAGAGGAAAAAAAGTGAAGCAAAGAAGATCTGAATTTACATCGGCCCTGAAAAAGGCCGAGAGGATCGTAATCAAGGTAGGTTCAGCCAGGGTCAGCGGAGATGAACATGAGATTAATGATTTTCTGTTCAGTCTTGTGGGCGATATCAGAGAACTCAGGGATCAGGGAAAGGACATTATCCTTGTTTCGAGCGGGGCAATTGCACAGGGCAGAAAGGTTCTTTCTATGTACAGAAACGAGAAGACTGGAAGCAGTGTCAGGGAAAAACAGGCACTTGCCGCCATCGGACAGAGTCTTTTAATGAAAATGTATTCACATTTTTTTTCCAGCGTAAACATTCCGATTGCTCAGATCCTTTTCGGATCAAATGACCTTTCGGCTGAAAGCGGTTATTCGAATCTGAAGAATACTTTTGAAAAACTTTCCGAGTGGAAGGTACTTCCGATCATCAATGAAAATGATTCTGTCGCAACGGAAGAACTTAAACTGGGAGACAACGACATTCTTTCTGCTCTCGTTGCAATCCTTGTGAAGGCGGACCTTCTCGTTATTCTGACTGGTGTCGACGGATTTCAGAAAGACGGAAAGACAGTTCCGTTTCTCGAAGAAATCACTGAAGAGGATCTCTCCTTTGCAAAGGGACCTGAGGGCCCCGGAACCGGAGGAATGAATACCAAGCTCAGGGCGGCAGGCATCCTGCTTAAGGCAGGTATTTCCACTGCCGTGATTTCAGGAAAGGAAAAAAACTGTATTAGAAATTTCTTAAATTCCAATACGGGCGGAACATTGGTATCAGGAAAAATGCAGAAAAAAAGCTTGAGTGAAAAGGAAATTAAAAAACTTTTCGGACTGGGGGGAGTATGACAGAGATAAGAGAGTATACAGATTCAATTGCATCAAGGGCAAGAACTGCATCGAGGACAGTGAGAAAACTCAGCTCGAAGACTAAGAATTCAGTCCTTCTGAAACTTGCAGATCTTCTGAAAGAATCTTCTGCTGAAATCATCCGGGAAAACAGCAGAGACATAGAGGAAGGAAAGGCAAAAAACTTAAGTCCAAGTCTTCTTGACAGACTTCTTCTGAATGAAAAAAGAATTGATGCACTGGCATCTGCAGTGAGGGAAATCGCTGCTCTTCCTGATCCGGTCGGTGAAGTGAAAAGAGGACTCCGTCTCCCGAACGGTCTGGAACTTGTCACCAAAAGAGTTCCGCTCGGCACAGTCCTTGTCATTTATGAATCGAGACCGAATGTGACAATTGATGTCGCAGCGCTTGCCTTCAAGTCGGGAAATGCGGCAATACTCAGGGGCGGAAGCGAGGCAATTCATTCCAACAAGATTCTCTGCGGGATATTTCGGAAACTTCTTGAATCGGAAAATATCAGTCCTGATGCAGTGGTGCTCGTGGAAAGAACGGACAGATCTTATATGGTTCCTCTTCTGAAAAACTCTGCGAACATAGACATTGTAGTTCCCAGAGGGGGAGAGGCACTGATTCAGTTCGTCTCGGAAAACTCTCTTATTCCTGTGGTCAAGCATGACAAGGGAGTCTGCAATATGTTTGTCGATGAGTCTGCAGACATAGAGAAAGCGGCAGAAATCATTGTAAATTCAAAGCTTCAGAGAACAGGGGTATGCAATGCCCTAGAAAATCTTTTTATTCACAGGAATTATCCTGATACAAAGAATCTTCTTAAAAAACTTTCGGATGCCGGAGCGGTTCTGCTTCTCGATGAGAACATACATTCAGAATTTCCAAGTGCAGGAAAAGCAGAAGAAAAAGACTTTTACGAAGAATTTCTTGATTCAAGACTTTCAGTCAGAGCAGTATCCGGAATTGATGAAGCAATAGAAAATATCACAAAATATTCTTCTGGGCATACTGAAGCAATCCTGTCAGAAAAGGAAGGCAGCATCAGACATTTTCTTGAGAATCTGGACTCGGCAGCTCTTTTTGTAAACTGTTCCACCAGATTTCATGACGGAGGAGAGTTCGGTCTCGGGGCAGAGGTCGGAATTTCCACAGGAAAACTGCATGTGAGAGGACCGATGGGACTTGTGCATCTGACAACTGAAACAACAGTTCTCATCGGGACCGGTCAGACGAGAACTTGATCGGCGTTTTCGGGGGGAGTTTTGACCCCCCTCACAACGGCCATCTGTACATAATCAGATCCTTCTGGAGAAACTTTCAGGATGCACGAAAACTGATCATTGTCCCCAACAGGCTTTCTCCTTTTAAGAAGAGTAAAAATACGGAACCGCACCATATACTTAAGATGCTGGAGCTGCTGATCCTGGAATCAGGAAATTCGGATACAGAAATTGACAGTTATGAAACGGATAGGGAAGGGCATTCCTATACCGCTGATACTCTTCAGTATCTCCAGGAAAAACACAGAGAGGATATTTGTCTTCTCATCGGTCTCGACAATCTCCGAAGTTTTCCGAAATGGAAGGATTTCAGAATGATACTTCGGCTGGCCAGGCTGACCGTTTTTTCCCGACCCGGCGCCGATTTTCAAATACCTGAAGAATTGAAAGAATTTAATGATAAAATTTTGTATATTCAGGACGGGCTTTTTGCGGAGAGTTCTACAGAGATCAGAAATCATCAGGCGGAACTGCTGAAGTCCGTTCCAAAAAAATCGGCAGAATACATCAGGGAGAATCATCTGTATGGATACTGAAGAACAGATTCTTTTTTTTAAAAAGGAAATTCTGAAGGAGATCACCGAAAGCAGATTTGAGCATTCTGTAAGAGTTGCTGAACTGGCTGAAAAATTTGCCCTCATTTTCGGATTCCCGTATCCCAGAAAAGCATATCTGGCCGGGATTGTCCATGACATTACGAAGCAGAAGAAAGAAGATTTTCATCTGAGTGTATTCAGGGAAAACAGTTTTGATCATTCTGATCTTCCATTTAATGCATATCATCCTTATTCTGCATATTTTTATCTGCAGACTGAATACGGAATGAAGGAAATGGAAATCCTCGAATCAGTCAAAAATCATACTCTCGGGGGGAGCAGCTTAAGTCTTCTCTGCAGAATCCTCTATGTCTCCGATTTTTTAGGATCTGATTATGCCGCCCGTCAGCCTGAATACGGAACCTGGGTCAGCAGGACGGAAAATGATCTGAAATTCGGTCTCTTTCTTAAATCCTCGACTGTAATCAGAGAGCTGATTTCAAAGGGAGAAAAAATTCATCCTGGAACAATCGAAACATACAATGAATCCGTGAGGAAGGAATTTCAATCATAGAGTCAGAGCTTCTCAGTCATGTTTTTTCCGTGAAAAAGACTTTTCATTTATAAACAGGGTCTAATATTTGATGTTTCGCGGAGTTCCTTTGAATACTGTAAAAGAGTTTATATTTTCCGATCCAAGAAAGACTCAGATCATACTGATGGGCACTCTTCTTATGCTGGGAGCATTTGCCAGAGATTTTTCAATCCGTCTTGAGCAGGTTCTCCTCACTTTTGCCTCAGGGATTCTGACGCAGATGTTTTTTCTCAGAGTGTTTAAGATAAAGGAAAGAGGATACTTAAGTGCAGTCATTACATGTCTCGGTATCAGCCTTCTTTACAGAAATCACAGTCTCTGGGTGCATCCGGCTGTCACATGCACTGTGATGAGTGCCAAGTTCCTGCTGAGAGTCAGAGGAAAGCATATTTTCAACCCAGGGATGCTTGCAGTCATCCTAGGAATAAAACTGTTTCCCGGCGGTTGGGTTTCTCCCGCACAGTGGGGAGACGATCTGTCTGTCGTACTGATTCTCACAGGTTTCGGATTCTGGGTTTCCAGAAGGGCCAGGATACAGGATATTGCGGCCTCCTTCATCTTTTCATATATGTTCTTTCTTTTATACAGAACATTCTATTACGGATATTCCTTCTCAGTCTTTCTGCATCAGATTTCAAACGGATCTCTCATTCTGTTCACCTTTTTTATGATCACTGATCCGAGAACTGCACCGGATTCAGGAAAGGCCAGAATTCTCCACGGCTTTCTCGTCGCTCTTCTCGCCTACAATCTGCAGTTTGCTCTTTATATGAAGACTTCACTGATATGGAGCCTTTTCTTTCTTTCCTTCCTTGTTCCCCTCTGGGACCGGATCTTCAAGGGAAGTCAATATATATGGAATAATGGATTTAAAGGAGATAATAATGAAAAAATTTTTCAGAAAGACTGTTCTGCTGATTCTCATCCTGTCGGTGTCACTGTTCGTTCCGTATAAGGAAATTCTTGCTTTCTGCGGTTTTTATGTAGCCAAGGCGGATGCCACGCTCTACAACAATGCATCAAGAGTAGTGCTTGTAAGAAATGAGGACAAAACGGTCATCAGCATGATGAACGACTACAAGGGTGCATTGAAGGATTTTGCAATCGTTGTTCCCGTTCCTGTCGTGCTTCAGAAGGAACAGATTCATGTGGGGAATCCAAAGACAGTCGATCATATAGATGCATATTCTGCGCCCAGACTTGTTGAATACTTTGATTCTGACCCCTGCAGAAGAATGTATGATGAGGCAGAAGATGTGAAGATTGTCCCTTCTCCTTCTGCAGGAAACAATAAGGATCCGTTTAAGGGCGGAAAGACGGATCACGGAGTGACAGTGGAAGCAACATACACAGTCGGGGAATATGACATACAGATTCTGTCTGCAAAATATTCCTCAGGTCTTGAAACCTGGCTTGTGCAGAACGGATATAAAATTCCACAGGGTGCATCAAAGGCTCTCAAACCCTACATTCAGCAGAATCTGAAATTCTTTGTTGCAAAGGTCAATCTGAAGGAACACGCATCTGCAAAGCTCACTTATCTCAGACCTCTGCAGTTTGCCTTCAATTCAAGACAGTTTATGCTTCCGATCAGACTGGGAATGATCAATGCACAGGGCCCTCAGGATCTGCTGATCTACGTTCTGACAAAGAATGGCAGGGTTGAGTCTTCCAATTACAGGACAGTGAAGCTTCCAACTGATATGGAAGTTCCTTCCTTTGTGAAAAAGGAATTTTCCGATTTCTACAAGTCGATGTTCGACAATCAGACGAAGAAGGAAAATCTCAGGGCAGTGTTTACTGAGTATTTCTGGAATATGGGCTGGTGTGATCCCTGTGCAGCAGAGCCGCTTTCCTTTCAGGAACTGAAAGAACTTGGGGTATTCTGGCTGGATGAAAAAAATTCATACGGCGGGGCAGTGCCTGTCATGGTTACCAGACTTCATGTACGTTATTCGAATGAGACTTTTCCGGAAGACCTTGTGTTCCAGGAAACAAATGATCAGCAGAACTTTCAGGGCAGATACATCATTCAGCATCCCTGGACTGGAAACAGAAATGACTGCAGGGCAGCGGAGACGTATTTTCAGGCACAAGGTCTATCGCTTTGGAAAATGAGGAAACGGCACCTTCAAAATTTC
>DAORDI010000243.1:0-8995 GCA_035345895.1 Leptospiraceae bacterium
ACCAGTTCTGCTGTTCTGTCCTTCAGAGAAGTCAATGTGAATGCTGCCATTGAAAAAATCCTTTGGAAAATCCGCTCCCAGTTCAGGCAAATTTATCTTGACTGATTCAATCCGTGAATTATCTTTTCACTATGTCTGCGGTTCTGGAAAAATCTATTCCACCTCAAATTCTGTTTTCAGTAGAAATGTACCACACTATGTATGAACAGGGCCTGATTCCGGAAAAATCTGAACTGATAGAAGGAGTCGTATACTCTAAAATGACCAAAAATCCGATTCATTCTGATACTGTTTCAAAAATTTTAATCCTTTTGATTCGATCCCACTCCGGAAAGTACAGAATCCTTTCTGAAAATCCAATTTCCCTTCAGAACTCGGAACCGGAACCGGATATTGCAGTGGTTGCAGAAGGGGATTATTCCAAGGAACATCCGAAGAAAGCCCTCCTGGTAATTGAGGTATCCAATACCACATTGAACTTTGACAGAAAAAAAGCCTCGGTATATGCCAAAGGGAATATTCCTGAATTTCTCATTATCAACCTGATCGACTATAAAGTTGAAATTTACCGTTCTCCCAAAGAAGGGATTTATACAGAAATTAAAATTCTCTCTAAAGAAGAGATATTCACTTCAATATCCGTGGAAGGACTTCAGTTTTCTCTGTCTGATTTTATCTAATATATTTTTGTAAATACAGTTTCCTGATTCCATTTTCTGTCTGTGTACGGTGTTCATTTCCAGGGATATTTTTCATCTCTGAAGACTGCAGAATATTCCTCATAGGTCAGTTCAATCCCGTCTTTTGAGAGGGAAAACTGATAGTTTTTTCTGTCGCCGTTTGAGTATATATTCACTATATTCCTGTCCTGAGTATATGTCCCATCATCAATTTCATCGCTTCCCGGCCAGACGAGTTCTACAGTGCCGTCATTTCTGAATGTGATCTGTCCAGCCTCACCGGACCCTTCACACTCAGGATCGAATTCAGCATCTTCCGGGTTCCCTACAAAAGTTCTTCCTTTTACATCCATAGATTTTAATTCCTCCATTTTGAGCATTCATCATCAAATTCATAATCCGACTTACAACTTCGAATACAGGCGGCCCAGACAAGTGCCGGACGTTTTTTAAGCACCTAAGCCATACCTTTACTTTCCTATAAAAGTCAGAATGTATACCAATGTCTCATTTGCATAAGGTAGGAGAATAATTCAAAAAGGAAATAATTTTTCATCAGACAGTGGATTTTTATGCCGAAATCGAATAGACATTCTGAATTGAGGCTGTGCAAAAGCAAAGAAAAAAGGGATATGGCGGGAATCTGCAATTATTATGAAATCTAGAGTTTATATTTCTCGATGACTTCGTCTATATCTCCGATGCTGATCGAACGGATTGCTGCTTCTGCATCATTGATAATATCAATCAGCTCCAGGTTTTCGAGAGGAAGAAAATCTTCTCTGAGGAAAGAATCTTTTCCTTTTTTCATATTCCCGTTTCTGATCCCGATTCGTATGCGGATGAATTTTGCAGAACGAAGTGATGCAACAATGGAAGCGACGCCTTTATGGTTTTCAGTATCACTTCCGCGTTCCACTACAATCTGACCCAGATTCAAATCCAGATCTTCATGAATCACTACAACATCGTCTACTTTAATTTTCAGAAAGGAAGCTATGTACAGAACTGACTCGCCGGAAAGATCACTGAAAGTCTGAGGCTTCAGGAGTACAACCTCATCTCCTTCGAAATCTCCCCGGCCAATCAGGGATTTTTTCTTTTTGGTCTTAATTTCAATGCCAATATTGTTCGCGATTACATCAATAATCTTGAACCCAATATTGGCCCTGTTGTTGTTGTGTTTGTCTCCAGGGTTACCCAGACCAACTATGAGTTTCATACTTGGATTGACCCTTTCGTTATATCAAAAAATTACTTCTTTTTCGCTGCAGGAGCTTTGTCAGCACCGGCCGCCGGTTTTGCAGGAGCGGCTGCTTTTCCTTTTCCGCCTTTAGCATCCTTTTCAGTAGCTTTCTCACTTCTTTCTGCAGCGAGAATAGCTTTTGTCTTATTGACAGAAGTAACAATTGGATTTCCGTTCATCAGAATTTCCCAGCTCTTAGGAGTAGGAAGATCACTGATTTTTATGCTCTGCCCAATTTCCAGATTTGTTACATCCAGAACTAAAAGATCTTTCAGATCTTCAGGAGCTGATTTCACTTTAATCTCATGAATCACATGCACAAACTGACCGCCGGCTTTTGAACCTTTTGCAGTTCCGGTTGTAATGATCCCGATCTTTGCAATGATTTTCTTTCCTGGAGTCACTTTGTAAAAATCAATATGCCTTACCTGATTGGTTGCAGGAAATCTCTGAATATCCTTTACAAATACTTCAGAAGATTCTCCATTCTCCATTTCCAATTTGATTAGAGTTGCAGGACGGATTCCTGAACTCAGGATTTTATTCATTTCTGATTCAGAAACAGAACCGGATACTGCTTTTCCGTTTGCGATAATATTTACAGGAATCAGGCCTTTGGCTCTCAGACGATTGTTTTCGTTTTTTCCTGTTTCATTTCTTTGGGCTACTTTCAGCACTAAATTGCTCATACTCGGCTTCCTTTGGTATTTAATTATAAAAACAGTGAACTGATGGATTCTTCATTATGAATCCTTTGAATTGCCTTCGCAAAAAGCGGGGCTACGGAGAGAACAGTAAGATTGTTAATCTTCTTCTCTGAAGGGATATTGATGGAATTGGAAAGTACAATTTCCTTGAAATTAATGCTGTTTAAGTTGTCCATTGCCTTCCCGGAGAGGACCCCGTGAGTAGCACAGCACATCACAGACTTTGCTCCATTTGCAAGTAGTGCAGATGCAGCCTTGCAGGTAGTGCCTGCAGTGTCCATCATATCATCCAGAATCAGACAGTTCTTGTTCTGAATGTCTCCAATGATATGCATTACAACAGATTCGTTTGCCTGAGGACGGCGTTTGTCAATAATTGCAAGACTTGCATTGAGTTTTTTTCCGAGAAACCTTGCTCTTTCAGCACCGCCTGAATCAGGTGAAACAACCACCAGATCCTGAAGGTTTTTGCTTCCCAGATAATCGTACATGACAGGAGAAAAAAACAGATGGTCTACAGGAATATGAAAAAAGCCCTGAATCTGATCAGCGTGCAGATCCATTGTGAGCACTCTGTTAGGTCCTGTCACCTGAATCAGATCCGCCACCATTCTGGCACTGATAGGAACTCTCGGTTCCACCTTTCTGTCCTGTCTTCCGTATCCGTAATAAGGAATGACAGCAGTGATTCTTCTTGCGGAAGCGCGTCTGAGAGCATCTATCATCAGAAGGAGTTCCATCAGATTGTCATTTGCAGGATAACTGATGGACTGAACTACAAATACATCCCGTCCGCGAACATTCTCTTCAATCTTGACTGCAATTTCCCCGTCAGAAAATCTTTTGCAGGAGGCCTTGCCCAGTTCTATATGCAGATTTTTGCATATATCCTCAGCCAGTGATTTATTGGAGTTCCCTGAAAAAATTGCTAGATCTTTCATATTATACCTTACCTGACCTGAGGATCTGCTCCAAATTCGCCAAGTCTTCCGGAGAATTGACTCCCGATGCTTCGACCGCATTTGAAAGTTTCAAAGCCCCTACTTTGCCGTTTGCATCCTTATATATTTTTACTAAATCAGGGAGATAGTATTCTCCCTGTGCATTATTGCTTTTTACAAGCTTCAAATCCTTGTACACTGCAGAAGAATTAAAAATGTAAGTTCCTGTATTCACTTCTTTGACAGACTTTTCCTCTGCATTTGCATCCTTCTCTTCCACGATATACTGCAGCTCGGACTTTGCATTTCGAATCAGTCTTCCATATCCTGTCGGATTTTCCATTGTGGCAGACAGAACGGTCATTACATTTCCCTGGGAAATATGTGTCTGCATCAGATTCTTAAATGTCTTTACAGAGATGAGAGGCATATCCCCGCAGCAGACCAGAATCTGACCTTTAAAATTATTCAAGTAATCCTCTGTGCATAAAAGAGCATGTCCAGTTCCCAACTGCTCTTTCTGCTCCGAAAAACGCATTCCGGCATAGTCACTTAAAAGAGAAATCACTGTCTCTTTTTTATATCCGACTACTGTGACAATATCATGAACACCGGCTGCTCTCAAATTATCCACCACATGACGGATAAGAGGCTTTCCGGAAAGATAGGCTGCTACTTTGGGAAGTTCTGACTTCATTCTAGTGCCTTTGCCGGCAGCAAGAACTACAGCACAGATTTGAGAATTGCTTTGCATGAAACCTATCCGTTTGAGTAATGGCTGGGCTGCTAGGATTCGAACCTAGGGAATGGCGGTACCAAAAACCGCTGCCTTACCACTTGGCGACAGCCCAATTTACAGTACATAGAATGAAATAAACTGAATTTCAGGAAATCTTCCCTTTAACGAACTCAGATCAGGCTTCTGCTTATCCCAGAAGGAATACACACAAGCTCCAGTCCCTGTCATCAAGGTAAAAACCGCTCCTGAATCATAAAAACACTGCTTCAGCTCCTGCAATATTGGATGCAGTTGAAAAGCATAGTTTTCAAATTCATTCAAAAACTGTTCTCTGAAAAAAGACAAATTACCCTGATTTAACTGAGTAATATCACCCTCATTCAGTATTTTCCATGATTTTGAAGGCAGGGTTTTTAGTAAATCTTTTTTCAAGCTTATGAACGATTCTTTTGTAGGAATTGAAAATTTTGGAACTGCCAGAAGTCCCTGATTAGGAATATGAAGATCCAGAGGCTCACAGATTTCCCCGATTCCTCGTACGATGCAGTTTTTATCATATAAAAAGAATGGAACATCCGCACCGATTGAACCTGCAAACTGCAGGAACTCCTTGTCCGGATTCTTCATTCTTTCAGGAAATAAATACTTGAGCAGAGCCGCCGCATTGGAACTGCCTCCCCCGAGCCCTCCTCCTGTAGGAATTCTTTTAGTCAGACGGATATGAACACCTTTTTCTATTTCCTTAAGTGTCTTTGCCTTCTGAAAAGCTTTATAGAGAATGTTTTTCGTGAAGTCTCCTTTTTCAGAAACCAGTTCAAAATCCTCCTTCTGCGGAGAGTTCAACAGAGAAACTGTTTCCAGACGGATCTCACCGGAATCATTTTCAAAAAATTCCAGATCATCTCCGAAACTCAGTTTCAGAAAAATGGAATCCAGTTCGTGATACCCGTCTTCTCTTTTTCCAAGAATATTCAGGTACAGATTGATTTTTGCAGGAGAAAACATACTGTATTTCAGAAGCTCTGCAGATGTCCTCAAGGACAAGAAGAATCAGTAAAAGGACAGTAAAAAATCGAAAGAGCTGCAGGGAATGCACTGTCTCCGTAATTCAGGCGAGCCGTGAAGCGGATCAGGCAGTCACTTACGCAGAAGAACCGCAAGCCAATTCATTAAAAATCTCCTTGTCTCAGACAAGCGGAGGGTCTAATTTGTAAACCGATGAATAAATTGATACTGATTACCCTTCTTCTTTTGTCCGTTTTTCTGACGGGCACAGTTTCCGCTGACGAATGCGTGAGCGGGAAATGCGTAAACGGACAGGGAACGATGTTTTACTCAAACGGTGACAAATACACCGGCGGGTTCAAAAATGGAAGATTCCACGGAAGAGGAATGCTGACCTTCGGTGAAGTCAAAGAAGGTGAAGAGCTGATTGGGAGCAAAAAATACGTTTACGCTACAAAATACAGCGGTGAATTTCAGAATGGAATCTTTCATGGAAAGGGTTCCCTTTATTTTCAGAACGGAAATGAGTATGAGGGTGAATTCAAAGAGGGCCGTTTTGAGGGAAAAGGCACGTATACTTTTGCGAACGGAAGCAAATATACAGGCGAATTCAAGGATGATGCCAAAAACGGGAAAGGGGTACTAGTCTACGCAGACGGGGAAAAATACGAGGGGGAATTCAAGGACGATGATTTTCACGGAAAAGGATTTTTCCAGTATTCCAACGGAGACAAGTATACAGGAAGTTTTTTCCGGAACAGAAAAAACGGACAGGGACTCTATATTTATGCCGACGGAAGGGTGTATACCGGGGAATTCAAGGCAGACAAAAGAGACGGAAAAGGCACTTTCACTGCAGCCAACGGATCGAGATATGAAGGCGACTTCAAAAACGATAAATTTGAAGGTTTCGGAACAATACTGTATCCAAATGGAACGAAATACACCGGGGAATTCAGGGACTACAAGTATCACGGACAGGGACTTTTGGAATTTCCCTCCGGTTCTGTCTATAAGGGAGAATTCAAGGAAAGCAAATTTGACGGGAAAGGAAGTTATATATTCAATACAGGAAAAAAGTATTTAGGCGATTTTAAGGACGGAAAATTTGAAGGACACGGAGTCTATACATATGCAAACGGAGATACATATGTGGGCGGCTTCAAAAACGGAAAATTCGAAGGGAAAGGAAAAGTCAACCTGGCCAAGGGAGGCTCCTATGAGGTGGAATTCAAGGAAGGAAAATTCAACGGTCAGGGTACAGTAAAATATCCCAACGGAGATAAATATGTAGGGGAATTCAAGGACGGCAAACGGCACGGAAAAGGTGTCCTTTCATTCAGGGACGGGAGCGAATACAGCGGAGATTTCAAGGATGACAAGTCTCACGGAAAAGGCACACTGGTCTTTACCGACGGGGTCGTATATACCGGAGAATTTGAACATGACAAATTCAACGGACAGGGAGTCATGTACGGAGCGGACGGAAAAGTAATTTACACAGGCAAATGGATCGACGGAGATCCTGCCGATGAAAAGCACAGAGAAGGTCTGAAGGAGAACTGATGAATTCAAAAATATTTTTTTTTCTTGCTGCACTTCCATTTTCCAATGTCTTTTCCGGAGGTGTATGCGTGAGCGGCGACTGCAATACCGGTCAGGGTGTAATGACCTTTGAGAACGGGGACAAATACACAGGATCGTTCAAGGAAACAAAAAAAATCGGATACGGTGTATACCATTTTGCAAACGGGGAAAAGTACGAAGGGAACTTTGACAATGACTATCCTGACGGGTACGGGGTGGCAAATCTCTCCAACGGAAATGTATACAAGGGCGAATTCAGACAGAATTTCCCTCACGGAAAAGGTACAATGCTATATTATAATGGAAACATATATTCAGGGGAATGGAAAAAAGGAGTCCGCGAGGGACTTGGCACAATGACTTACGGAAACGGAAGCGTGTACACAGGAGAATGGAAGGGAAACAAAAGAACCGGACAGGGAACGTACTCTCAGGGTGCGACATTTCATTTTCAGAAACCTTCCAAGCCCAAGGAAACAATTCCGACAAAGGAAACGAGAAGCACATTCTGGCAGGCAGTCATTCAGCACTGACCCTGATCCAATGAAAATAAAAACTTATGCTGAAAACAGTATAGAGACAGTCAAAGAGATGGAAATCATCAAATTGAATGCATGGCAGCATTCGATGATTTTTGAATGCACTGTCCGTTTAAATTCAAACTGAATTATTTTATTTGAGGAGGAAATTTGTGGAATTTTTTAAAAGATTTGGGTTTCTGATTCTGACCAATATCATGATTATGATCACCATCAATATCATGCTCAGAATTTTCGGATTCGACAGGTATGTGACTGCGTATGGATTGAATCTTACTGCATTGATGGGCTTCTGTCTCATCTGGGGTATGGCAGGTTCTGTGATATCTCTTCTTCTTTCCAAGACAATGGCAAAGATGATGATGGGAGTGCAGGAAATCAACGGCAGAGGGGAGTTTTCAAATATATACTCTTCTGTTGCAAGACTTTCCAAGGCTGCAGGTATCGCAATGCCTGAAGTGGGAATTTATTATTCTCCTGAGATCAATGCATTTGCTACCGGACCAAGCAAGCACAGTTCTCTTGTGGCAGTATCTTCCGGTCTTCTGGAAAGTATGAATGAGGACGAAGTAGAAGGAGTTCTGGCACATGAAGTGTCTCACATTGCAAACGGTGATATGGTGACAATGACTCTGATTCAGGGTATGGTCAACGCGTTCGGAATGTTCCTTGCGAGAATTTTCGGTTTCTTTATTGCAAGTGCACTTTCGTCTGATGATGAAGACGGGAAGTCTTCACCCAGCTTCTGGATTCAGTATATTGTCACTTTTATTCTGGATATACTGTTTACAATCCTCGGTTCCATGGTTGTTGCCTACTTCTCCAGAATGAGAGAGTACAAGGCAGACTACGGCGGAGCAAAACTGGCAGGAAGAGCAAAAATGATTGCGGCCCTGGAAAATCTGAAAAGAACATTTGAACCTCTCGATGACAGAGGGGCCAGTATGGCATCACTGAAGATTTCCGGTGCGGGAGGATTTCTGGCACTGTTCTCCACCCACCCTCCTCTCGAAGACAGGATCAAAGCACTGAAGTCTGTTCAGATCAAGTAGATTCATTAATTTATAATTATTCCGTATAACTGTCAGTCCGGGAGCAGGATTTTTCACCTGCTTCTGAACTGACGATAGTAAAAGCATCAGCCTAATACAGACCGCTTTGAAATTCCTTGACCTTCTTAAAAGGAATGCCTTTCATTTCGATATCATCTTCATAGAATGAATCATAGGCATTTTTCTCCACCTCTTTCGTAAACTTTTTAAAAGCAGAAATCGGAACACAGAGATTCGCTCTTTGGAGATGTATACTGCAAACGGCCTTCCCCCATTGTCGTGAGTAAAATATACTTTTTCCTTGGTATGCTCTTCCTTTATTTTCTGATATGCCTTGTTATCCTTCTTTAATGGAGTTTTATCCGGATCGTACTTGTATTCTAATATGAATTTGCAGCATAATCTGACTATAAAATAAAATTCTTTATTATATTTTAATAAATTAACTGCCCCTGAGACGCAGAACCCTTTTCAGCAATACTGCATCATGTCTCGTTTT
>DAORDI010000244.1:0-8974 GCA_035345895.1 Leptospiraceae bacterium
GAAGGTAGTCGCAATTCCTCTTGTATTTATTTCTCTGGTGGCGGGAATCACAAGTCTTCGGGATACAAGCAAGGTAAAAAGAATCGGTCTTAGAACAATTATTATATATCTTTTTACGACCGTTGTAGCTGTATGCCTTGGACTCAGTTTAGTAAACATCACCAAGCCAGGTCATGCATTTCCGGAATCCAAGAGAAAGGAACTCCAGGAGAGCTTCAAGAAGGAAGCCGACAAGAAAAGAGATGCAGCTAAAGATGTTCAGGACAGCCCTCCCCTTCAGGCACTTGTGGATATGTTTCCAGTGAACATATTCAAAGCAGCTTCCGAAAACACTCAGATGCTGCAGGTGATAGTATTTGCATTTCTTTTCGGAATTGCAATGGTGATGATTCCGGGAGACAGAGCAAATCTTGTCCGGCCTTTCTTTGAGGGCATGAATGATATTATACTGAAAATGATTGATATTATCATGCAGCTATGTCCGTACGGAGTGTTTGCTCTTCTTGCCTCGCTTCTGGTGGAATTCGCAGGAGGAGACATTACGAAGACCTGGGATCTGTTTCAGGCACTCGGACTGTATTCGCTGACTGTCCTTGTCGGTCTTTTCATTATGGTATATGTAAACTACGGTCTTCTTCTGAAAATCCTGACCAAAAGAAGTCCGGGCAATTTCTTCCGATCCATTTTCCCTGTGCAGATGCTTGCTTTTTCCACAAGTTCCAGTTCAGCCACACTGCCTCTTACAATGGAGCACTGCGAAAAGGAACTCGGGGTTTCCAACGAGGTTGCAAGTTTCGTGCTTCCAGTGGGTGCAACCGTAAATATGGACGGAACAAGTCTGTATCAGGCAGTGGCTGCAGTATTCATAGCACAGGCAATGGGAATGAATCTGGACTTCGCAGCTCAGCTGAAGATCGTTCTCACTGCAACCCTTGCATCCATAGGTGCAGCCGGCGTGCCGGGTGCAGGAATGGTCATGCTTGTCATTGTGCTAAATTCGGTGAATGTTCCTGTGGAGGGAATTTCTCTTATCTTTGCCGTGGACAGACTTCTGGATATGTTCAGAACCACTGTGAATGTGACGGGGGATATGGTCGTTGCAGTGGCCATTCAGGAGCATGAGGACAAGAGAAAGGATTTCTTTGAATCGTAATGGAAAATATATCTCTCGGCTCCTATTTCATTCTTTCTGCAGGATTCGGATTTCTTGCACTGATCACTCCCTGTGTATTTCCGCTGATTCCGATTACAGTATCCTATTTCCTGAAAAGATCCGAGAATGAGAACAGAACGGCATTTGCAGATTCGTTTATATATGGATTCGGGATAGTATTCTTTTTTACTGTAATAGGACTTCTGATTTCAGTCTTCTTCGGTGCAGCAAAGGTCAACAGACTCGCAGCCGATCCTTATCTGAATCTGCTGATAGGAACAGCATTTATTGCATTTGCACTGAATCTCTGGGGGGCATATGAAATTCAGCTTCCGGCCTCTCTGACTTTTTTTCTGAGCAGGGACAGGGGGAATTCCGGCTTTATTCCGATCATTTTCATGTCTCTGACTTTTTCGCTGACGACATTCACATGTACCATGCCTTTCCTGGGAACTGTGCTTGTATCTGCTTCAAAGGGAAACTGGCTTTATCCTCTGATCGGAATGCTTGGCTACAGTCTTGCATTTGCCCTCCCTTTTTTTCTGCTTTCCCTTTTTCCCTCGTTTCTTAAGAAACTTCCCAGGTCGGGAAACTGGCTCATTGAAGCAAAGGCTGTCCTTGGTTTTCTGGAACTTGGAGCTTCCGTAAAATTTTTCAGCAATGCAGATCTTGTCTGGAATCTGAATCTTCTTTCGAGGGACAGGGTTCTTATTTTTCTTTTTTCAGTATTCATTGTCCTCAGTCTGTACCTTTTCGGAGTATTCCGTTTTTCAAATGAATCAGAAAAGTCAGACAGGCGGCTTTCTCCGTTCAGAATTCTCTTTTCAATATTCTCCATATATGCAGCATTCTTCTTTTATTCAGGAATGAACGGAAAAGGACTCGGGGAATGGGATGCATTCCTTCCGCCTCCTGAAACGGTAAAAGTCAGTCAGCCTAATCTCAAATCAGATGAACCCGTCTGGCTTTCTTCGAGAGAAGCTGCATTTCGGGAAGCAGAAAAGAAAGGGAAAACAGTATTCATAGATTTTACAGGTTATTCCTGCACCAACTGCAGATGGATGGAACAGAATGTATTTACCCTGCCCGAGGTAAAAAGTCTATTTTCTGAATTCGTGCTTCTGCGTCTTTACACGGACGGCGACGGCCCTGAGTATGACAGCAATCAGGAATACCAGGAAAAAACATTCGGGACTATAGCCCTTCCTCTCTATGTCGGCCTGACTAAGGATGGAAAGGTCATAGAATCTCTTGCGGGAATGACCAGAGAAAAGAATGACTTCATCGTCTTTCTGAAAAAAATAAGGGATGCGTCTGGAAAATGAAAAAAAAATATATTATCCTTATAATTGTCGCTCTTGTAAGCTGTGCGGATTCTGCCAGAAAAGAAACTGTTCAAACTCAGGAAATTGACTACTTCAAACTGTGCATGGATACGTTCCGTGATGAAAAAAAATGCAGAGAATTTGAAAAAAAGTCAAAGGATGACGCAGCGTCCAAAAAAAAAGAGGCCGTCAAATCCAAGTATACCGACGAAGAGCTTTCCAAGGTAAGAATCAGATCCGATCTGAAATCTCTTCTTCTTACAAAGAGCAGACTGTATGTGACAGAAGAAATAGGTGAACCGGACAGTTCTTCCAGAGACGGGTCTGGAAACGAAATAATGACATATACTAGACCTGTTTCAAGATACAGTCCGGACCATGACCCTGACAAGGAGTTCAAGGTATACTTTGTCCGTGACAGGGTTTCAAAGATCACTCATATTCCTCCCGACACCACTCCTGATGGGTTTTCCATGGAAAAAATACTTGGGAACAGCAAGGAAAAGAAAAAATGAGTCTCTCACTCAAAACGGATTCTTCGCTTCTGTTAAAATCCGGATCTGAGCTGAGTGCAATGATCAGAAAAAGAGAGATCAGCTCAAGAGAGACAGTTGAACTTCATATTGAAAGAATAAGAAAGGTCAATCCTGAAATAAATGCTGTAATCATTGAACTTTTTGATTCTGCGTTGAAACAGGCGGATGCTGCGGATGAAAAGGTCAGAACGGCAGACGATATAAATTCTCTCCCCCCATTCCTTGGAGTCCCTTTTACAGTAAAGGAATTTCTTTCCATAAAGGGAATGAGACATACAGGAGGTCTGAAGAGCAGGATATATCATATTGCAGATCAGACAGCAACAGCTGTCGAAAGAGTCATCTCATCCGGAGCCGTCCCAGTCGGCATCACAAACGTTTCAGAACTCGGCATGTGGATGGAGAGTTATAATCTTATATACGGAAGGACAAACAATGCGTATGCCTCGGACAGGACAAGCGGAGGCAGTTCCGGAGGGGAAGGTGCTGTCATTGGTGCAGGCGGAGTCCCTTTTGGACTGGGTTCTGATATCGGCGGATCTGTCAGAATTCCCGCTTTCTTCAACGGTGTATTCGGGCATAAGCCTACAGGCGGTCTGATTCCGAGTACAGGTCATTTCCCTAGGGCATCAGGGGACGCATCCAGGGTAATGACAGTCGGCCCACTGGCAAGGTCGGCGCAGGATCTTTTTTCACTGGTCAGTATAATGGCAGGGCCTGACGGAAAGGATCATTATACTTTAAATAATTTTCATCTCGAAGAGATTAAAAATATCAACTGGAAGAAAATCAGAATATTCAGCATTGAAGAAAATGGGGCGCAGTATGTTTCTGATGAACTGAAAAAAGCACAGAGAAAACTTCTCTCAGACTTCAGACATCTGGGTGCAGAAACAGAAATCATTCCGCCGTTCCCCGAATTCAGAGACTCTTTTCTTATATGGTCGTCAGTTCTATCTGAAAAGAACACCAGTTCTTTCCGTGAAATGCTGGGAAACGGAAAGAAAATATCGCCGGTTTTGGAACTGCTGAAATGGACATTCGGAAGTTCAGATCATATGCTTCCCTGCATCCTTCTCAGTCTGATTGAAGATCTTCCTGGACATATTCCTGAGTACTCAAAGCATTTTCTTGGACAGTGTTTTTCACTGAAAAACAGTCTGGAAAACCTTCTGGGCAGAGATGGATTACTCGTTTATCCTTCCTACTCTGTTCCCGCCCCCCTGCATAATGAACCTCTGTTCAGGCTCTTTGACTGGGTATACACGGGAATTTTCAATGCACTGGAATTTCCCTCCACTCAGATACCGCTCGGACTGGGAAAACAGGGACTTCCATTGGGAGTTCAGATCGTATCCGTAAGGGAAAACGATGCACTTACAATGGCGGCCGCTGCCGAGTCGGAAAGAATGGGAAACAGATGGGTAATGCCTGACCGTTTCTGAAAAATTAAATTCCTGAACAGATTATTATAATGAACAGAAAACTGACAGATTCCGATATCTTCAGAATCGGCTTTCTGGAAGTTCTCCGAGAAACTGTCGCCCTTTTTTCTGAGAGACCTGCGGTCATATATAATGAAAAAAAATACAGTTATCATTATCTTTGGAATTCAGCACTCTGTTTTTCTGAATTCCTTAAAAGCAGCACCTCGCCTTTTACCGGACTCTGTTTTCAGGAATCACCGGAATATATCCAGACTCTTCTTTCGGTATGGATGGCCGGCAGGCCGTTCCTGACACTCGACAGAAATATTTCCAATGAAAGAATAATGAAGTATATGAAGATCTCAGGTTCTTCTGAAATTCTTTCAGACTGCACTGAGCGTTTCCGTGAAGAAAACGTATCAGCAGTCAGACCTCTTTTTTCAGACAGAGACTCGGAAAAAAACATTCCCCTCTTTGATCCGGAAAGATCGGCTTATGCTGTATGCTCTTCGGGATCTTCAGGAGAACCTAAAGTCATCCATATTCTTCACAGGGGAATACTGAATTTTCTCATTCAGCAGATTGAAGTTTTTCAGATGAACGAAAAGTCCAGGATTCTGATGAATACACCGCTCGGATTCGATGCAAGCATTTCTGAAATCGGAGTCAGTCTTCTCTCCGGAGCAGCCGTCTGCATTTCATCGAAGGATCTGAAGAATCCAAGGATACTGATGAAAGAAGCTGACCGAATGTCCGTGACTCATCTTTACATTCCCCCTTCCCTTCTTCCTTTCATAAGCACTGATATGATTCCCGATTCTCTCGAAACTGTCTTTTTCGGAGGCGAGGAAAGCAGTCCTGAAAAAGTGAAACAATTTGCATCCCGACTGAGAATGATCAATATTTACGGCCCTGCCGAAACGACTGTATGTGCCAGTATGGCAGTCTGCGGAACTGAATGGAAAGAGCAGAACATCGGCAGACCTATTAAAAATACGGAATGGATTCTTATGAATGCTGAGGGCAGAACCGATGAAAACAGAGGGGAAATCTGCATTTCAGGAACGGGTCTCGCGAAAGGATACATCGGTCAGAGCAGGCTGAATGAATCCAAATTTGTTTTTTATAATGATAAAATATATTACAGGACAGGCGACTTGGCAGAAAAGACAGCAGACGGATCTTATATATTCAAGGGAAGAAAAGACCGACAGTGGAAAAGGAACGGAAGGCTGATTGAACCGGCAGAGCTGGAAAAAACAGCTCTGTCTCTGTTTCCGGGAACAAGATCTGCTGCTCTGCCTGATTCTCAGAAAAGACCTGTCCTCTTTCTGGAAATGCCGGATTCAGACACGGCACTCTTAAGAAAAAAAATAAAGGAAACCCTTCCGCCCTGGTTTACTCCATCCAGAATCATCTGCATTCAGAGATTCCCGGTAAACATCAATGGAAAGACAGATTATTCAAAGCTCTCTGAAAAATTGAATCATCCCGAAGACAATAAGGAAAGACGGCAGGACATTTGCTCATTGGCCTGGGAGACTGGAACTGGACATCTGCCTGATTCAGAAGAGGAAGATTTTTTTGATTCAGGAGGAGATTCTGTCAGCATCCTCAGAACTGCACTTTTTCTTTCAGAGAATGGGTATGATCTTTCGGTATCCGATTTTTACGAAGAACCGTCATTTCGCAAACTTAAGAGTTTATTGAATTCTGAATCAGAGCGGCTCATCTCAAGGGAATTTCTCAAAAAAGCGGCTGAAGAATTTCTTTGCATTAAAACACAATATAATGATAAAAGATTCAATGAAGAGATCAGAACTGTTCTTGTCACTGGGGCTTCAGGAGGTCTTGGATCAGAGATATGCAGGATTCTATGCACAAAATACAGGACAAGGACCGTCGGCCTGTATTTCAGAAATGAACCTGTTTTCAGTCATCCTCTGTTTGTCCCGGTTCAGTCTGATTTAAGAAAGAGTTTTCTCGGACTGGAGAAATCGGTATGGACTGAACTCTCTGAATCTGCAGACTGCATCATTCATTGCGGGGCTGAAGTTCATCTTCTGAAATCTTTCTCCGCAGTCAAGGACACGAATCTGGGGGGACTGAGGAATATTCTGATTTTTCAGAATTCAGGCAGAAAAAAAAATCTGGAATGCATATCCACACTGGGATTTTTCCTGAACAGTGATTTAAAGACAAAAAATATAAATGAGGATCTGGATTTCAGCGGCATTTCGAAAATCATCGGGGGATACTCAGCATCAAAATTCTGTGCAGAGCTTATGCTGAAGAAACTGATTTTATCCGGATCCGAAAATATCAGAATATTCAGACCTGGGCTGCTTTTTAAGAACTCAGACAGAAACGAAAAGAAAGATCTGTTCAGAAACATTCTGAAGGATGCGGGGCATATGAAATCCTTTCCTTCTTCAGAGGACTTCTCGGTCGATCTGACCCCTGCAGAGATCTGTGCGGAATCAATATGTGAACTTATTTTCATTAAAACGGAAGAAAAAATATTTCATATTGCAAATCCGAATGAATTTACCCTTGCAGATATGGCTGTGCTTGTCACGTCAATGCATCCGGCTGTGACAGTCAAAGATCTGTCAGAATGGAATAAGGATCTGTCGGACGAAATTTTTGCAGGTGCAGGACTTTCCAGACTGTCTGGTTCCCGATTTTATGCGAAAAACTCTGCTCTGGATATTTTCAGAAGAACAGGATTTACTTTTTCATTAAATAATATTCTGAAGTATTCGGAAAATGATTCCGTGAGAGCATTCCTCTCAGGTAAAAATAAACTAACTTTTTCCTGAATTTTGAAGGCATCAGTAATAATAGACTTACAGTCTGCGTCATATATACTTGGGTGGTTTTATGAAAGTAACAGCTTTAGGTGTCTACAGTGCTTTTGCAGTCGGGACTTACGATGAGCAGGAGCGTTATATGCCGAAATGGCAGTCTAATTTTCTGATAGAATTCAGTTCTCCCGGTAAGATTCGGGACAATGTTTACAGATTCGTAATAGATTTCGGTTCAGACATCCGTCATTCTCTGGCTTATCAAGGACTGAAACTCGGAGACATTGACGGATGGTACTGCAGTCATCCCCATGCAGATCATATCGGCGGACTGGAGGGAATTGCACTGTCTACGGTATTTAATCCCTTCTGGAACAGAAAAAAGACGGAGTGGCTTAAGAATTCAGACGGGGGGATGGACAGTGTAAATGACAGGCTGTTCGACGGGAATAATGTGCCAGCTGAATGCAAGCCTATGCTCTTCAGTCATAAGTCAGTGCTTGCGGAACTTTGGGAGGCAGCGGCTCCCGGCCTCAGGACTCTTCAGGGAGTTCAGGAAGTCAGCCTTGACACCTATTTTGATGTGAAGGAAATGAAGAGCAATGAGAACTTCCGATTTGAGGACGGAAGCAGGCACTGGCTTGTGGATACAGTCTTGAGCACTCATGTACTGGCAGGAACAACTTTGATGCCTTCCTTCGGTCTGCGATTCAGAAGCTCTGACGGAAAGAACATTCTGTTTCCAACAGACACTCTCTGGATGATGCCTCCGAATATGGCTGGATTTTATAAGCGTGCTGATATTATTTATCAGGACTGTGAAACAGGCTTCAAGTCAGGAGTGCATTCCCATATTGATGATATCAGGATGGCCGCACCTGAAATAAAGAAAAAATGCTATCTGTATCATTTTGCAGAACCCCCAGTGACAGATCCTGAGGAATTCAAAGGAATTCTGACACAGGGAGAATCTCACGAATACTGATTTATTTTTCCGGGATCAGCACCTCGTAGGTTCTGTTTCCTGGAGGATCAAAACTGTACTTGCCTGTGCGGATCCAAGGATTATGGTAGATCAGTTCCTTGTATGTGATTCCGTTGGAGATCGCAAAATCCGGAAGACTGCTTACAGATTCTTTAAGAGTGACTTTTTTATAATTATATTCCTTGTACTGATCCCTGTCAGACAGACTGTACCCGTAATTTTCCGGATTGGAGAGAATCAGCTTCAATGCCAGAATTCTGAAGACATATCTGTATGTCTCCTGGTTCAGATAGAGTTTATAATAGTCTTTTTCTCTCTGGGAATTCACAGCATCCTTCATTCCTTTGTTTCCCCTGTTGTATGCGGCAGCAGCCATAGTCCAGCTTCCGAACTCTCTGTGTGCATCCTTCAGATATCTGCATGCAGCGGCAGTTGATTTGACCAGATGTCTTCTTTCATCCACACTCTTGCTGATCTCAAGTCCCATCATTTCCCCTGTTTCAGAGATGAACTGCCATATTCCTGCAGCTCCGGCAGACGATGTGGCATTCGGATTCAGTGCACTTTCGGCTGCGGCCAGATACAAAAAATCTTCCGGAACCCCGTTTTCATTAAGAGTCTTTATTATATAGGACTTATATCTTCCAAGCTGCTTAAATATCAGCATCGTGGAAGAATGATAGTTCTGATTGACTATCAGCTCCCTTTCCAGCCTCTCTCTTACATCAGGGTCATCCATAG
>DAORDI010000245.1:0-8923 GCA_035345895.1 Leptospiraceae bacterium
TCTGATTTCACTCGTGAAATAAAACGGCTCATCTTCATTCTGTACAGATTCTGAGTTTTCTTCGTGATCGGACTTTTCCGCCGTGATGCTGAAACTGAATCTGCTTCCTTTTCCCGGTGTGCTTTTCAGCGAAATATTTCCTCCAAGAAGTTCTGTCAGTTTTCTGGAGATTGCAAGGCCAAGTCCTGTCCCGCCGAATTTCCTGGTTGTAGAGCTGTCAGCCTGCGTAAACGGTTTGAAAAGTCTTTCCTGCTTTTCCGGCGGAATTCCAATTCCGGTATCCTCCACAGAAAAAAGAATATGAACGGTATTGTTCATTTCCATAATTTTTTCTGCTCTCACTGTTATTTTCCCGTTCTCAGTAAATTTTACAGCATTTCCTGTCAGATTGAGAAGGATCTGCTTGAGCCTGGTCTTGTCTGTCAGCACTGCAGAAGGGACACCGGTCTCGATTTCAAATGAAAGTATATTGTTCTTTTCTGCAGCTTTCGGTGAAGTTACTGATTCAATTTCAGAAAAAACCTGACCGAGGTCAGTATGGATTTTTTCAATTATCATTTTTCCGGATTCAATTTTAGTAAAATCTAATATATCATTGATGATGAAAAGAAGATCATTCCCGCTTGTTTCTATAATGCGTATGAATTCCTTCTGTTCCTCATTCAGTTCTGTCTTCGCCAGAAGTGCTGAAATGCCTAGAATTCCGTTCAGAGGAGTCCTTATTTCGTGGCTCATTACCGCAAGAAATTCAGATTTCACTCTGTTTGCTGCCTCTGCCTCAGTCTTCGCTTCCATGATTTCAGTGGTTCTTTCCCGGATCTTGGTCTCCAGGTTTTCATTCAGCTTTCGGTAGTTTTCTTCGGATCTTTTCAGTCCGACTGTATACAGCTGAAGTTCCTCTGACAGTCTCTGAACCGATTTATATGCTGAATTGAAATTCAGAGAGAGCAGATAAGACTGCGCAAACAGAAAAAAGAAAAGACCGAAATGAGAAAGCTGAATATTTTCTATTATCAGATTGTTTATCAGCATGTCATTGATGAAGGAAAACATCAGCACCAGGAAGCTGAACAGCACTATGCCTGATCCCTGGATTCCCTTCCTGATGTAAAGGATCATTGTATATATGGCATATATGGAAATAATGATAATGAACAGCTGAAACGGCAGAAGCAGGCGGGAAAATGTCTCAGGTCCGGTGACCAGAGTAAACACGGTCATGCTGAATGTGACAGCGTGCATTGCATTCCTGACCTTTCTGCTGAAATTTTCTATAAATATAATGTATATAAATTCGATAAAGCCGGCTGCGACGGTCATGAAACTCAAGTAAGCGCATTTTATCAGAAGAAGCCAGGGGATATTGTTCCAGAATACTGCCAGGTATTTTTCACCGGATGAAGTGATTCTCAGGATCAGTGCATAGCAGGTCAGACCGAAGATCAGGTTTCCCGTTCCTCTTTTCAGCATAAAATAAAGAAGCAGATGATAAGATGCCATAAAGAATATGCTTCCCAGAAGGAACAGATCCAGAAAAAGAGTTCTTTCCCTGTAGCTTCGGATCGAGTCCTCGTATCCGATCAGAATCGGCTGAGAAAGCCCTGCCTTTCTGTGATGGTAGTTGGAAATAAACAATACCAGGTTCAGTTCCTCTGCATTTGCTCTTTTCGTCACTTCCTTGATCAGGGGGAGCCATTGAGGCCTGCCTTCTTCCTTTGATTTACTTATTTTTCCGTTGGATGATATGAGTTCACAGTCCGCGTAGAGTTCATACGCCGTTTCTGCTTCCGGAATTTTAAGCGCAAGATTTTTCTTCAGTTCAGGGAGAAGAACTTTCAGATGAAGAGTCGCATATCCTGTTCCTTCCAGAGTGCCTGAATCTGTCTGCATCCCGTTCCAGTATCCCGGTATTTTTAAAAATTCCTTTTTCTGTTCTGCGCCGACTTTGTCGCATGGGATAAATTTTCCATAATGAAAATTCCACTCTCCGCGAAGCGCATAATACTGATCCTCATTGAACTCCCTGTTCCGCAGATCAATTACACCCTTTTCTGCACTGAGTTTTTTCCATTCTGCAGGAGTGCATGCTGAAAAGGAAAAAAGGACAGAAATGAATGAAGCAGTAAGAAGAAATATTTTAACAGTAAAATTCATGATAAGTTCTCAGTCAGTGCGCCAGAACTCTCATAATTTCTTTGTTGAGCGAAGTTACTATATCGTAATTTATCGTTCCTGAAACGTCGGCCAGAAAGTCGGCAGTCACTGATTCATTGCCGTCATTTCCTATCAGTACAGCCTCATCTCCTTCCTTGCATTCCTTAATATGAGTCACATCTATCATTGTCATATTCATGCAGACCCTGCCTGCGACATTGGCACGTTCGCCTCTGACAAGCACATAAGACTGATTGGAAAGTCTTCTGTTATAGCCTTCATAGTATCCTACAGGAAGAACAGCTATTCTGGAGGGGGTATTTGTTCTGAATGTGGAACCGTAACCTACAAAGCTTCCAGCAGGAATATTCTGTATATGCTGAATTCTTGTTTTCCATTCCAGTGCAGGTTTCAGAATGAAATCCTTTCCTGCCAGACTTAAGGAAAGCCTTGTCTTGATGCTCGGCCAAAGACCGTACAGTGAGATTCCGATCCTGACCATATCCAGATGAGTGTCTTCGAAAAGCATTGTGGATGCAGATGCAGAAGCATGTTTGACAAGATTGGTATAGCCCAGGCTGAATGCAAAACGGATGTAATCATTGAAGTTTTCCAGCTGTTTCTTTGTATAAGAATGTTCGGTGAAATCCTCAGTGCTTGCAAAATGTGTCATGATGCCGTCTAGCGGGAGCTGTTTTGAAGAGATATTATATAATGTTTCCAGCATGTACTGACCGGAATATCCCAGTCTTGCCATTCCGGTATCAGTCTTCAGATGAATTTTAGGTCTGGGAGTAAATGAGGCAAGTGTTTCCACTTCATCAATCCTGGACACTACGATCCAGAATCTTTCATTGTTCAGAACCTTGTTCAGACCTTTCAGACGATGAATCGATCCCATAATCAGGATTGGAATTTCAGGGACCAGCTGACTGAGAGCCAATGCTTCCTGAACAGAATTGACTCCGAGCACATCTGCACCGGAGCAGACTGCTTCCTTGGCCACAAGATTCATTCCATGGCCGTAAGCGTTTGACTTTACGATTGCAGCGAGTTTCGTTTTTGCAGGAATAATATTTCTGAAACTCTGAATATTCTGTCTGATTGCTTCCTTGGATATTTCAATCCAGGTCTGACTTTTCATCTCATTTCCCCTTTTTGTACACTTCACCTTTATAATTTCTGAAATAGTAGCCGTTAACTTCCTCTTTCAGAAGGTAATCAGTAGGAATCGGAACCTTGCCTCCCCCCCCAGTCAGATCTGCCACGTACTGAGGGACTGCAATTCCGCTGATATGTCCCCGAATCTGCTTCATCAGTTCCATTCCTTTTTTCATCGGAACCTTGAATCCGCTGCTGCCGAATACATCGTCACACTGATGCAGGTAGTACGGTTTTACACCGAAAGAAATCAGACCGTAAAAAAGATCCGAAAGAGCTTCTGCACTGTCATTGATTCCGGAGAGAAGAACACTCTGATTGAGAAGTACAACGTTTCCTTCTGTCTGAAGTTTTATGCAGGCTGACCTTGCATCCTCAGTCAGTTCTTTCGCATGATTGAAATGAGTCACGAAAAAAACAGGACTGAATTTTCTCAAAACGGTGCAGAGCTCGTCAGTAATTCTGAACGGAAGCGTGACAGGATATCTGGAATGGATGCGAATATGATTTATATGGGGAATATCCCTCAGTTTTTCCAGTATATATTCAATCTGTGAATCGGATCTCGAAAGGGGATCTCCGCCGGAAAGAATGACTTCTCTGATTTCCTTTCTGTTTCTGAAATACCGGAGAGCTTCTTCCCATTCATCACGGCCCGGTGCGGAATCCGTCTGTCCCACTTTTCTTTTTCTTGTACAGAATCTGCAGTACACAGCACAGGAATGTGAAAGATACCATAACGCTCTGTCAGGATATCTGTGAGTCACTCCCTTGACAGGCATATGCGCCTCTTCTCCAAGAGGATCCTCCGTTTCATTTTCTGTTTTCCGAAGTTCAGAAAGACTCGGCACAATCTGCCTTCTGATCGGACAGTTCAGATCCGTCCTGTCTGCGATTGAGAGATAGTAGGGGGAGACACCGAAATCAAATCTTTCACGGCAGAGATCAAAGGCAGAGATTTCTTCGGAAGACAATTCTATATGTTCTCTCAGTTCTTCCTTGGTCCTGATTCTGTTCTGCATCTGCCATTTCCAGTTTTTCCAGTTTTCGGAGACTGCAGTCTCAGTCTTCAGTCCAGTCATAAGTTGTCCAGACAAGTTTTCTGCAGGCCAGTCTGATGCAGAATTCTGCAGTCAAAAAAATAAAATGTTCCAGAATAAGCTTTCAATATAATCCCCGTTGAATTCATTTTCACTGAATACTTGAAAGTACCGGGATATGAAACTTTTTGGAAATGTTTTCATCCGTCTGTTTCAGCCCAGCCTTGTCGAGAACAATCGTTACGCCGTTGTCCAGCTGGATAGGTATATAAGGAGTTTCCGTTCTGGAAATGACTGTATCCAGTTCCTTAATACTGCTTACTTTCATATCCCCTGCCAACGTGACAATATCCATGCTCAGACTGTGATATCCGTTGTTGGACTCGTCAGGAAGCACCTGAACCAAAATGACGACCTTGCCGTGACTCTCTCTGGTTTCATGGTGTTTTTTATAGTCCATATAGTACAGAAGTTTTTTATCCACTCTGGATCTCCAGTTCTGTCCCCATTCTCTCAGAAGAAGTTCCGAAAGCTCAGTGAATACAAATCCTCCTCGAATGAGATAAGAAGGGTGTTTTCCGAAATTATGCAGATAGGGAATCCGTATGGATTTATATGGAAAAGACTTCAGCACAAGATTCACTGTCATTTCCTTCCTGTCTCTGAGTATTTTTACAGGAAGTTTTCTTCCCTTTTTAAACCCGAACTCATCTCCGGAATGGGCAAGAAAGGAAAGCTGAACCTTTCCATACTCAGGGTGCTGAAAGAATCCCTGTGAATCTATTTTCCTTCCACCGAATTCAGTGATTACATCCTCGGTTTCCAGGACTCCATCTGCACTGGAATACGGAATGATTTCAGAAACGATTACCCCTTCGCGGTTTTTATCCAGACCGAAATACTCTTTTGTGGAGTTGTCCGTGATTCCTTTGAACTTGAAGCCTTTGTGAGGAAAGACGGAACTTTTTCCCTTGGTTTTCGAAGAAAGGAATTTATTGATCAGAAATCCCGGAACAGCCTTCCCTGTACTTTTGCCGGGAGTGAACTTATACAGGATACCCTGTATTTTTTTCTTATGAAGAATTAATTCTCCGTTTCCTTCCAGTTTTTCATTTGAATTTATGCTCAGGAAGGGGAATTCGGTCTGGCCCAGAGGATACATTTCCGAGTCGATTGCAGTGATTCTTCCCACTGCTGTCTGTATTGTTCCTGAATTGTCGAGCTGCACGATAGATCCGCTGATGTCTGTTCCGGGCCTGTTTTCGAATTTTACAGGAATCAGGTCGGAGAAGAAGCTCTCATTGGATACACTCAGAACGGCAAGGTTGGATTCATAATCTATCCTTTCTACAACCGCTTTTTCGGTCACGTAGGAAGAATGCTTTTTGATTTCAATGGAAGTCGCATAATCCAGATTGACTGCGAGGGTGAGTATTTTTCCTTTTTCCACAGCAACACCGACTGCTTCAAACGAGGAAGGTTTTTTCAGCTGCCAGGGATACATAAAATTCGGGGACTGGACAGAAATTTTGATCTGAACTATGCTTTTCTTCATCTCATCTTCAGTATGAGACACAGCGGACAGATGGTGAAAAAGAAACAGAAATGCTAGAATTGCTCTCATTTTATTTTTCCTATTTTATAAATTTCCGATATTTCAGAATCTGCCTTCATTGCATCATTTTTTTTAATGATAAAAGAACTAGGCATATCCTTGAATTTGAACTTCAGGAAGCCGGACTGAACTCCCTCGCAGATTTCCTTCAGATGTTTTATGTTCCGGACAGTGATTCCGTTTACTGATTCCAGTATAAGATTCTGATAAGAGGATGCTCCTGCATTTACTGAATGATTCAGTCTTCTGTAGAATACAATATCCTCATCTGATTTTCCTTCACCCAGATCATCTTCCATAAAATAAAAGAATCTGTAAAGAAACTGGCTTCCGCCCTGGGTCTCAGTGTGTCTGCTCCATTCCTGCAGGATGTCTCTTGAAACCGGCTGAAAGACCATTCCTCCGAAAATGTAGTAGGGGAAGGATTCATCGTATTTATGACGCATAAATTCAATCTGCTTCATCTTTTTTGCAGGGAATGTGACGTCGATCTGTTTATCGTCCCGATAGACTTTAAATCGGATCTGCTCTCCTGAGTGCTTATTGTCTACAACTTCCACAAAGTCCACTCGTGCATCCTTGTCGAGAAGGACAGTTCCGTTTCTTCCTATCGGAAGTCCGTCAATTTCCAGAAGAAGATCGTTTGTCTGCAGATATCCTTCCGCGCTTCCGCCCCGCAGTACCTTTGTCACAAAAACACCGTCCAGACTGTCAGGAATTCCTCTGTATTTTCTCAGACTTGTATTGAATGAATTCATTGTTCTTGTGCCGAGTTCCACATATCCGTCGTATCTGCCGTCCTGAATATCCGTCAGAAAGTATTTGATGACAGTCGTGGGAATCAGATAACCGATGTTTTCTCCTCTTGCCGCCACTTGAAACGCAACTCCTACCACCTTGTTTCCCTGTATGGCCGGTCCGCCTGAATTTCCCGGATTGATTGCAGCGTCCACCTGTATGACCAGATGACTGTCCACCTGTGAATGAGCATATGTGGACTGTTCTTTTCGGGATACAATTCCTCTGCTTACGGAAATCTTGTCCCCGCCTATTGGATATCCTACGACCATAATCGGGGAGTTCAGATCAGGTATCCCTCCCAGATCAAAAACATGAGAATCATTGTAGAATTCAGGGTTTTTTGCTTTCAGTACAGCCAAGTCGCAGTCATGCGCTACATGCTGAATTTCCACTTCATACCAGACAGTCTGATTGTGTCTCTGAACCTGAATGTACTTTGCATTTGAAATGACATGTGCATTTGTCAGAATCTGAGTTTTCCCTATCAGAAATCCTGTTCCTGTGCTTGCACGAAGAGGAGTCATCTGCCAGGGAGAGTAAGGGTCTATTCCCTGAGAATAAACTTTAATCTGAACGACTCCTTTTCGGATTGTATCGAAATCCTGTGCAGGCTGAATTTCCGAGGCGTGCAGAATGCCCGAAAAAAGAAGAAAACTAAAAAAGAAAAGGGGTTTCAAGATATTTTTTCTCCCGTAAGAAAGTGTGAGTTGACAATAAAAACCTATTCAATAAAAACATCCTATGTTGTGCCGATATAAGGGTCAATCATTCCAGTAAATCAGGCAAAAGATATTTTTTATGCAGACGAAAATTGAACTTTTTCTATTAGGCACTACACTTGCAGTCAATGCCCTCGTGATCCTGACGGCACTCTTTCGCAAACCGAACAGTTCTGCCCGTTCCACATTTATTATATTCAGTTTTCTCTTCTTTTTTTGGAACTGTTTTGAAGTAATGCACCGTTTTTTTCCAATTGAGCCTCTTTGGCTGAAAATTTTTCAGCTTGGGTTTTCTCAGGCAACACTTTATGCTCTAGTAGTTTTTTCTCTGAATTTTCCCTATTTCGGACGCAGATCCACTAAGCTGATTTATTTTACTGCATTTCTGGGCGGAGTAGGTTACATTATTCTGATGATGACCTTTGCCTGGCCGTTCGTGGAGATTCGTTTTCCACTCGATTTTCAGTTTTTTGCGAAATTTTCACAGCTTCTTTCGAGGGCATATTCTGTTCTCTGTGTCTGTGCTTTTCTGGTCATCTCTTTCTCCAAACTGACTCAGTCAGTTGCGAAACTCAAAAGAATCTTTTACAGAGTTCTGGGATTCACTTCCCTGATCACCGTCCTGGTCTTTTTGTACAATTTTTATCTGCTGGATATTTTTACTCCGCTTTCTCCAGGGATTGACATTCTTTATATAGACACTCTCTTTTTACTGCTGATTGTAGCCGCACTGGTTCAGTTTAAGTTTATCCTGTTTTATCCTGGTTTTCTTTCTCTGGTTGTATACGGTGAACTTCCTCTTCTGGTCATTCATAACCAGGCCCCTGCCAATCAGGCGGGAACAGCTTATCTGAAGGATGAGCTTTGGAGAATCTACGAAGTGGAAAGCTGGTCTACTTTTATCAGCGAATTCTGGTACGGAATTATTATTGATGAAACGTTAGACAATGCACTGGAGCATGGTGGAAAACGTTTTGAAGACAAGATTACAATACAGGTGTATGAAACATCCAAATACCTGGATTTTTATGTGATTGATATGGGGAAAGGTTTTGATCCTGAAACTCTTCCCAATCCGGCCGATCCCAACAGGAAAAATATTCCTACAGGACGCGGGATTTACATTATGAGAAAACTATTCCAGGTAGACTGGAACTTTTTAGGAAATGAGATCAGGGTCCGTGTTTCCAAGAACCCTGCTGACAATCCCAGCGATATTTAATGACCTTCAAATTCGCAGATGGAATAAACTCCTACACCGAATTCTGAAGTGATCTTTTTGCTCCCGCCCAGTTCAGGAAGATCAATGATCATCGCTGCCTCATGTACTTTTCCGCCAAGTTTTCTGATGAGTTTAATCGCAGCGCCTAAAGTCCCGCCAGTGGCAATCAGATCATCCATAATCAGTACATTGTCATTTGGAGTAATCGCAT
>DAORDI010000246.1:0-8905 GCA_035345895.1 Leptospiraceae bacterium
AAGTATGCCGCCGAGAGAGAGCACAACGGAAGCGAGCTCCTCAAGAGGATTTTCAGAATCCAGATGGGCGGATACTTCGGGTCTTTTTTCCATCTCCTCCCTGTAAAGAAATTTCTCCTCCTCGTTCATTGCGTATTCGTCGGACGGAAATATCAGAATTTCCTCATATTCCTTCGAGGATTTCTGAGTGAACGGATCATAAGATTTTATACTTTCCACTGTATCCCCGAAAAAATCCAGTCTGTATGGAAAGTCTTCCGCCCTGCAGAACACGTCGAGGATTCCGCCTTTCAGTGAAAAATATCCAGGCGATTCACAGATGACTTCCCTTCTGTATCCTGAGGAGACAAGTTTTGCAGCAAGTTCTGTCTGGGAAATTTCTTCATCCTTTCTGATTCGGATGATCTTTTCCTCTATATGTTCACGGAGAGGGACCTTCTGAAGAAAGCCTGCAGCAGAGGCGACAGTGACAGAGGGCTTTCCGCTGAAAATTTTTCCTATTGCCCTGATCCTGTCCCCGTTCAGTTCAGGAGGAAAATGTGCAAGTTCATAAGGAATTCCTTCGTTTCCCGGAAGAAAACTGATCTCTTCCGAAGGAATGAAACTCGAAAGCTCCTTCATGAAATTTTCAGCATCTGTATTTCTTTCCAGGATGAGAAGACACTGTCTGTCAGGAAATATTCTTCTGACCGCAGCAGCTGCAAATGAGTGAGCGCCTTCAGGCACACCGTAAATAAAAAATCTGTCGCCTGAGGAAAACTTTTTCAGTCCTCCTTCTATGATCAGCTTTTTATAATGATCCAGTATCTCTTTCATGAATTCAGAGTCATATTGTCTATGAGCCGGACATTTTCCACAAACACTGCAAGACCGATGAATATTTTTCCTTCCGCAAGCGTCTTCTCTTCGAGTGTGTCAGGGTCAAGAAGTTCAATATAGTCAATCTTAGTCAAAGGAGAGGAAAGTATGACATCCCTGATCTGCTCCCGAAGTTCCCGGATGCCTGCCCTGCCCTGCCTGAGAAGTTTTTCTGCAAGAATCATTGATCTGTAAAGCAGGGTGGCCGCCTCAAGCCCCTTCTCGCTCAGCCTTGCATTTCTGGAACTCATCGCAAGACCTGATTTTTCTCTGACTGTCTCCACCCCTACGATCTCTGCAGGAAAATTCAGAACCTCAGTAAATTCCTTTATTATCAGATACTGCTGATAATCCTTTTTGCCTAGAAATACGATATCAGGCCGGACTGCATGAAAAAGTTTTCCTATTACAAGAAGCACTCCTTCAAAATGCCCGGGTCTCGCAGTCGCACAGAGATTCTTCATAAGATGAGGTATCCTGATGCTGATATCCGGAATTTTTCCTCCGATATATATTTCATCAGGATCAGGTATATATACTGTATCAACACCGTTCTTTTTGCAGAGTTCCAGATCACGGGCTTCATTCCTGGGATAATTGTCATAATCCTCCCTGCTGTTGAACTGTGCAGGATTCACAAAAAGAGAGAGGACAACGATGTCTGATTTTTTACGGGCCTCTCTCACAAGAGTCATATGTCCCTCGTGCAGAAATCCCATTGTAGGCACAAAACCGTTTTTTTTTCCTTTCGGAACTGCTTCCCTGAGTTCGGATATTTTCCTTACAACTTTCATTACAGTGTCCTCAGCTTTACTGAAGTTCCGTGTTCCTCATCAAGCCCTTCTATTCTCGACATAAGATCCACATGAGGATACAGATTCATCAAGGAATCCTTTGTGACTTCCTGATAGGTCACTCTCTTCAGAAAACTGTCCACCCCGAGAGAAGAAGAGATTCTTGCAAGCCCTGCCGTGGGAAGGATATGATTTGTTCCGCTGATATAGTCTCCGACTGCAACAGGTGAATAGGGCCCAAGAAACACTGAACCGGCATGAAGGATTTTTTCAAATACAGAATTGTAATCCTTGGTCTGAATTTCCAGGTGCTCAGGCGCATACTGATTGCTGAAGTCGATGCACTGTTCCATGGAAGGGAATATCAGTATATGACTGTTGTTTTCAATCGCCTTTCTTTTCATTTCCAGTCTTTTGGGTCTCTGCACTGCGGCTCTTGAAAGTTCCGACTTCACTCGTTCTGCCAGCTCGGCCGACGTCGTGGCAAGAACTGCAACAGAATCCTCTCCATGCTCCGCCTGAGAAAGCATATCACATGCGATCCATTCCGGATTTGCAGTCTCATCTGCAATGATGAATACTTCACTGGGCCCTGCAATGCTTTCAATTCCTATCTGTCCGAGTCCTGCAAGCACACCCTTCGCTGCAGCGACATATTTGTTTCCAGGACCTACAATAAAATCTGCCTTGGGAATGGATTCTGTTCCGTAACCTGCAGCCGCAACTGCCTGTGCTCCCCCTACAGTAAAAATATTGTCCACTCCGAGCATTTCAGCCACAAATACAAGAGAAGGATGAAGTCCATTCTTTGAGGGAGGAGTAAAAAGATTCACTTCCCTGACCCCTGCAATTTTTGCAGGGATTACACCCATAAGAACAGACGATGGATAAAGAGCTGTTCCGCCTGGGGCATACACAGCAAGTCGTTCAATCGGAGTGTATCTGATCCCGAGCCTGTTCCCGTCTACCGTTTTCTCTCTGTTCACAGGTTTCTGGAGTTCATGAAAATTCCATATGTTTTCTTTTGCTTTCTCGAACGCTTTTTTTTCAGCAGATGAGATTTCCGTTTTCACTTCGGAGGGTTTTACTGCAAATGAGGAGAGCACAATCCCGTCGAACTTTTCAGTATATTTTCTGACTGCAGAGTCGCCGTTCTTTCTGACATCTTCCAGAATCGGCCAGACAGCATCTCTGGCAGAACTCAAGTCTTCTTTTGCTCTGTTCAGAATTCCCCTGCAGACATCATCGCCGAGGCTTGTTTTACGGATGGAAATATTCATGCTTCCATTCCCTGCAGAAGCAGAAAAATGGAAAGAAAAAATCAGAGGGTTTATTTCAGAATGACAGTCTTGTTCCCGTCAATAAAAACCCGTTCTTCAAAGATCAGTTTCATTGCGGACACAAGCACCTGCACCTCTATATCCCTTCCTGTCCGAATCAGATCCTCTTCGGTAAAACTGTGATCCACAGGCACTACGGACTGAGAAATGATCGGCCCCTGATCGAGATCAGGAGTCACAAAATGCGCAGTTGCTCCTATGATCTTCACCCCTCTTTCAAATGCCTGTCTGTAGGGTCTCGCACCGATGAATGCAGGAAGAAAAGAATGATGGATATTCAATGTTTTTCCTGAATATCTCTCGGAAAACTCAGGACTCAGGATTCTCATGTACTTTGCGAGAACAATAAAGTCGAAATCCTCGGAGGATAGGAGAATATTTTCTATCTCTTTTTCATGATCTTTTCTGTCTTTGCCCGAATGATCTGCATAAAAATACCGGAATCCCAGCTTTTCGGTAAAATCCCGAAGCACTTCATGATTGGAAATAACACCGATTACCTCAGCATTCCATTCCCTGTGATAGGTTCTCACCAGTATTTCGGAAAGACAGTGATGCTCCTTCGTTGCAAGCACCCAGATTTTTCTGGTTCTCCTTCTGTCCACAGTCCATTCGGAATCAGGATACAGAAATCCCGAAAGATGCATCTCCAGTTCAGTCTTTTCGCCATTCCATTCAAACTCAGTCCTCATGAAAAAGAGGGATTTTTCCTTATCTACAAATTCCTCATTCTCAATGATGTTTGCACCGAGACTGGAAAGAATCCCCGTGATTCGGAAAATGATTCCAGGCTCGTCCTTTCTTTTGATCCGGAGTATCCAGGCAGAATTCATTTCAGTTCTCTGAGTACAGAAGTTTTTTATTCTGTCTTTCAGTCCTTACAAGTCTGTACAGAATGACTGATAAAATCAGAAATAATATGTGATAGGAAAGTACGTTCAGATAGAATGCAGTCTTCATTTCACTGTCCATCCCTCCTTTGCCTAGAACAGAACCGGGGTGATTTCCTGGATTGTCCATCCATCTGATTGCGCCCCAGGTGAGAAGAGCATTCAGAGATATAAATACAGTGAATACGGATGAAATCTTTGCCTGTTTCTGTACGTCCGGGATCAGATTTCGAAGAAGAAAATATCCGCAGAGTCCCAGAAAGAGTGCAAAGAAAGACTGAAGCCTCGCATCTGTCCAGTCCCAGTACACACCCCAGTTGCTTTTGGCCCAGATCGGTCCGGAAAAAAGAACTGCAATGCAGAATACAAGAGACAGCCTGCACATACTTTCAGAAATCATATCCCATTTCTCATCTTTTTTCCAGAGATAGAGAATTCCTGCCATTGAGGAAATTACAGGAGCATACAGAGCCACCCAGGCGACGCTCACATGAAAATAAAATATCCTGTGGGAGACTCCCTGTGCAAGAACTACACCGGGAACATTCAGACTGTACCATACACTGACAGGGAAAAGCACTGCAAATACAGCAGAAAGAATAATGTCAATATAATGCGAAGAGAGAATAAAATCGGATTTTTTCAAAATCAGTCCTTTCCTCCGAGTACTTCCTCAGCAAGTGTTCCCAGTGTCAAATAAAATACCGAAAAAGAGAGCACCGCAAAAAAACCTTCCATAGGGATTTTTCCGGAAGCAAGCATTTTCCTCTCTGCATTCATTCCGAAAAGAAGAGGCGGAAGAGAAAGAGGGATCTGGAGAACAGGAATGATGATCTCCTTCAGCCTGGTCGCTTCGCTGATCCTGGATATGCATACTCCGATTGCGGCAACAGAAAGCATCCCCGGAAAAAGAAGTGCATACTGCATGATAAATTCATTAAAACTCATGGAAGATTTTTCAAAAAGAAAAATACAGGCAAAATTCAGAACAAGTGAGGAAAGAGTGAGTGCAGAGAAGGAAGAGAGGGTCTTTGCAAGATAAATATAAGTCCCTGAGATCATCCCGGAACCGATTCTGTCCGCCCCTCCTTCTCTTTCCTCCCAGGAGGACTGTGAAATGTATATGAATGACAGGAGATAAATAAGACTCCATCTGATTCCTGCAATGGTATTTCTTTCGAGGAAAAAATCCTTCTCGAATACAAAATGAAATATATATACAAAACTCAGTATAAGAGATACCATGGAGATCAGTCCGTTCTGCGCACGGAACAGAAGCAGAAGCTCCTTTCTGAGAAGTGAATGAAACATCTTAAACTTCAACTAGATTCTCCTTTTCAATCCTGAGCTCACGGTCTGCAATATGTCTGACCCTTTCGTCGTGCGAGACAAGAACTACTCCCGCTGTCTTCTTTTTTTCGAGGATGATTTTTTCCAGGAAATCATAAGATTTTTTATCAAGTGCGTTGAACGGTTCGTCCAGAAGATACAGTTCCGCATTCTGCAGAAAAAGCCTGCAGAGTCCTGACTTTTTCTTCATCCCTTCGGAGAAACTGAAGACAGGATCATGGAGCCTTTTCTTCAGAGAAAATCCTTCGAGCAGAAATTCAGCCTTCTGCATATCCGGATCATGTCCCCCCAAGCCTGAAAAATACTGAAGGTTTTCAAAAAGAGAAAGGGAACTGTAGAGTCCTGTCTCATGACCAAGATAGGAAATCCTGAGATTTTTTTCTGTCTGAAACATTTTCTCTCTGAAATGAGAATAAAGGTACCGAAGCAGGCTCGATTTCCCTGCGCCGTTTTCTCCGGTAAGAAGCAGTATTTCCTCCGAAAAAAGTGCAAATCCGGCTTTCCTAAATAAGGTTCTGTACCCAATCTGGTATGTAAAATCAGTGCAGCTGAGGAGAATTTTTTTCATGAGAACCCTAATCCAGATTTTTATGCCCATACTCTGCCTGCAATTTTTATTCGTCGGGAATCTGTCTGCCGAAAAAAGCAAGGTCACAATCGACAAGACAGAATTTGAAACCGAACTGAACGTGAAACCGGAACATTCAGGGGAGAATGGAAGTTTTGTACTGAACAGCAATGATATCGCAGAATGCAGGGGACCCGAGTTTCAGGGAGAACCGAAGGACAGCAAGCCTGTCACATTCAAAGGGAAAAAATACCAGAGCCTCGCATTTCTGAACAATGAAGGCGCTCAGATGCTTGAAAAAGAAGGCGGGATTCCCAAGGCAAAGGAAATATTTTCCTTCATCGTAAAGAAAGACCCTCTGTTTTTTCCTGGAGTGTACAATCTGGCAAGGATCCTTCAGATCAGGGGAGAGTACGACGAATCACTTTACGAATTCGGAAGAGCCGAGAAACTGCTTCCAGACTATTACAGAACCTACTACCATCAGGGACTGATCTGGAAAAGAAAAAAGAAAGACCAGAAAGCTCTTCCTTTTTTCAGAGCCGCAGCAAAACTGCATCCGTTCAGAGAAGAAGCAGACTATATGCTCTGTGAAACGTCAGTCTATTCAGGAACTCAGGACTTTCAGAAATTTATTTTTAAAAACAGACCGAAAGACAGAACGGTCAATCAGAATCTCTGCGAGGCAGTCATTCATTATAAAAATGAGGACTATGCCAAGGCAGTGAAAGTTCTGAAGAAGGCAAAGATCCCTAAAAATGCGGATATGTTCAGCTATAACAGAAAGTTCCATTTCATATATGCAGAATCAGCTTATAAAATCGGAGACAATAAGACTGCATTTGAACAGTGGAGCAGACTGCTCGAAACCCCTTTCGATCCGATATTTATGGAAATTCAGATCATCACACTGAAAAAGAAAATTCAGAAAGTAAAGAAACAGGATGAATAGCAATGGGACCCTGGAATATCTCCAACTGCCCGAAGAAGACAAAGGACAGAGAAGACTGGGTAAAAAGATGCAGATCCTGGTGCGGACAGATTTCCAACAGAAACGGATTTTCATTAAAAACTCATTATGACTGTCCGAAATGCGGATTCGGATACATATACAGAACTGGAAATTACAGCCTCAGTTCAAGTGCAGATGTGGAAAATACTGCAGTCTGCTGCAACCCTGACTGCAGATATGAATGGAATGAATACTCTTAGTCCTGATTGTAGACAGGTCTTTTCTTTGTCTTGAACCCTTCCACCGCTCTTGAAAAATCCTTTGATGCAAGAAAACTGGAATTCCAGACACATACATAGTTCAGACCGGCTTCAAGAGGTTTTCCTTCGGAAAATCTCATCACCTGCTTCACTCCTTCTATGACGATCGAAGGGTTTTCAGCAATTTCATTTGCAGTCTTTTTGGCTTCTGCAAGAAGAGAATCTGCATCCGGGAGAATCTTAGTGACAAGACCCATCCTGTAGGCTTCCTTGGAATCAATATCATGACCTCTCAGAGCGAGCTCTCTTGTATTTCCCTGACCGATGATTGCAGGAAGTCTGTTGATGCTTCCCATATCCGCAACAATTGCCACCTTTGCTTCACGAAGAGAAAAACTTGCATCCTCACTGCAATACCGTATATCGCAGGCAGAAATGAGATCCAGACCGCCTCCGATACAGTGCTTCTGAACTGCAGCAACAGAGGGTTTGTCAGAATTGTATACAGCATTGATCCCGCTCTGCATATGCAGAATCAGATCGAGGAATTTTCTTCTGTCATCGGAACTGTTGTCTTTCAGGAAAGGAGCAAACTGTTCGGTAAATCCAGTCACGTCGAGTCCGGTAGAAAATGACTTTCCCCTTGCAGCGACCACAAATGCCCGGATGCTCTTTTCAGAATTGATCTCAGCCACAGCCGAAGGAAGTTCATTCCAGAAACTCCAGTCCATCGCATTTCTTTTTTCCGGCTTGTTCAGATACAGAACAGCAATATTTCCTTCCTGAACAATCTCAAAGAATTCAAATTTTGTCTTCATGAGATGAAAGTAAAAAAGGAATCATCCAAGTCAAACCTTTAATTAGGGCTTCAATGACCATTTCAAAGAATATGCGGAAGTAATCGTTCTTCCGGTCTGGTTTTAGTTTTTCTGTTCCAAGTATGTCTGCAATGACAGTCAATGCAGCAATAAATTGCATCACACCTGCCGTTCCTGCCGCCCAAAAATGTTCAGATCCTGATATCCTCTAAACCTATCCCTTTTTTTATCAGCGCGTTGTTTCTTTATTGGCTCTCTTCAGTTTTACTTTATATTCTCTCAGATAATAGTATCCAAATATACTATTGAACGGCGCTAACATAAAGATTCCGGGAAATATTTTAAGAAAATGTCTCATCATACGAGTCTCATTTATTTTCTGACCGATTTCAATTTCCAGAACAGTTCTCTCTCCTCTAAAAATTTTCAAACTTGGACAGGCTATGACATTTAAATATGCAGATTCAAAATTTTCCACTACTTTATGATTGCATTCTTTTGAATATAAGTTTACAGTTTCAGAACCTTTATAGAAATCAGAATCATAACCAAAAGATATATATATCAGCTTAGACTCTTCTGATTCCCACATAAAGCTGCGATTGGACAAAGAATGTAATGTCATAAAGTATTCACCCTCTTCAATGTCTGCCAGAAAAGGCTCATTGGTTTTCACAGAAAAAGGTCCTTTGTATTTTTCTGTCACCGGAGGATTCACAGTTCTTATTGGAAATGGAAAAAAGGGATAAACTCCATATCCGATAGTTTTCCATTCATAATGAATTTTTGGAATTTCTTTCCCAATATATAGATTCAAATTATCCAGTATATATCCGCTCTCGCCTTTTATCTGAATTTCCAGAACGCCGCTCTTTTCTGTCAGAATCCGTATGTTTTTATATTCTAAGGAATTTCTCTTTTCCTCTTCACTGCATGCAAAGATGAAAAATAAGAAAATATAAAAATATTTCATTCTGCGTTCCTTACTCACCTTACATTGTCCTTTCGCAAAAAATCACTCATACTGAACTTCCAGTGTATGATCGCAGCTCTCGATCCAAGGTCCATACAAAAT
>DAORDI010000247.1:0-8872 GCA_035345895.1 Leptospiraceae bacterium
ATAGACGAAGTGGAAGGAATCAATCATAATTATCTGAATGATTTTCTGCATTCCATCAGAAATGCCTATCATTCAAGAGAATACCATTCTTTGAAATCAGTCATACTGGTAGGGGTATCCAACATCACTGGAATCATTCAGGACAATGCAAGTCCTTTCAATATTGCAGATGAACTGGATATACCGTATTTTACAGACGAGGAAACGAAGGAGCTGCTCGGACAGCATGAATCTGAGTCAGGACAGATGTTTCATCCGGATGTAATTCGAAAGATCAGCGAGATCACTGCCAATCAGCCAGGACTTGTAAACGGTTTCGCAAGACGCCTCACTGCACAGAATCCAGATAAAAAAGAAATAGATTATAGTGATTATCTGAAAACAGAAGACTGGTATCTGACAGAGGCGATAGATAAGAATATATCGAACGTCATCAACAAGGCAGGAAAACACAGAAAGTTTGTGGAAGGTCTTCTTTTTCAGGAAACAAATATACCTTACAGCATTGACAGACCTGCTGTCAAAGACCTGCAGACAGCAGGAATAATCAGAAAAGGTACTGATGGGAATGTAGAATTCTGGGTTCCATTGTACAAGAAGAGACTGTTTAACGCATTTTTCCCTTATTCAAACGGAGAAAGCGACAGGATAAAAAGCACTCTTCCTGTTTATGATATTCTCCGAGATGATAACGGAGAATTTTATCTGGACAAACTGATTGATTCCTTCCGAGAATACATTGCCAGACGGAGTTTCAGGCCGTTCCGTGAAAAAGATGAGAACGGAAATTACAAATCCATTCCGGAAGCAGTGATGGTATACAGTTTTGAAACATATATTCAATCCTTCCTGCAGATGATCCGTGCAAAGAGTTACAGGGAAGCACAGACATCTCTCGGAAACAGTGATCTCATCATCAACGTGCTCGGACGCGAATATCTGATTGAAACAAAAATCTACCGCTATGACAGGCAGTTCCAGGAAGGGAAAACGCAGCTCGCATACTACTGTAAAAGCCTTGGACTCACAGAAGGAGTCTACCTCGTATTTGTGCCGAATGTGATCCTGTATCCGGAACGTGCAAAAGAAGGAATAGAAATTATAGAAGGAATTACAATCAAAGTCTTTTTAATCCGTTACGATGAAGAAAAGGATTTTTAGGAAATCCTACCATTTATTCCAACGGATTCTTTGCGAATGTGTTCCAGGCACAGATACAGTAAATTCCCCTTCTCCCAGTTCATCAAACCAGTGATAAAGAATCTGCACATTTTTTGTAACTTCAAAAGGACGCGGCGTCGGACAGTCTGCACAGTTGTCTGCAATCCAGCGTCGTACATGCCCGAAATACAGCTCACCCTCATTCATTTCCAGCTCATCCAGAAAGGCACGTATGAATTCGTGACGGAAGAATCTTTCCCGAAGAAGATTTCTGCAGTTCTCCTCTGAAAGTCCGGATGGGATATTATATAATGACAGATCATGCACAAGACAGTCCAGCTTTTCTCCTCTAGGCGCCTTTTTCTCCCTGTAAAAACGGATCAGCTCTTCCAGATCTTCGGACATCGGCAGAGAGGAAAGAAGAAAGTCCTTGTCGTCTGTCCCAAAGTCCAGTGTAAAATCCTGAAGATCCAAAAGAGAATCCACCGCTTCCAGCTGTCTTTCGATCTCCTCCACAATGTCGTCATCCAGAAGAATGCTGCTGTCCACAATCTTCTGAAGGTACAGACGATCCTCAAAGCTCAGCGACTCAATTCTTGTTCCCAGTTCATAATTGAAAAGTTCAGAACCCTGATCCGCCATCGCTCTTTCCGATATGTTCGCAGTCGTAAGATATGCGGAATTCTCCGAAAGATAGAGCTTCAAATGAAGCCTGCTGTTCCTAAACACCGGAATCCTGTGCTTCCTGCAGAGATGATACACTTCAATATCACTCGCCCCGGTGAGAAGATCCTTCGGCTCCCATCTCAGAACAACATATCTGCAGTTCCTGGCCTCACTGAGGATTTTCTCCATCATATCCGTCTTGATATAGGGAGCGAACACAGCGACCGACGGCTCATCCCGCACGAAGTCCAGAATAGAATTTTTCAGATCAATTCCGTTGTGGTTCATAAGAGACGGTCAAAAACTCTGAAGGACATATTATTTGAAGAGCTCCGCCGCATAGTCACCGATATTTCTGTCCTTGAATTCCGCTCCGACAAGAACAATATCTTTGCCTTTGTTCAGATACTTTTCATAGTATTTTTTATCTTTGATTTGAGCAAGTGCTTCTTCTTTGGTTCCGCTGAATTTGAATTCAAATATGTATATGGACTTACTTTCAATGACAGCATCAATCCGCCCAAGATTCGTTTTCACTTCAGTATTTATTCTGAATCCCAGCAGTGTAAAAGTCAGATAGAACAGAGTCTGATAGTATTTTTCCTGAGGAATATGCAAATCATATTCTATCCCCGCAAATATTTCCCGGAGCACCTCGAAGCATTTTTCCAGATTCTCATCCTGAAAGGCATCCGTCAGTTTGATAATCAGAGAACCGGGAGCTTCCTTCCTGCGAAATTTCTGGATGAAATATGTGAGAAATGCTTTCTTCACTTCAAAATTAGGATAGTCCAAAGTATATATCCCGTCTTCTGCATTATAATCCTTGATCGTCAGATACCCTGTCTGCAGCAGAAGAGGAGTCAGACTCAGGTCATCCACCTCGTAGCTGGAAAACCCCAGTGCTTCCGTCTTCAAGGGAATTTCCATGATATCATAATTATTTTTCAGCATAAGTTTCACCAGAAACTCCGGGGTGCCTGTCTCAAACCACTGGTGCTCAAACCTTTTTTGTTCAAACAGCAGCAGTGTGGAGAAAGGATTGTATACAGAAACTCCTTCGGCAGAAAAACGGTACCCATTATACCATTCACGGATCATATTCAGAGTTTCATCCTCTGTCTTTTTCTCTTTTTTCGCCAGATCGGAAATGTATTCGGAAAATCCATTCTTAAGCTCATCTTCGGTGATTCCCACCAAAGATGAATAAGCATCATTCAGGGTAATGTCAGTCAGATGATTCAAATTGCTGAACACACCTGCTTTTGAGAACTTGCTCACTCCGGTCAAAAGAAGAAATCGGGTATACGCATCATTGCCCTTCAGCACAGTGAAAAACCCTTTCATCACTTCGCGCATCTTCACCGCAAGCTCAGTGTCTTCCAGATGATCAATGATCGGCTTGTCATACTCGTCAATCAGTATGACGACTTTTTCTGTCTTGCCCAACTTTATAATCAGTTCCTGAAACTGGGAATAGTAGTCTGTTTCCGTCAGAGCAAGATTATATTTTTCGGCAATCAGATTCAGTTCGGAAATAATAAAACGAATCAGAGCCTCCGGCTCGTTAGCCTTCTGTTTGCTGAAATCAAATCGTATGACTGGATGTTTTCTCCAGCTGTATTCAGAATCGTAAATCCAAAGACCCCGAAACAGCTCTCTGTTTCCCAGAAAGATTTCTTCCAGTGTGGACAGGGTCAGACTTTTTCCAAACCGGCGGGGACGCGACAGAAAGTAAGCACCGGATGGATTTTTAATCATCTGGTATATCTGTCTCGTTTTGTCAATGTACAGATAATTTCCATCGATGATTTTTCGGAAAGTCTGGATTCCTATCGGAAGAGGTTTCATAGTTACACTGCCGCATCCTTATTTTTGAAAGTCAAGACAGATTTTGTTTTGCAGAAAGCACTCTGTCCAAGGGAACCAGCAGCATCACTGCAATTTCTTCCACTGATAATTTTCCTGCAAGCTCCAGGAAAATCTCCTTTTTAGCTGAACCTGCTCGATATTTTACCTCAAGCAGATCAGCGGGTGTATAAGAATATTTTAAGCATCCCAAACTATATCATATACAGTTCAGTACTCCAGCCCGAAAGTGTTCTTCAGCTGCAGACGGCACTGCTTGTCCGCGTCCATGGATTGAGCAACTCCGATGATAGCACCGATTTCCTCATCTGCAATTTTTCTGTCCGCCTTGGCTGCTTTGATCATCAGTTTTATAATAGAAGTTTTCACTCTGCTGTCCAGACCACAGGCTTTCTTGGCGAGAGATTCGTATGTTTTTTTATATTCATCCTCACTTGCATTTTCGGAAAAAGCAAGAACTTTGTTGTAAATTTCATCTTCTTTAATGAAATTGCAAAGCATTTCAGATTCTGCCTTTGTGATCTTGCCGTCAATGGACACCACATGATGAACAGCCATATATCGGAAAAGTTCATATTCATACGGATCCATCTGAGTGATCTTTTCAGAAGAAGTGCTGCTGACTTTGGAAGTAGATTCTGAATTGGCATTCACTGGCAGGATAGGAATAATTTTATGAATTATATTATTGAATTCATTCAGGCGATTTGTTCCAGAACCTTTTCCTGTCAGTTCCTTAAAAACGTCCGAGTGGTAGAAATAATTAAGAGCGTAGGCCCGAAGTTTTTCCAATGGATGCGTTGAGCGAAAATCTTCATCATCAAAAGGATCTTCATTATTCATTAAACCCTCTGCTTGATCTAAATAGTATGAAGCACTATATGTTCCAAATTGATCGATTTTTCCTGCAGAAAGTTTGATCCCTGAAACAATAGCAGCATCCAAATCACCGCAAGCAAGAAGACCAACTCTATCCGCATTCAATTCGGAAATCTGGCTGATAATAAATGCCATATCAATCAGTTCTGTATTTTCAGCACTTCTTGCATATTTTTTTTCTTCATTGTTTATGGCTTCCTCTGGAAACATCCCAGCGATACCCTGCAAATATTTTTCTATTTTTTTTTCATGATGCTTAAAGAGATAATGTCCAAACTCATGTCCTATGATACTTTTAAGTTCCAACTCAGAATTTATCAGATTTAATATATTATCGCAAAAAACAATCAATACATTGTCTTTATCTGCAGAAATTAAAGCATTTTCCCCTGTCATTTCCCTTGCTTTAAAAACTCGGATGTTTGCCTTAATCTGAAACTGGCCTGCAACATCGTCTATATAAGAGAATAATTTTGGGTGAGAAGCTCGATTTACTTCCAGGGCAGTCTTCTGATATTTTTTCAAGTGAAAATCGTAGGGGATTATGGAAAGAAAATCATCAATATTTTTTTTCATTTTCTTCAGATTGGGATGAGAAATTATTTTCTGTCTGACCACATCCTCAAAGTCAATTTTAATTCTATCCAGCATAGTATCCTCCTTGTGCTGTGTTGTTAAAGCTATTCCTTTGATAAAAAATCTCTGGCGATTCGACCCCAGTCGTGTCTTGTATCCTGAATCCTTGTTCTGGCTGGACCATCCTGCTCATCCTCAAATCTTGCCCATGCAATGAGCAGCAGTTTTAAGCCGTCCCTCGCCTTTACCAGACGTTCTTTCAATGTTTCAGCCTCCTGATCTTCCACTTCTTCGTCCAATACCTCTATAAGATGCGGATATGCAGGATGTTTTATATTTAATTTTATAAATATTGTTCCAGATTTAAACTTAACATCAAAAAAGTTGGCATTTCCTACTTCCCCGTATTCAAATTCAATCCGATAACCTTTCTTGAAAATTTCCTCCATAACTTTTTCAATAGTAGATGGAGGAATTTCCTCTTCCTTCATTTCTTCTTGAATTCTTTTCTTTCTCTCATCCTCAGTCTCCGTCTTCATCTGCTTATCCGTTGTTCCAGTATGTCCGTCTTCTGCTCTTGATTTAATTATATGAGATGCATGTGAAAGTGTAGCCCCGATATCATGCCGTTCTTTCTTCGCATTTCTCACGTTTTTAGTCTGTGCCTTGACTCGGTTTCTAATGATTCCCAGTCTGTCATTAATCAGTTTTGCAATCCTGACCAGTTCCAGCTTGGAATCTTCATCATTCTCAAGTTCAAAAAGAAGAGACTGATAGGACTGATCTGACCGGAACATTTCTTTCATTTCTGTCTGTGCTATTTCCTGAAAATGACTTGCGTACTGCTTATTATTGGATACTCCAAAAATTTCATCCAAAGCGGGTGAAAATGAAATCTCCACACCCCACCACCTTTCAGTCACGTCAAAAGGCACTACCCAGCCTTCATCCAGAGCAAGTTCACGGTTTGCTCTGACCAATGAAACTCCCAAATTACGTTTTGCATGTTTTCCATGATCCGTTGAACCTGGTTCAATTCCAGGACTTGCAGGTTTTCCATTCACAAGCCATCCAGATACACCATCCTTCTCCTGCACTCTTGCTTCATGTTTCGCCAGACTGAAAGTTATCTTTACTTTGTGTTCTCTTCCTTTATGTTTGATGACATATTCAACTGTTTCTCCGTCTTTTTCGAACATAGGTACACTGTGAAAAGGTTTAGGACAGGAAGTCTTCTTCATCAGATAACCTGGATCATTCGGAAGCGCCTCCTTATCGATCTTTACATCCTTCGGATTATCATAATTGAAGGATACCATTCGTAATGATATTTTATCCTTGTCGATAAACTTTCTGTAAAGCCTCCCGATAATAAGTTCTGAATTCTTAATCAGAGGTTCCGCAGTTTTCCAAAGAATCCTGTCCAGATTTGACCAGACGACAAGTGTTCCTGTTTCTCCAAACTGACTCCCGACAGTACGGTAAATTGTCGGAATCTTTTTTTTAACCGGTTTAGGGATCTCACTGATTTCCTGACTATTTACCTTATTTATATCCAAAAATGTATATGAAGCATTTTCAACGCCTTTCTGCCAGGACCAGACCTCCACTTTAGTGCATTGAGATATGGATGAGGCTGGCAGACCCATTCCAAATCTTCCGATACTGTCTTCCTGCACAGTGCCTAAATTAGTTCCATTTCCAAACTGAAGAGACATTCTGAGTGTTTTCTCATCCATTCCGCTTCCATTGTCCAGAATGGCGATTTCATAAAGTCTCATAGCAGAATTTTTATTCAAGGGCATTTCTTTTTCTGCCAGCAGCAGTTCTACACAGTCTGCCTTGGCCTGAATGGAATTGTCAATCAGTTCTGCTACAGCATACGCTGTATTGCGGTATCCGTTGTCTCTCATTGCCTGAACTGCAAGATGTGCGGGAACTATGTCATGTCTTTCCATTATTTTCTCCTAAAATATATCTTCCCAGTTTAAAAATGCTTCTGCCATATCCCGAAAACCGGGCAGGCTTGTATCAATCACTGTAATGATTTCTGCTTTATCGTTTCCCTTCTGCTTTGTTCCGCGAATGGCGCGCCCCACCATCTGAGAATACAGCACAAGAGAATTTGTAGGTCTTGCAATAAAAGCACAGCTTGTCTTGGGTGCATCAAAACCTGTAGTCAGCACTCCGAAATTGCAGATCACTTTGACTTCCGGCGAATCATCCTTGAAACTCTGAATCACCCTGTTTCTTTCGGAAGAAGAAGTTTTTCCGCTGACCGAATAAGCCTCTATCCCCATCGCTCTCAGAAGAAAAGCAATCATTTCCGAATGCTCCACCGAGGCTGCAAAGAACATAATCCGTCTGTGTCTTGTGATCAAATCCCTAAACTTCTTTAATATCTCAATATTTCTGATTTCATTCTTCCCGAGCTGGACAAGAACTTTCTCCGGGATGTCAAATTCGTTCTGAATGGCATTGATTTCCGACTGAGTGAGCTGAACATTCCCAGTATGACCCAGTGTATAAAATTCCGTTTTTGCCAGATACCCTTCCGACTGAAGATAATGAATAGGGTTCGCATATCCCTCTACTTTCAGAGTAACTTTTCTTCTGTGGAAAAACTCTGCCAGTTCCTCATCCTTTGTAATGTCGGAATAACTTCTTCCAGGAGTGGCAGTCAGTCCTATCAGAGGTGCATTGTTATATACAATCAGTGAATTTATAATAATGCTGTACGATTTCGCAACTGCCTGATGAGCCTCGTCCATAACTACAAGCTTTGTCTTTGTCCCAAGAGCAGAAATAAATTTGTTCTGATTCTTGATCATATTGAACATCTTGGAAAGACCTGCCACCATCAGTCCTTCCTGCATTGTGCTCGGCTCCACAGTATGCCTTCCCCAGAATTTATACAGTCTCACATCCCTGTCGCCGATATGTTTCCAAGCCTTCTGAAATTCATCAGACGCCTGTTCGCAAAGCTCCTCACTTGCTGCAAGCCATACAACAAGAGCACCCGGATGAATCCGAATATACTCCGCAAGAAAACTCATTGTAGTTCTGGTCTTGCCTGCACCGGTGGGCATATGCAGAATCACTCTTTTAGATGAGCCGGATATAATTGCCTTGATCTCTGCAATTGCATTTCTCTGATGAGGAAACAGTGGATATTCCGCAGACAGAAGAAATTCACTTTTGGGTTCTTCCTGACTCCCCGTTTCCGTCTCTGGAAGTTCAAAGTACTTCAGAAGAAGATTTTCCTTCTTCCTGCTGAAAGATATCCCCTGCAGTACAGTATAAGGATCTTTCCCTTCTTTTTCCTGAAGATACTGCATAAGCTCGGCAGCCTCATCCTTCTTAAGCATCTGAAAAAGAAGCGACCTGCTCTTTGCATTCAATAGAATATTTTCTCTATACAAATCAAACACAAGCTCCTTCATCTTCGAAGGAGTGACTTTTTCAGGAAAAAGAGTACGAATGATCTCTATCGCAGAAGATCCCACAATCTCCTGAATAAATTCATCATCCGCCCGCGAGAACAGTTTAGATAGGTTCATAACTTTTTGGCTTACACTATCCTTTGATAATCACGACGCCCGCACTTCCCGGAGAGTGGAGCCTGCCGGCGGCGTGCCTTTCGGGGCGGCTGTCCCGAACCCCGCTTTTAATGATTTGATCATTATTCATAATTCAATCAGTAACCTAACCAAGGAGATAG
>DAORDI010000248.1:0-8863 GCA_035345895.1 Leptospiraceae bacterium
GGACACCTGACGTCATTTCTGTCCACTTCCGATTTTGACTTCGGTATGATTTCCGGATCGGCATCCACCGTTCCGATCGAATCTACCCAGGCAATTGTTTCGAGTCCAAGTTCTTTCTCCAGTATTATTCTGGCAATGGCTCCCGCAGCAACTCTTCCTATAGTCTCTCTGACCGAGGCTCTTCCGCCGCCCTCGTGATTTCTGAATCCGTATTTTATATCGTAGGTATAATCGGCATGAGAAGGCCTGTAGATATGCCTGAATTTTTCATAGTCTCTTCCGATTGCATTCTTGTTGTCTACAATGAGAGTAATGGGACTGCCGATTGTTCTGCCTTCGAATACACCGGATACAACTCTGATCTCGTCGTCCTCTTTTCTGGGAGTTGTAAGCAGATTCTGGCCCGGCTTTCTTCTGGTCAGATCCTTCTGAATTTCTTCCAATGGAAATTCCAGATTTCCGGGAACCCCTTCCACTACAACCCCGACTGAAACTCCGTGAGATTCTCCGAACGTTGTTACCTTAAATACTTTTCCCCAAGTTGACGGCATAGGGTCATTTTTTTACATTCACTCAGAAATTCAATTGATTAACTGAGTGAGGCTTTCTGTAAACGGTCATCATTTGCAGCTTGACCTGTTTTTCAGGAACATAAAAGACTGCTCTATGATTAAAAAAACACTGCCTATGCTCATTCTGTTCATGAATTGTATTTATACAAATGTAAAAACCCCAGGATGGTACTATTCTCAAAGTTATGCAGATATTAAAGGGATGCAGACTGTAGGGAAACTTTCCGGTGAGACCTGTTCTGAAAGCTGGTTCTGGCTCGTATATCTGGGAGATGAAAGTTTCGAGACTGCTGTCCATAAGGCCGTAGAGAACAGGGCCGACCTGCTGTTTAATGTGCAGACAGACTACAGTCTGGAGCAGATTCTTTTCGGATTTCTCCGATTGAAAAAGTGCACAAGAGTGACCGGGATCGGAGTAAAATTCGGCTCAGTTCCGGAAAAACTGGAGCTTGGAACCGTTCCCGAAAAATCAGCTGAATCTTCCTCGGAGAAAACTTCGGATAAGGAAATCAAAAAGAAGAAATGAGAATTTATGCAGTTCTTCTTTTTCTTTCCTTCTGTATTCCCGGCAGAGACGATCAGGTGATACTTCGAAAGAAAAATCCTATGCCGAATCCTTCGGTTTCCTCTGCAGGATTTCCGATGAATTCCTCTTCCATTGAAACAGTCCATCCGACGAAAACTGTATTCAGAGATGCTTCCATTCATGCCGGAAGGACACCCCTTTCTCAGAAAGCAGCAGGTCCTCGTTCAACGGAGGCTCTCTCCTTTATCAACCGGTCAGTGATTCCTCCTAAGGATTTCCTGAATACAAATCTCTCCGACTGGAATCTCGAAAAATATGAGATCGTAAAAATTACAGGCAAAAGCAAGGGCTGCAGGAATTCAGTAAATGTGCCGATCATATTTCATTCGGACGGCAGGTCCAGACCGATTCTCCTGAATTTCAGTTTTGCGCTCAAGACCTTTTATGAAGAACTGAATGAACTTACGGAAATGAATTCAGTGGAAGCACTGTTTGACAGCAGACTCGATGAGGAGAGGCAGAGTTACTTTTTCGGTGCCTATTCAAAAAAATGTTTTGTGTTCCATTCATTCGGGTTGAGGAAAAAAAAATGAGAAAAATTATAATCCTTCTTTTTATCATTACAGTTCAGGACTGTTCTTCCTATATTCCCAGGAAAGAAATTTCGGAAAAATTTTTCGGGAAAAAATTTCAGATTATTGCTCACAGGGGAATGAGAAACTATGCTCCTGAAAATTCCATGTCTGCATTCCGAATGGCTCATTCGAGAGGATTTCCTTTTGAACTGGATGTGATGTTCTGCAGAACAGGTGAACTTGTTGTTTTTCATGACGAGACTGTGGACAGGGTGACCGGAAAAAAGGGGAAAGTGGCTGATCTCAGCCTTTCCGAGCTGAAGGCACTCGACAGTTTAGTATATTTCAGGTCTGAATTCAGAGAGAGAATTTCGTCCTATTCCGAAGAGGAACTCAGAGAACTCGCTCTTGCAGGGCTTCTCTATAAAAAAACGTATCAAAGAGACTGGAGCAGAATGAAAAAAAGCGATTTTATCAGTGTTTCCGATAATAATTTTCTGTATGATTCATTCAAGGGAGAAAAAATTCCTCTTCTCGAAGAGGTTCTGGATGAATTCGGCGGAAAGGCACTGATCGACATTGAGATCAAGTCGTTTGAGCTGGGAGAAAAGGCAAGAAAGGTCGCGGCTGCCACTGCGGAACTGATCCGTAAAAAAAATCTGGTCGGAAAGGTTTTCGTGACCTCATTTAATCCTTATGTGCTGGAAGAAACGGCAAGGATAGAACCTGATCTGATACGGGGACAGCTGTATTCAAGTTTCAAGGACATCACTCAGATGCCTTATATTGCAAAGGTTCTTCTGAGAAATCTGTATTTTCTGAACAATGCAAAACCTGAGGTTCTGGCCCTCGGAAAAGAAATGGCGGTGAGGGAGTATGTTCAGGAGAAGAAAGATCTCGGATTTATTCTTTTTCCCTGGACTGTAAACGATCCTGAAGAGATGAAGAATCTGATTGAAAACGGAGTGGATGGACTCATTACGGACAGGCCGGAGCTTGCTGAAAAGGTATATAAAAAATATATACGGGAGAAGGGCGCAGTCAGTTTTTCCGGTGTCAGGTGAACAGCTTTTTGAGACAGTTTTACTGTAGACAAAAAAATCAGTACGGTTAAAAGGCTTCTATGGAACTTTTCATTCTAAGATTATTTATTTTTGCCGGAGCGGTTTTCACAGTATTTCCTGTATTGGCAGGGACAGGCGCAGATGCGGAGATATTTGACCCGCCGACAAATATACGGACCTCAGATGGAAAAGTCCTCTGCAGGGTGACCAAGGTGAAAACAATTTTTATTCTTGCAAGGGCATCAAAAGGAAAAAAATTTACCGGATGGTATCTTACTGATGCCTGCAGTCCCGGCGAAAAACCTGGGACTGTCTGGGGTATGGTTCACAAATCACAGATTCGGATCAAATCTAAAAGATCGGATCTGTTTCCAGTCGATCCGAAGAAATTCATTCAGTGCGCTGAAAATCCATCCAATGTCCCTGAATCCTGTGCTGCTGAGAATCAGGCGAAATGAATTTCAGCTGCTTTCTCAGGATTTGTAATTTGTAAAAGTAAAGTCGAAATTCAGATCTGCATTCTTCAGGAGTTTCTGAGCTTCCTGAAGATCATCTTTTTTCTTTCCTGTCACTCTTACATATTCTCCCATGATGGTAGGCTGGATTTTCAGCTTGCTGTCTTTCAGAATTCTTGTGATTTCCTTGGTGTGCTCTTTTTCAAGACCGTTCTGCACCTTGACTTTCATTCGGACAGTTCCGCCTGTGGCCTGTTCCAGCTTGGCTTTTTCAAATTCAAAAGCTTTGATTCCGATCCCTCTTTTCAGAAGTTTGTTCGTCAGCACATCTATGACCTGTTTGATCTTGATATCATTGTCTGATGTGATTACAAGATTGTCGCCTTCGTGCTTGATATCTGACTTTGAGCCTTTGAAATCAAACCTTGTGGTAATTTCAGTCATTGCAAGTGAGATTGCATTCGCAAGTTCAGACTTTTCTATTTTGGAAATAATGTCAAACGACGGATCCTGAGCCATTTAAAGCCTCCTTTAAAACTTCAACTGCCTTGTTCAGATTCTCAAGCGACTTGACTGAACCCTGCGCGAGGTCGGGTTTTCCGCCTCCGCGTCCGTCAAGAAGAGGGAGAATCTTTTTCAATAAATCATTACACTGTATTTTATTTTCAACTGCTTTTCTGCCTGCCATGAGAATCAGAGTCGAAGGAGCAGCCTTGTCTTCGTTCAGAAGAACTGTAAGTGATTCAGGCACCCTGTTTTTCAGACTGTCTCCAAGTTCTTTCAGATTCTCGATTTTTTCGCCTGAGGTTCTGTACTGGATCAGAACAAAGTTTCCTATTTTTTCCGATTCTGAAATCAGTCTGTCCTGGACCTGAAGAAGGTTTGAACTTTCCGCTGCATTTTTTTCCTTCAGTTTCTTCGCTGCTTCTTCTTTTTTTGTTTTCAGAAGATCTTCGAGATGTTTTCTTTTCTCTCTGAAGATTTTCACTGCGCCTGATTTTTTCTTTGCGAATACGGAATTGACTTCCTCCGGAACGGGAACTGATTCATTTACGCTGCATTCTGAATGTCCAAGAGTCTCCTTCCACTTCAGATTGTGCTCATTGATCTCGGAAGAAATTGTCTGGAATACTTCCTGGAAATAATCAATGACCTTGGAGCCGCAGACAGCTTCAATCCTTCTGCTTCCTGCTCCCGGGCTTCCTTCTTTTTTAATTAAAAAATATTCAATTTCCTTCGTATTGGAAACATGACATCCTCCGCAGAATTCAGTGGAGAAATCTTCCATGCTGACTACTCTGACCCTGTCTCCGTACTTGTCCTCGAAGAATGCCATTGCGCCTGTCTTTTTGGCGGATTCAATGTCGAGGACTTCTGTCTTGACTTTCGCCCCTGCGCTGACTGCAGAATTCACTGCCTGTTCCACTTCCAGGATCTCTTTTTCAGTCATCTGTTTCGGATGAGAAAAATCAAACCTCAGATATTCATTCGATACAAGTGATGCCTTCTGGCTGACATGCGTTCCCAGAGCCTTTCTGAGTGCCGCGTGAAGCAGATGAGTGCCTGAATGATGGTAAGTGAGAAGTGCTCTTCTTTCTGTTTCCACCTCTCCTGTCAGTGCATCTCCCTTTGCAGCACTTCCTTCAAGCACTGTCCCTATATGGATGATGACATCATTTTCCTTCTGAGTGTCAGTGACTTTAAAAAGGAATTTATCCTTCTTCAGAAATCCGGTATCGCCGATCTGTCCCCCGGATTCCCCGTAAAAACTTGTCCTGTCCAGAATCAATGCACATGCATCTCCTGCAGAAACAGACTGAACTGATTTTTCCTCTTTCAGAATATAAAGTACTTTCCCTTCCGTCTTAAGTTCAGTGTAGCCTGTGAATACAGTCGGTTCGAGTTTTTCAGTGCTTAAGCTTCCGAGAGCATTTGCTTTTTTGCCTTTCCAGCTTTCTCTCGAAAGTGTTCTGTCTTTTTCGAGTTCTTCCTCATACCCTTTTTCATCAAAGACAAATCCTTTTTCCTGAACGATCTCCTTTGTCATCTCAGGAGGGAATCCGTATGTTCCGTACAGACGGAATATGTCCCTGCCGAGGAAAAGTTTTTTGTTTTCCTTTCTGTAGGACTCGAGGATTTCCTCCATCTGGGAAATTCCCACTTCCAGAGTATGCAAAAATAATTTTTCTTCATTAAAAATGACTGAAGAAATATACCCTATGTTTTTTGAGAGTTCAGGATAGTCTTCTTTGTAGATTTCAGATACATACTCTGCCAGTCTGAAAAGGAAGGGTTCTCTGATTCCGATTTTTCCTGCATACAGAACTGCTCTTCTGATGAGTCTTCGAATTACATATCCCCTTCCTGTCTTGTCGGGAAGAATCCCGTCACCGATTGCAAAAGTCACGGATCTGGAATGATCCGTCAGAACCCGGAAAGGAGCCGGATTTTTAGAATATGCATCTTTTGTATGCTTTTCTATATATTTTATAATGTTCTGGAGCTGGTCCGTATCGTAGACTGAATCCACATTCTGGGAGAGGAGGGCGACTCTTTCGAGTCCTGAACCTGTGTCGATCCCTGTCTGCTTCAGAGGATGCAGAACGCCTGATGTGTCCTGATTGAACTGGTTGAATACAAGATTCCAGTATTCCAAAAATCTGTCGCAGCTGCATCCTGGACGGCAGGATTCCTTTGTGCCGCATCCCTCATATCCTTTGGATACTCCTCTGTCCAGATACAGTTCAGAGCAGGGTCCGCAGGCTCCCGAGTCTCCTGCCGGTCCCCAGAAATTGTCTGCCTTTCCGAGCTTAGTGATCCTTTCTCTGGGAATTCCTGCTTCCACCCACATTTCTATAGCTTCATCGTCATTTTCAAAAACTGTAATCCAGATCCTGTCCTTGTCGAATTCCAGATATTTTAATGAAAACTCCAGAGAATATTCGATTGCTTCTTTTTTGAAATAGTCTCCGAAACTGAAGTTTCCGAGCATTTCAAAATAGGTGCAGTGCCTTTCTGTTTTTCCCACATTTTCCAAGTCTGTAGTGCGCAGGCATTTCTGGGAAGAGGCTGCTTTTGTATAAGGAAGAGCAACTGCTCCGGTGAAAAGAGGCTTGAACTGAACCATTCCGGCAGTAGTAAAAAGAAGTGTAGGATCTCCTGCAGGTATCAGACTGGAGGAGGGAACCACCTCATGTCCTTTGGATTTAAAATATTCCAAAAAAAGTTTTTTAATTTCCCGAGCTGTCTTCATAGTCTTCCTCGCCTAAATCAATTTCTATTTTATTTTCTCTTAAGATTTTTTCTATCTCAGAATTGCTGTAGCCCAGATTTTTCAGTCTGCCGACTGCCGATTCTGTTTTCATTTTCTGCTGCTTCCATTTCCCGAAAAGCTCCCTGCAATGATCCAGAAAGACAGATTTTTCGAACTTTTCAAGTTCTGCCTCGACTAGAGACTGGTCGCCGGAATACTTTTTCCATTCTCTGAGAATTCTTTTTGTTCCCCATTTTTTGGAGTAGAGTGCAGAGTATACAAAATTGGAAGCCAAGCGTCTTTCGTTGATAATCCCTCTGTCACGCAGATCATCTAGAAATTTATCAATTCTTTCCTCGGAGATACCCTTGGAAAATAAAAAAGACCGAACCTCTTCCGAGGATCGGTCTCTAGTCTTCAGATATTTCCTGGTTAAGTCTTCTAGATCTCTAAAATTTTCAGAAAAAAGAGACAAAGATTAACGTTTGGAGAACTGAGTTCCTCTTCTGGCTTTGTGACGGCCATACTTTTTACGTTCTACCATTCTGGAATCTCTTGTGAGGAAACCTTCTTTCTTCAGAGGAGTTCTTCCGTCAGCAACAGTTTTTGCAAGTGCTCTTGCAAGTGCATGTCTGATTGCGCCGACCTGTCCATTTGGACCGCCGCCCTTTACATTGAACAGCAGATCATATTTATTCTGGAGGTTCAATACTTTCAGGGGCGAAAGTGCCTCAGCTACTTTAGATGCACCTAATGAGATATATTTTTCTATTGCCATACCGTTTACAGAGACCTTTCCGGATCCCTCAGTCATTTTCAGTCTGGCAACTGCAGTTTTTCTTCTGCCTACAGTCCAAGTTTCTTTGCCTTTTGGTGCCATGATATTTCCTTATAATTCTAATTTCACTGGTTTCTGAGCTGCGAGATCATGTTCTGGTCCTGCAAAAACTCTGCAATGAGTGATCATTTTGTTTCCAAGTTTTGTCTTTGGAAGCATTCCCTTGACCCCTTCTGTAATGATTCGGACAGGATTTTCCTTTACTAAATCACGAAATTTAATTTCACTGAGTCCCCCGGGGAAACGGGAGTGATGACGATAAATTTTCTGTTCAGTTTTTCTTCCTGTAACTTTAATCTTCTCGGCATTAATTACAATGATATTGTCACCGCAATCCTGGTTCGGTGTAAATGTAGGCTTATGCTTGCCTCTGAGTCTCGCTGCTATGGCTGAACAGAGTCTGCCCAATGTCTTTCCTTCCGCATCAACGACATACCATTTTTTCTGGACGTCTTCTTTTCTGATAGAAGGTGTTCTATGTATAGGTGAAATTGTAGGCATAGTGAATCCCTTTTGTTGACCATGTTTTTACAGTCTGTTTTTATGTCCAGTGAATTATTCGAAAATGTAAAAAGGGGAAGGGAGGTGGGGAGATGAGGTTTTTCACCATTTGCAGTCTTTACTTGCATTTTTTCAAAGATTCTTTACACTATCCTTATGACATTCATTGAAATGGAAAAGGACATAGCTGAAATGAGTTCCAGGGAAAAAGCACTGCTCTTTAAACTGCTGGCCGACGATCTGTCTAAAAGTTTTCCAGGAATTGAAAAAAAGGACGGAGTGTCCGGCGGGTCAGCCTGCATAGTCAGAACTAGAATTCCTGTCTGGACACTTGAGCTTGCCAGAAGAAACGGTCTTTCTGAAGCACAGCTTCTATTCGACTGGCCTTCTCTTCGGGCGGCCGATTTAGTCAATGCCTGGTCGTATTCTGTTCTGCATAAAGAAGAGATCGAAAAGGATATTGAAGAAAACCTGAGGGCCTGATGGCAAGATTTTACACCAATGAGAATTTTCGATTATCAATAGTTCTGGAACTGAGAAAACTGGGTAATGACGTCTTGACAAGTCTTGAGGCAGGAAATGCCAATCAATCTATTCCTGATGAAAAAGTTCTGGAATTTTCGATCAGTGAAAATAGAATTCTTATCACATTTAACAGAAGAGATTTTATTCAGCTGCATAATTCGAAATCAGAGCATTCAGGAATTATTGTCTGCACGGATGATCCCGATGCTGCACGGATAGCAAAGAAAATTCATGATGCAGTCTCAGATAAAGGCCTAGAAAATCAGCTTGTCAGAATTCATCGGGACAGCATATAAATTTTCAGCTTTTTTATTTGCACTCTTTTTAAGTGAAAGTGAAGGCTGCTTATCTGCTCAGCAGACCATTTTTACTGGATAACTCACCTTACGCAGATGGGGCATTCTTGGATAAGCCTACCGGCGGTTTCGCAAACTTAGAAGCTGCTAAGGGCTTCGCCCTTGCCGGTTTGGAAGCTGGCTCGGCGACTCTGAAACTGCCTAAAATCCTGTTTTTACTGATTCATTAGATTTTCCTAATGCTTTCGGAAAATTATT
>DAORDI010000249.1:0-1648 GCA_035345895.1 Leptospiraceae bacterium
TCCGAAGTACAGATTGTAAAGTTCATTTCTCCTTTTGCTGAAAAGAAGAAGATGATACAGGCCTACAACAAAATATATCCCCATAAAACTGATTCCGAGGATGTCTCTTTTTTCAAATTCAAGTTCATCTAGAAAATCAATTTCATATCCCTGCGTAAAATAAAGACCTGTATGATCGTATCTGGGGTCGCCTTCTATTTTCAAGACAAGCATATTGTTCTTCAGACGGAGGTATTTCGGATTGATCTGCCAGACCTTGTTTCGGACGGTCCTGTGATGGACGGTTTTTCCGTTCTCAGATTTTCCTTCAGATGCAATCAGATTTCCGTTGATGTAAATGGAAAAAACTTCTCCTGCTTCTCCCAGCTTGATTCCAGGCTGTCTGTCTCCTGTCAGAAATTCATTCGGAGCATCAAATACTGTCCTGTACGTATACACAGCAAAGTCATTTTTTGGTGGGAAAAATTTGTCTGCCCAGATCGGAAAACTGTCGACCTTTTTCCAGGAACTGTCGGATGATTCAGAAAATGCAGATGCTGGGTCAAAGCCCTCGCGAATTTCCCATACCCTGGGCCGACAGGATTCGCCCTCGCAGATCTGCTTCAGACTGATTCTTTCATCAGATTTCAGGGGGAGAACAAACAAAAGCAGAATAAGGAATCGGAATATCATAGTAAACTGCCTAGACATTGGATCATAAGGAATTTGACTGTCAAATCATAAAAAATCTAATTTTCTCTTTCTTCTCAAAATAAGAAGTACATCGGAGGATAATGATTCTGCATCCCGAAGGCAGTAAATTTATTCTTAAAGCCAGTCCATACAAACAGTTCTCTGAACTCTCTGACTCAGATTTCGACTTGCATTCTGACCTTGCGCAAATACAATATGCTGTCTGGAAGCGGTAATTTTTAGAAAAGATTAGGGAAATCCAGCTGTTTAAAAGTTTGCGATGGATCAGTAAAAACAGCAAGATCCTCGGCTTAAAAGTTTGATTTTTTTTATTTTTTCCGGAACTTTTTTTAGATTAGTTGTTGACTCTGTACTCCCCCTTAATAATTTGGCCTTAAGGACGAGTCGTTAGCTCAGTTGGTAGAGCATCTCCCTTTTAAGGAGAGGGTCTCGGGTTCGAGTCCCGAACGACTCAAAAGGCTTATTTGGTGCCATCGTCTAGTGGTTAGGACACAAGGTTTTCATCCTTGTAACCGGGGTTCAATTCCCCGTGGCACTACGTCCTTAATTCCCTTCTCTCTCAATAATAAATATCCTCCTTCCAACTGGTCAGCATACAAGGTCTTATCCTTAGAAACCAGGAGTTCTAATTCCCTGCAGCACTGCGTCCTTAAATTCCCTTCTCTCTCAATAATAAATAACCTCATTTCAACTGGTCAGCATACAAGGTCTTATCCTTAGAAACCAGGAGTTCTAATTCCCCGTGGCACTACGTCCTTAATTCCCTTCTCTCTCAATAATAAATATCCTCCTTCCAACTGGTCAGCATACAAGGTCTTATCCTTAGAAACCAGGAGTTCTAATTCCCTGCAGCACTGCGTCCTTAAATTCCCTTCTCTCTCAATAATAAATAACCTCATTTCAACTGGTCAGCATACAAGGTCTTATCCTTAGAAACCAGGAGTTCTAATTCCCC